>JBARCX010000096.1:0-47961 GCA_049794535.1 Rhodanobacter sp.
CTTCCTGGTAATCCAAATGATTGAAATCACGCTACCCGACGGCAGCAAACGGCCGTTCGATCATCCCGTAACCGTGCAAGACGTGGCTGCCTCGATTGGCGCCGGTCTAGCCAAAGCGACGTTGGCCGGCAAGGTCGACGGAAAGCTGGTTGATGCCAGCTTTTCGATCGAGCATGACGCCAGCCTGCAGATCGTCACCGACAAGAGTCCTGAGGCACTGGAGATTCTGCGCCACTCCACCGCGCATCTGCTGGCGCAGGCCGTGCAGCGCCTGTACCCCGGTGCGCAGGTCACCATCGGTCCGGTGATCGATAACGGCTTCTACTATGACTTCGCCTATGAGCGCCCGTTTACCCCGGACGATCTAGTGAAGATCGAGGCCGAAATGGCCACGATCGTGGCCGAGCAGTTGCCGGTGACGCGTAGCGTGAAGTCGCGCGATGAAGCCGTGGCGTTCTTTCGTGGTCTTGGCGAGAACTACAAGGCCGAGATCATCGAGAGCATCCCGGCGAACGAGGATCTATCGCTCTATACGCAAGGCGAATTCACCGATCTGTGCCGCGGTCCGCATGTGCCAAACACCGGCAAGCTGCGTGCGTTCAAGCTGATGAAGGTGGCCGGCGCCTATTGGCGCGGTGACTCCAACAACGCGATGTTGACGCGCGTTTACGGTACCGCCTGGCTCAGCGACAAGGATCTGAAGTCCTACCTGCACCAGCTGGAAGAGGCTGAGAAGCGCGACCATCGTAAGATTGGTAAAGCGCTGGATCTGTTCCACCAGCAGGAAGAGGCGCCGGGCATGGTGTTCTGGCATCCCAACGGCTGGGCGATCTGGCAGGTGGTCGAGCAGTACGTGCGCAACGTTTATCGTCGCAGCGGCTACCAGGAAGTACGTGGCCCGCAGATCATGGACGTGAGCCTGTGGAAGAAATCCGGGCACTGGGACAACTACAAGGAAAACATGTTCTTCACCGAGTCGGAGAAACATACCTACGCGGTGAAGCCGATGAATTGTCCCGGCCACATACAGATCTACAACACCAGCCTACATAGCTACCGCGATTTGCCGGTTCGCTATGCGGAGTTCGGTGGCTGCCATCGCAACGAGCCTTCCGGCGCGCTGCACGGCATCATGCGTGTGCGTGCGTTTACGCAGGACGACGGCCATATTTTCTGCACGTCCGCCCAGATCGAGTCGGAAGTGACGGCGTTTCACCAGCAGGCGATGAAGGTCTATACCGATTTCGGCTTCGACAACATTGCCTTGAAGATCGCGCTGCGCCCGGAAAAGCGTATCGGCAGTGACGAAGTCTGGGATCGCACCGAAGAGGCCCTGCGTGCCGCGCTACGCACAGTAGGTGTAAGCTGGGAGGAGTTGCCGGGTGAAGGCGCCTTCTACGGCCCGAAGATCGAGTACCACATGAAGGACTCGATCGGTCGTGCTTGGCAGGTTGGCACCATGCAGGTCGATCCGATGATGCCCGAGCGCCTTGGTGCCGAGTACGTCGACGAAAATTCCCAGCGGAAACATCCAGTTATGCTGCACCGGGCCATCGTTGGCTCGATGGAGCGGTTCATTGGCATTCTGATCGAGCACCACGCCGGGCTGTTGCCGGCATGGCTGGCGCCGGTGCAGGCGGTGGCGTTCAATATCACCGATGCCCAGGCCGATTATGTTCGTGAGGTGACGCAAGCCCTTGTCGATAAAGGTTTCCGCGTCGAGGCCGATTTGCGCAACGAGAAGGTCGGCTATAAAATCCGCGAGCATACGATTCAGAAAGTGCCTTATCTTCTCGTGGTCGGTGACCGCGAGAAGGAAGCGGGTACCGTTTCTGTGCGTACCCGTTCCGGTGAAGATCTGGGCAGCATGTCGCTGGCAGCCTTCATCGAACACCTGCAGGCCGAGACGCAACACTGAGTTGCTGAACGGCCTATTCAAAACTTCTTCTGGAGGATAGTGGTATCGCTACCACCGACAACAAGGGTAACCGCCGTAATCTCGAAATCCGCGTACCGCGGGTGCGTGTGATCGGTGCTGAAGCAGAACAGCTGGGCATTCTCACTCGCGACGAGGCGCTGGCTTTAGCGCAGGAAGCGGGGATGGATTTGGTTGAGATCCAGCCGAACGGCGATCCGCCGGTCTGCCGCATCATGGATTACGGCAAGTTCAAGTTCGAAGCCCAGAAGAAGGCCCAGGCGGCCAAGAAGAAGCAGAAGCAGGTCGAGATCAAGGAAGTGAAGTTCCGTCCGGTCACGGACGTGGGCGATTACGTGATCAAGCTGCGCAACATGCTCCGCTTCTTGGAAGAGGGCGATAAGGTCAAGGTCACCATCCGCTTCCGCGGTCGTGAGATGTCGCACCAGGATCTGGGTCAGAATCTGGCCAGGAAGATCCAGGAAGATGTCGGCGAAAACGGCCAGATTGAGTCGTTTCCGCGACTCGAAGGCCGTCAGATGGTCATGATGATCGGGCCGAAGAAAAAGCAGTAAGCACGAGCGGCGACCTCAGGGTCGCCGTTTTGTTTGGGGGCCGGCACCTTGCCGGGCGACCCCACGGCCTCCGGGGCCGATACGAAGCTATCTAAAGCTGGCATTTGGCTTGCCGATTCCTGTAGAATCGCCGGTTCGATCCATATGGACGGGTCGTGAACCGATCGTGGCAGGACGGAAAGAGTGGTCTTTAGGATCACCGCCAGATCAGTCAGAAACCGGGGCCGCCCCATACAAGGCGTATCCCCCCACAAGGAGCATTTCGATGCCCAAGATCAAGACCAACCGGGCGGCGGCGAAGCGTTTTCGCAAGACCGCATCCGGCAAAATCAAGTGCGGTCACGCCTTCAAGTCACACATCCTGACCAAGAAGTCGACTAAGCGTAAGCGCGGCCTGCGTGCTACGAACCATCTCAAGGCGTGTGACACCAAGGGTGTAGCGCGCATGTTGCCGTACTTGTAAGGCGAGGAGATAAACCATGGCTCGTGTAAAGCGCGGTGTTACCGCCCGTCGTCGTCACAAGAAAATCATCGGTCGTGCAAAGGGCTACTACAACGCCCGTCGCAAGGTCTTCCGCGTTGCTAACCAGGCCGTCATCAAGGCTGGTCAGTACGCCTATATCGGTCGTAAGCAGCGCAAGCGTCAGTTCCGCGCGCTGTGGATCGTCCGTATCAACGCTGCTGCGCGTCAGTTCGGTCTGTCTTACAGCCGCCTGATCAACGGTCTGGCCAAGGCTGGTATCACGGTTGATCGTAAGGTGCTGGCGGATATCGCCGTGCACGACATCAAGGCGTTTGGTGCTATCGCAGAGAAGGCGAAGGCCAGTCTGGCCGCTTGATCGTCTAGCGCATTGCGCACTGACGATATGATGTGAATCAAGCGGGGAGGAGGCCAAACGCCTCCTCCCCGTTTTCGTTTCTGTGGACCTCAGAGCCTGCTCATACGAAACAGGCTCTCTAGCCGGAATCGCATCGATGGACGATCTGGAAACCCGCGCCTCCCAGGCGCAGGCTGAAATCGACAAGGCCGATACGCTCGATGCGCTCGATGCGCTGCGCGTTGGTTTGCTGGGCAAGAGCGGCATCGTTACTGCCGCATTGAAGGCGCTCGGTGCGCTAGCACCTGATGAGCGCAAAGCACGTGGCGCCGAAGTGAATCGGGTCAAGGATCGCCTTGCCGATGCACTGGTGCTGCGTAAGCAGGTGCTGGAGCAGGCTGAGCTGGACCGTCGCCTGGCCTCCGAAAAGCTCGATATCAGCCTGCCTGGGCGTGATGGTGAGCGTGGCGGTATCCACCCGATTACCCGTGCGCTCGAACGCATCTCGGCGATCTTCGCGCGATTGGGTTATCAGCGTGCCGATGGTCCGGAGATCGAGGACGACTGGCACAACTTCGAGGCGCTGAACTTTCCGCCGCACCATCCGGCGCGCGCCATGCACGACACTTTCTACTTCGGTGACGGTCGCTTGCTGCGCACGCATACCTCGCCGGTGCAGATCCGTTCGATGAAAGGTCGGCAGCCGCCGATCCGCATCATTGCGCCGGGCAAGGTGTATCGCAGCGACTCGGATCAAACCCACTCGCCGATGTTCCACCAGATCGAAGGCTTGCTCGTCGACGAGACCTCAAGCTTCGCCGATCTCAAGGGCACGCTGGCCGAATTCATTCGTGCCTTCTTCGAGCGTGATTTCGAAATGCGCTTCCGCCCCAGCTACTTCCCCTTCACCGAGCCCTCGGCTGAAGTGGATATTCGTTGGGATGCCGAAGACGGCTCCACGCGCTGGCTGGAAGTGCTGGGTTGCGGCATGGTGCATCCGAATGTGCTGGCGAACTGTGGCATCGATCCAGAGCGCTATACCGGCTTTGCTTTCGGTTTGGGTGTGGAGCGTTTTGCGATGCTGCGCTATGGCGTCTCCGATCTGCGCGCGTTCTTCGAGAACGATCTGCGCTTCCTCAAGCAGTTCGCCTGATTCGCTGTATAGATCTAGGAATCGATACGCATGAAATTCTCTGAGAACTGGCTGCGCGAGCTGGTCGAGATCAAAGCCGACCGCGCTGCTCTGGCCCATGCGCTGACCATGGCTGGGCTCGAAGTGGAAGAACTGACCGTGCTGGGCGAAGGTCTGGCTGGTGTGGTGGTGGCTGAGATTGTCGCCGCCGAGAAACATCCCGAGGCCGATCGCTTACAGGTCTGCAAAGTAAACGCAGGGCAGGGCGAGCTTTTGCAGATCGTCTGCGGTGCGCCGAATGCACGCGTCGGCATCAAGGTGCCGCTGGCTATGGTTGGTGCGAATTTGCCGGGCGGCATCGCTATCAAGGCAGCGAAGCTACGTGGCGTGGAGTCGTTCGGCATGCTGTGCTCGGCGAAAGAGCTCGGTATCGATGCCGATGCCTCTGGTTTGCTAGAGCTGCCACTGGATGCACCAGCGGGGCAGTCGCTGGCGGATTACCTAGGCCTTCCCGACGCTAGCATTGAGCTGAAGCTCACGCCTAACCGTCCTGATTGTCTTGGCCTAGTAGGCCTTGCACACGATGTCGCTGCGTTGTTCGGCAGTGCTGTGAAAGTGCCCGAGCAGGCTGCCGCTCCGGTGACGGGTACAGCGAAGCGTGGCATCCAACTGCAGGCAGGCAAGGATGCGCCTCGTTATCTTGGTCGTATCGTTGAGGGTATTGATCCGACGGCACGCACGCCGCTGTGGTTGGCTGAGCGCTTGCGCCGCGCCGGGTTGCGTCCGATCAGTGCGGTGGTGGATGTCACCAACTACGTGATGCTTGAGCTGGGTCAGCCATTGCATGCGTTCGACAACGACAAGCTCGAAGGCGACATTCTGGTGCGCCACGCGCGCGCTGGCGAAACGCTGAAGCTGCTCGATGCCAGCGAAGCGAAGCTCGACCCAGGTTTTGTGCTGATCGCCGACACGCATAAAGCGTTGGCCGTAGCCGGCGTGATGGGTGGCTTCGATTCGCGCGTCACCGACGGCACCCGGAATATCTTCCTGGAGTCCGCGCATTTCGCGCCGGCAGCGATCATGGGCCGCGCACGCAAGCTCGGTATGCATACCGATGCCTCGCATCGTTTCGAGCGTGGTGTCGATCCAGAACTTCCGCGTCGCGCCTTGGAACGTGCTACCGAGCTATTGCTATCGATTGCTGGTGGTCAGGCAGGGCCGGTGCTGGTCGCCGAAAACCTCGCTGATCTGCCGAAACCGGTCGCGGTGACACTACGCCGTGCACGTTTGAAGCGTCTGCTCGGCGTAGACGTGGCTGATGCGGAAGTAGCGCGCATCTTCACCGCGCTGGGCATGCAGGTAGAAACGCATGCCGAGGGCTGGCGGATCACGGCACCGAGCAGCCGTTTCGACATTGAGCGTGAGGAAGATCTGGTCGAAGAGGTCGCCCGCATTTTTGGTTACGACAACATCCCCACGCATACGCCAGCGGGCGCTCTCAAGCTGGCGGTCGAGCCAGAAGCGCGCATCAGCGAACTGGCGTTGCGCGAGCAGTTAGCCGCACGTGGCTATTACGAGGCGGTGAACCTGTCCTTTGTCGCCGCCGAGTTGTTGGCGCGCTGGGGGTTCACAGAAGCCTTGGTGCCACTGGCCAATCCGCTGTCCGCCGATCTTGCGATCATGCGTCCCGCATTGCTGCCGGGATTGATCGAGGCATTACGCCATAACCGTGCACGTCAGCAAGAGCGCGTAAGGCTGTTCGAGGTGGCGCGGGTGTTTGCTGCTGGCGATCCACCGGTGGAAACGCCAAGCCTAGCTATCGTTGCTTGCGGCAGCGCACGTGCCGAGCAATGGGGCGAGCCATCCCGTCCACTCGATTTCCATGACCTCAAAGGTGATCTCGATGCCTTGATTGCGTGGGGCGGCGAGCCGCAGCGCTGGTCAGTGCATGCCGATGGCTTACCGGCCTGGCTGCATCCCGGTCGTGGTGCTCGTATCGTTCGCGATGGCGAGACGGTGGGTTACCTAGGTGCCTTGCATCCGCAATTGGCCAAGGCGCTGGATCTAGGGCCTGATGTGCACGTCCTGGAGCTGGCGTTGGAGCCGCTGTTGGCGCGCCGCTTGCCGAAAGCTCTGCCGGTGGCACGCTTTCCCGCAGTACGTCGCGACATCGCCATGGACTTGCCGGAAGAGGTCAGCTGGTCACAGATTGAGCAAACCGTTCGCGGCAGCCTGGGCGAATGGCTGAAGGAGCTGCGGCTGTTTGACCGCTATAGCGGCAAAGGGGTCGAAGTAGGCCGAAAGAGTCTCGCTATGGGCTTGATTTTGCAGGACGCTTCACGCACCCTTACTGACGACGACGCGGACCGTTATGTGCGTGAAGCGGTCGCAGCGTTGGAGATAGCATGCAAGGCAAGATTGCGAGGATGACATGGCGCTGACCAAGGCGGAGATGGCCGAGCGCCTGTTCCTCGAGGTAGGCCTCAACAAGCGTGAGGCCAAAGAATTCGTTGACGCCTATTTCGAGGTGGTCCGCGAAGCATTGGAACGAGGCGAGCAGGTGAAGCTGTCGGGTTTCGGCAACTTCGACCTGCGGCAGAAGAACCAGCGGCCGGGTAGGAACCCCAAAACCGGCGAGGAGATTCCGATCTCCGCGCGTCGGGTGGTGACGTTCCGACCAGGCCAAAAACTCAAGGTGCGAGTCGAGAGCTATGCTGGACCAAGGGAATAACACTGAACTGCCAGCCATACCGGCAAAGCGCTACTTCACCATCGGTGAAGTAAGCGATCTTTGTGGTGTGAAGCCTCACGTGCTGCGTTACTGGGAGCAGGAGTTTCCTGCGCTCAACCCAGTCAAGCGTCGCGGTAACCGCCGCTATTACCAGCGCCACGATGTGTTGATGATCCGGCAGATCCGTTCGTTGCTGTATGACGAGGGGTTCACCATCACCGGTGCTCGTGCTCGGCTGGAAGGTCCGCAGGCCCGTATGGAAGCGAGCATCTCGCACCAGATCGTGCGTCAGGTGCGTATGGAGTTGGAAGAAGTATTGACCTTGCTGCGACGTTGATCGCTTCCGGCATCCATGCCGAAGCTGCTAGAATTCGAAATTCGCGAATCGTCGGGGCGTAGCGCAGCCTGGTAGCGCATCTGCCTGGGGGGCAGAGGGTCGTGGGTTCGAATCCCGCCGCCCCGACCAATTCGTAAACAGACAAACGGCGCCTTGAGCGCCGTTTTTCATGGGCGCTCATATCATGGGATCGCTCAAAAGAAACGAGCGGATAACTCCATTTACCCGCTCGTTTGACCCTAAAAAAGCCGTTCGATCCTAAACGGTTTCAGTGGGGCGCTTAAAACCTCCTGGTTTAAAACCTCCAGGTGAAGCCACCTTTGAATCCGCTATCTACAGCGCGATGGGTGATTTGCCCGTTGTAGGACAGGCTAAGCGTGGCGTTCTTGGCGACCTGAAGATCCAGGCCGGTGTCGATCACGAGTGCATTGCGGGCGATGGGCAATCCTTCAGCCGTGAATGGTGAGCCGCCCATGAAGGCCTCGGTCACATCCGTGTGCACGTCACCAAAGGCATGCCGCCAGCCCAAGGTTCCGTGTGCTGTTAGAGCGTCGCCTTGGAAGAGGAAGTGTGTCGCCGCATGCACACCGAGTGTCGTGTAGGTAACAGCATGATCACTGCCACTTCCTGTGAGTGCCATCGGCCCACCTTGCTCCTGGAAGGCATCGGTGTTGAGCCTCACATAGGCAGCCTGCGCAAAAGGCTCCAGCGCCGTGCCCTTGAACTGGAACTGGTAGCCCGCTTCGCCAAATACCTGGGCTGTGTATGCTTTGTTGTCGCTCTGCGCGTGACCGGTAAAGTCGGGAAGGAGGATGGTCCGGTTGGTATTGAGTGTGTGCTGGGTATAGGCCGCGCCCATGCTTAATCCAAGCGCACCTAACTGCGTGCCGGCATATAAGCCGATATGCGCATCATCACTGGAGACAGAAGAGCCGCGCTGACTGATGTTGAGCGACGTCTGGGTATAGCCCCCTGTCACGCCGACGCGACTGCTTTCACCCACCGGCATATCCGCGCCGAGGAAAAAGCCACCGAGCGTATGCGACACCGAGGCAGCATTGCCGTTGCTATCGCCATGCCCCCACGAGCCTGCGAACTGACCCCACCATGCCAGGCCATTGGGTTGTGTCTGGACGGACTGCCCCGAACTCGTGGACGTGCTCGACGTTGAGCCACTTTGGTCCGCCTGACGCAAACGGCTGGTCACCGCGTCGCGCAAGAAGCGGCTGTCTTCGAGGAACGTGTTCTGCGCACTGGCGTGAACTTCACCGGAGAGTTGATTCGCTGCGTTGCGAACCTGCGCATCGCTCTGCAAGTTGCTTACGGCAGTGAAGGGGGCACTGGTCGACGAAAGACCTTGTATCGCCCTGAGCGCAGCGGTTTCGTTGCGCGTACCGGTGATAGCAGTCAGCGCACGACTTTGGACCACATCAAGATAGAAATGCTGAGCGTCGTAGAGGGGCACGACGCCAAGCACAGCACTTAATGCGGTTTGTCCCACCAACGTATACGTGCCAACGAGTCCTTGATTGGCCGTAAGTAGCGTGTAGCGCTCGCCCTTGGTGTAAAGCTGGCCGGGTGTGGGCGTGGTCACGTTGACCAAGGCACCGGCGCTCACTGTGGCATTGCCATTCACTACGATCTGGCTTGATGAGCCGGATTGCAGCGGGTTCAGTTGAGCCAAATAGGTGGAGCCGGCGTTTTGCGTGAAATTACCCGCAACAGTCAGCGTCTGGTATGCAGCACTGCCGGTGCCGCTTCCCGGGGCAACCGTTCCCGTCACCATCAGGTTGCCACCAATACCGCCGTGTCCGCTGAGCAAGCCGCTATTGGTCACGGAGCCTAGGATCGTGCCGTTATCGACCAGCCATCCCTGGTTGATAACCGAGCCACCGATCAACCCACCATTGACGAGCACGCCCAGATTGATCGCGCTGCCTGCGAGCGATCCATCGACAACGAGTTCGGCCGGCGCGCTAATTCCCGTCAAGCCGGTGTACGTGTTTTGACCCGTCAGCACTTCCTTACCACCGGAAATAACCAGCCGCCCACCCACGCCACCACCGATGCCGCCATCGGTGAGCTGTCCATTAAAGGTGCCCGCGGCGTTGGTCAGATCCAGCGTGGTCCCACCCAGAAGGACATTTCCTGCCCCGGAGAGTGAGGGGGCCATCGTGGCCTGCCATGTGCGGGAGATATCGAAGATGCCGTCGATATGGATATCCGATGACAGCGCGATACTTCCTGGGCCGGCCAAGCCGAGCCAGCCGCCTTGGGCGACATTCGTTGCGCCGGTGTAGGTATTCGTGCCGCTGAGATTGGCCACAGCTCCCGATGCCACCTGGAAGGGCCCCGTACCGGAAATCACGCCGGCCAAGCCGAGGGGACCCATCGCGGGCGTCACGGTGAAGTTGGTGGTGATCGGGCTGTCGGTGACGAAATACGGTGTGTAACCGGTGGCCTGGTTCTGCAGGTCGTACATCACCGCGTTGTGCATGAAGAACGAGATGCCGTAGATGGCACCGTCTGGAAAACCACCGTAAGGGCCTACGGTTACCACGTTGCTGTAGTCGCCGCTTGCGTCATTGCCCGACACGATGGAAGCAGGTTGCGATCCAGGAGACTGGCCGGTCACGGTCAGTGTGATGCCAGGAATTTCGTCACTATTGCTGTTGATATGTCCCAGCGCTGTTTCGTGGGTCAGCACGCCAAGATCATTGTCGATAAGCATGATGTTGGGTGTGCCGCTGTCGAAAAGCGTGGGGAAGACAGCGCTGGAGCTGTTCTTGCCGCTGGTCAGCACATATAGGAACTGGGTGTCGAATTGGTTCGCCGATGGTGCCCCCGTAAGAGGGAAGGTTCCCTGCGCGCCGCCGGTCCATGGCACAACACTGAGAAACTGGGCACGTAGCGCAGGCGTAAGGCCAAGGATGAGGCAGGCGCTACCGCAACTCCCGGGCGCTGCAGCCGTTCCATTGGCCTCGACGATGTAGCCGGTGCTAGTGAGCATGCCCGGCACGCCGTTGCCAAAATCGCCAGCGCCGAACGTGCCGTAGAAATAGCCTTCCTCAGGTGGCTTACCCTGATTGAGATTCTGTTGCCAAGTCAGGTCTTGGTAGTAAGGGGTGCCGGAAATAGTGGTAATGACAGGCCCTTGGGTATCGCCTCCAAGGCCTGCGGGCGTACCCATATAGGCCTGGGCAATAGCTACGGGCAGGCCTTGCGATGTCGAGAAGTTGCCGGCCTGTGCTCCCGATATGGAGTTGTAGAACTGCACGCTGGAGACGGTGGTGTTGGATTGCCAGTAACCGTAAGTCCCGTTGCCGTACAAGTAAGGCTGTGGCGCACCTTGTGCCACGCCCGGTTGGTTCGGAAACCAGCTAGGTGCATGCCCGCTCGTCTTGGTTCCTACATCGATATTGAACGAGTCGGAGCCGGTGTCGAAAAGGTATTCCTCCGGTGTTGCGCCATTGACGCCAACGTTGATGCCTAAGCGATAACCGTACTGATTGCCGCCGTAGGACTCTTGAATAATATCTAGCGGAATATCGCTAGCACGCCCTTGTTGATACGGTGCCAGCAGGCAGGCCAAAGCCAAGGCCAATGGCCTGTATTGAATTTTTCTCACGCCCCTTACCCCATCGTGTTGTTGAGTACGTTGCCGGCCCCCGTTTGTCTCAGTGGTTGTTCAAAGCCGCCGAGCGTCGTGACCATCCCGGCTTGGTCATGACTACTAGTTACGACGTCCAGCGGTCACAAAATTGAAATGACAGATATGACCGATTGCACTTGAGAAGGGCGCAAGAACTTGTGCCGCGAATTGTCTGCGCGCTGTGGGCGATGCATCGATATGCAGTGATGAACGCGACGCGCTAGGCTGCCAACTTGGACTTCGCCACGCTTGGAGATGTCACATGCCGTCGAACACCTGCCATCCGAACGCGCCGCACGTGAAGCTGAAAGCACCTGATTGGTACGCTTCGGCATTGATGTTGGACCGCGCACTGGATGCGATCCTGCGCCGCGTCAAAAAACTCGATCGTGACCACGACATTCCTTATCTCGCCGGATACAGCGTGGATGGCAAGACCATCTACATCGACCGACATTTGCCGAAGACCTTCAGCTTCCGTGGTCGCACGGTCGAGGTAGATCGGTTTCTGATCTTGCATGAGGAAGTAGAAAAGACGCTGATAGATCAGCTCGGCCTGCATTACCTGCATGCGCATCAAATCGCCACGCGCGCGGAAGAAGCTGCAGTGAACGCCCAGCGCGTTACGTGGGCCGCCTACGATCGCTTCATGCAGAAGTACGTCAAAGCGATCGGCGATGAACGCTTGACCAAAGTGCCCGTAGACCTCGACCTCAAGCCGTATCGCGACTATCACGACTACGACTTGATGGAGCGGATGATGAAGCACATCGATCGCGCGCCGGGTATCAGCGACAAACGTCGCGACGAAATAAAAATCTATGCCGCCGCGTTTCGCGAGCAGCATCGCGCGGAACAGCGTCGCACCTCACGCAATGCAACCGTCAATGGAAATGGCGGCGCGCCGGTAGCGAAAAAGGCTTCGTCGAAAAAATCGGTGGCACCGAAGAAAGCTGCACCCAAGAAGACAGTAGCTGGGCGCAGTAAATCAGCGCCATCGCCCATGTAAGTAACCACGGCCAATGGGCCATCCACGCTTGCGCGGATGGCCCATTGAGTTAGCGCCGCTCAATCAATACAGAACGCGGGTGCGCAACGTACCTGGGATGGCCACCAGCCCTTCTTTCAACGCGGCAGCCTGTGCCTCATCGGCGGTCACATCGATCACGACGTAACCCACTTGCGAATCGGTCTGCAGGAACTGCGCGTCGATGTTGATGTTGCCGGAGGAGAACAGTTCGTTGATGCGCGACAGCACGCCCGGCACATTTCGATGGATGTGCAGCAGGCGGCGACTGCGCGGGTGCTCCGGCAGCGATACCTCGGGGAAATTCACCGCGGACAGGGTAGAGCCGTTATCGCTGTAGCGCAGCAGCTTGCTGGCAACTTCGATGCCGATGTTGTCCTGCGCCTCCAGCGTGCTGCCGCCGATGTGTGGCGTCAGGATCACGTTGTCCATACCGACCAAGGGCGACACGAAAGCATCGTCATTACCCTTCGGTTCGACCGGGAACACATCCACCGCGGCGCCAGCAATATGTTCCGAGCGCAATGCCGCAGCCAATGCATCGATATCGACCACGGTGCCACGCGAGGCATTGATCAGCATCGAACCCTTACGCATGGTTGCCAGTTCCGCAGCGCCAATCATCAACTTGGTCGCTGGCGTTTCTGGCACGTGCAGGGTCACCACATCGGCACGTTGCAGTAGGTCTTCGAGGCTGGCGGCAGCGCGGGCGTTGCCAAGCGACAACTTGGTTTCGACATCGTGGAAGATCACACGCATGCCAAGGCTCTCGGCCAGCACGCCCACCTGGGTACCGATATGGCCATAACCGACGATGCCCAGCACCTTATCGCGTGTCTCGAAACTACCGCTGGCGGACTTGGTCCACCCGCCGCGATGGCACAGCGCATTCTTCTGCGGAATGCCACGCAGCAGCATGATGGCTTCGGCGATCACCAGCTCGGCCACGCTGCGCGTATTGGAATACGGCGCGTTGAATACCGGGATGCCGGCCAATTCGGCGGCGGCCAGGTCAACCTGGTTTGTGCCGATGCAGAAGCAGCCGACAGCGATCAGCCGCTTGGCATGTTCCAACACTTCGGCGGTAAGGTGAGTGCGTGAGCGAAGGCCGACGATATGCGCATCGGCAATACGCTCGCAAAGCAGTGCCTCGGGTAAGGATTTTTCGTGGTACTCGATCTGGCTATAGCCGGCACGTTTGAAGCTTTCCACCGCGGTGTGGCTGACGCCTTCCAGCAACAGTACTTTGATGTCTTGCCTGGGAAACGAGGTTTTCATGTGAGTTCGGGCGGGTGAAAGACACCCCACTATGCCAGATTTGTGGCGCTGCAACACTGGACGTTCGGACGGCCAACTGGCAGGCTGGTCGTTCGATCAACGGAGCTGTCATGACCCATACCGCGCTAGCCGATCTCGCTGGCCGTTTGCCCGAATTGCGCCTACTCACCGAGGCGGGAGATCTGGAGCACTACGGCCGTGACTGGACCCGTCGCTGGACACCAGCACCCTTGGCGATTGCCGTGCCGGCGAGTCTCGACGAAGTGCAAGCCATCGTGCGCTGGGCCAACGAGCACCAGGTGGCCATCGTGCCTTCCGGCGGTCGCACGGGTTTGTCGGGTGGTGCAGTAGCGGCTAACGGCGAGTTGGTACTGAGTCTCGCGCGAATGAATCGCGTACTCGAATTCAACGCGATAGACCGCACGTTGACTGTACAACCCGGCATTGCACTGGAAGCCGTACACCGCGCAGCCCGTGAGCATGATCTGCTGTATCCCGTGGATTTCGCTGCACGCGGCTCGTGCTCGATAGGCGGCAACATCGCCACCAATGCCGGTGGCATCCGAGTGATCCGTTACGGCAATACACGGGAATGGATTGCCGGGCTGAAAGTCGTGACGGGTAACGGCGAACTGTTGGAACTCAATCGCGGCCTGATCAAGAACTCCAGTGGCTACGATCTGCGCCAGTTGATGATCGGCTCGGAGGGCACCCTGGGCATCGTGGTAGAAGCCACACTCAAGCTCACGGATCCACCGCTGCCTTCGCAGGTGATGTTGCTCGCGTTGCCGGACATGGATGCGCTGATGCAGGTATTTGCAGCATTTCGCGCGAAGCTGGATTTGCAGGCATTCGAGTTCTTCACCGATGCCGCGCTGAAGCATGTGCTGGCGCATGGCGCGCAGCGCGCACTCGATGATGCTCATCCCTATTACGTCGTGACTGAATTCGACGCCGCCGACGAAGTGACGCAGGAAGTGGCGCTGGCAGTGTTCGAGCAGTGCGTAGAGCAGGGCTGGGTGAGCGATGGTGTGATTGCGCAGAGCGAAGCCCAGGCGGCGGCATTATGGCGGCTGCGGGAGGGCATCACCGAGAGCCTCGCGCCGCACAAGCCGTACAAGAACGATGTGTCGGTACGGATCAGTGCGGTGCCGGTATTCCTGCACGAGATGCAGGCCTTGCTGGCGCGCGAATATCCGCAATTCGACATCGTGTGGTTTGGTCACATAGGTGACGGGAACCTGCATATCAACGTACTGAAACCAGCAACGCAGAGTGATGCGGATTTCATTGCCCAGTGCGAGCATGTAACGAAACTGCTCGCCGATACGTTGCACCGTCATGGTGGCAGTATCTCAGCCGAACACGGTATCGGGCTGGTGAAACGGGCGTACCTGGAGAGCACGAGGAGCACGGCGGAGATTGCGCTGATGCGTGGTGTGCGCAAAGTGTTCGATCCGAACGGCATCCTCAATCCAGGCAAGTTATTCGCCTAGGCGTATCCGGAAACTACAGGCCTGGGTCGCCCTGCACGGCCAGCGTGCTAGCCTAATCGGTCGTAGCCCGTTGCCTTGGAGAAGCAGGTCATGTCGCAGGATCGCCGCTCGCTGTACCCCGAAATCGAACCTTGGGATGTGGGTTTCCTCAAGGTGTCCGAGTTGCACACGCTGTATTACGAGCAGAGTGGCAACCCGAATGGCAAGCCGGTGGTGTTTCTGCATGGCGGCCCGGGCGGCGGTACCAACCCCAAGTGTCGGCGCTTCTTCGATCCGGCGGTATACCGCATCGTATTGTTCGATCAGCGCGGTTGCGGCCAGTCCACACCGCATGCGGAGCTGACCGACAACACCACCTGGGATCTGGTGGCCGATATCGAGCGCGTGCGTGAGCACCTGGGCATCGGGCGCTGGCAGGTATTTGGTGGCTCGTGGGGTTCCACGCTCGCCTTGGCCTATGCGCAGAGTCATCCCGATAAGGTCACCGAGCTGGTGTTGCGCGGCATCTTCATGTTGCGCCGCTGGGAGCTTGAATGGTTCTACCAGAAGGGTGCGGATGCGTTGTACCCGGATGCATGGGAGACCTACCTAGCAGCCATTCCCGAAGCAGAGCGTGGCGATCTAATGAGTGCTTATCATCGTCGCCTGACCAGCTCGGATGCGAAGACGCGCGTCGATGCTGCTCGGGCGTGGTCGGTATGGGAAGGTGCTACCAGCTTCCTGTATCCGGATGAGGAGCACATCGCAGGGAGTGGCGAGGATGAATTCGCGCTGGCTTTCGCGCGTATCGAATGCCACTACTTCGTTAACGGCGGCTTCTTCGAGCACGATGATCAGCTGCTGCGTAACGTGGATCGCATTCGCAAGATCCCTACCGTGATTGTGCAGGGCCGCTACGACGTGGTGTGCCCCATGCGCAGCGCGTGGGACCTGCATCGCGCGTTGCCGGATGCCGATTTGCGCATTGTGCCGGATGCCGGCCATTCGGCATTCGAGCCGGGAAACATCCACGAATTGATCAAGGCGACTGATCGCTTTCGCGGCTGAGTGCCTAATTATCAGGCCGGTGGGGGAAATCCACCGGCTGGTTTTTTAGATGGGTTTAGTCGTTCGTCGGCAATTGCTTGGTGCCGAAGATCTTGTCGCCGGCATCGCCGAGGCCGGGCAGGATGTAGCCGTGCTCGTTGAGGCGTTCGTCGATCGATGCGGTGAAGATCTCGATATCCGGATGTGCCGCCTCGATGCGCTTGAGGCCTTCCGGTGCAGCCACCAGGAACAGGCCTTTGATGCGCTTGCAGCCTGCCGCTTTGAGCATGTCCACGGTGGCGACCAGGGTGCCGGCGGTGGCCAGCATCGGGTCGACGATCAGTGCAATGCGCTCATCCATGCGTCCGGTGAGCTTTTCGTAATAGGCGATCGGCTGCAATGTGTGCTCGTCGCGCTGCAGGCCGACTACGCTGACTTTGGCGGCAGGAATCAGCTCCAGCACGCCGGGCAACATGCCGAGGCCGGCGCGAAGGATCGGCACAATCGTGATCTTCTTGCCCTTGATGCGTTGTACGCGGATCGGGCCAGCCCAGCCTTCGATGGTTTCATCGACCGTTTCCAGGTCCTGGGTCGCCTCGTAGGTCAGCAATGAGGCCACTTCAGAAGCCAGCTCGCGGAATTCCTTGGTGCTGATGCCAGCGCGACGCATCAGGCCGAGCTTGTGCTGGATCAGCGGGTGGCGGACTTCGACGATCTTCATGGGCTTTCTGCTTGCGTGAGACGCGCAAGCATAGCCTGAAAAAAAAAGGCGCCGCCAATCTGGCGGCGCCTTACATGGATCGAAAGCTTAGTGCGCAGCGGCGGCTGCATCGCCCTTGAGGCAGGTGCTCATGAAGGTCTTGCGGGCCGCTCCGGCAAGCGCCTTGGTCTTGGCATCGGCGTTACAGCTCGTCATTTTTTGCTGCTGGGTTTCTTTGGCGCCTGTGGCCGCGGCGGGAGCGGCGGCAGCGGTGCTATCGCCCTTCATGCAGGCGTCGCGAGCTGCCTTGTAGGCGTCGCCTGTCTTTCCAGCGGCGGCATGACTGCACTGGCCCAACTTGGTGGAGTGGGTCGCCGTGCTGGATGCGCTCTGCGGTGCGGCGGTGGCCTGCGGGCTGGCGGCAAAGGCGGCGCTGGTGACAAAAGCCAGTGCGGCGCTGGCGGCGAGCAGACTGAAACGCGTGGTCATGGTGCTTCCTCCTGAAGAATGACCGGCGACTGCCGGCGATGGCCAGTCTATGCCGGTGTGATGTCAGGACGGAAGCTGCACGGCGTGTAGCCGTGCAACGTGGGTTCAGCGCCCGGCCACGGCATGAAAACCGTGGCGTGGGTCAAGCGGAGGGGTTCAGGCCGCCTTGCTTTCGCTCTTGCGCGGACCTTCCAGCAGGGCATGGCGCACATGGGCAACCACCAGATCCACCTCTGCACTGGTGACGTTGAAGTGCGGGGTGAAACGCAGCGAATTCACACCGCCATGGATCACGCCAATACCGCGCTCACGCATGTATTCCTCGGTGGAGCCGGCGCCATAGCACTTGAATTGCGGGGCCAGCTCGCAGGAGAACAACAGGCCGGTACCCTGCACCTTGGTAATCAGGCCGCCGAGTTCGTCCTTGAGTGCGTTGAGCTTGTCGACGAACTCTTTGCCGCGCTCGCGGATATTGGCGCGTACGGCATCGCTGAGCTGGTCGAGCGTGGCCAGGGCTACATCCAGCGCACGCGGGTTAGCGGTCATGGTGTTGCCGTAGATGCCCTTGCGGTACAGGCCGGCAGCGCGCTCGCTGACCGCTAGCACCGACAGTGGGTACTGCCCCGCATTGAGTGCCTTGGAGAAGGTTTCCATGTCCGGTGCTGACAGCTTCTCGAAGCCCGGGTAATCGGTTAGCGACAGCACGCCGTGTGCACGCAGGCCGGCCTGGATCGAGTCGACCAACAGCAAGGTGCCATGTGATTCGGTGAGTGCGCGCGCAGCCTTGTAGAACTCCGGCGTAAGCGCACGGCCCGGGTCGCCTTCGCCCATCACCGGCTCAAGGAACATCGCTTCGATGAACCAGCCGTGCTTATCGGCATCGGCAAACACTGCCTCGAGCTGTGCAATGTTGTAGGGCTCAACGGTGATCAGGGTGTCCTCGTGGCGGTAGCTGGCGAGGTGCTGCTGGTAGGTTTTGCGCGACGAGTCCGAATACAACGCCGGCTTGTCGGTGCGGCCGTGGAAGGCACCCTTCACGGCAACACGCTTGATCGTGCGCCCGGCATAGCGGCCACCGGCGTCGGTCATTGTCTTGGCGTTGACGTCGGCGATACGGCAGGCCAGCGAGACCGATTCCGAGCCGGAATTCAGGCACAGGTAGCGCGTGTACGGATTGCTGCCGCGGTTACGGCCGAGTTCGCGGTTCAGTGCCTGGGCGAGGCGCAGTTGCGACACGCTGGGGGTCATTACGTTGGCCATCACCTGCGGTCGTGCCAGCGCGGCATCGATCGCCGGATGGTTATGGCCGAAGCCGAGCATGCCGTAGCCGCCGTTGTCGTGCAGCACGGCGCCCTTCAACGTGATCACCCAAGGGCCGCGTGCGGCAGCCGGCAGGTACGGATTGATACCGTCGTCCGGGTAGAAGTTAACGAAACCGACCTGCGCCTTCACCAACTGCTCCGGCTCATCCAGCTTCAGGAAGTCGGCCAGGTCGGCACGCAGTTCACGGTGACGGGCTACGGCGCTGGCCACGGCCTCGCCGAGTTGGGGGTCAACGGCAGCCATCCGCTCGATGCTGGCGTCGTCCAAGCCGGTAGTGCGCGGCTTGCCGCCGAATTCGCGCAGTTCGCGCAGCTGTTCGATCAAACCCATGACTTTCTCCTCGAAATCCACCGGCGCCTCGCACCCAGCGCAAAGCAGGCCGATGTGTATCAATCTCAGTGTGTTGGGAGCGCGTGGCTCCCGGGGCGGTCATTGCCCTGTTGCGTACCGCCACAGCGGGCGTGTTGCGCGTCCCTAGCTGCCGAGCATATCGCGCCGATGGGGGTGGCCGGTACCCCCTGCATGACGGCTGTCACCCGCGATGGCTGACGGCAGGGACTGGGGGTAAGAGCTTGAGCTGCCTACGCTGCAGTGCAAGGAGAACCCACCATGACCGACTCGTCTGCTGTTGTCGCCCGCCTCCATTCCGTGGTGAAACGCTATGACCGCCTCACCGCGCTGGACGGGGTCGATCTCGTGTTGCGCCGCGGCGAATTGCTCGCTGTACTCGGTCCGAATGGGGCCGGCAAGAGCACCAGTATTGGCCTGTTGCTGGGTTTGATTCGCCCCGATGCGGGGCGTGCCGAACTGTTCGGCCTCGACCCGCAGCGTATCGAAGCCCGTCGGCGCATCGGTGTGATGCTGCAATCGGCCATGTTGCCGCCGACCTTGTGGGTAGGGGAGCTGCTGCGACTGACCGCCAGTTACTACCCCAACCCCCGCACCTTGGCTGAAAGTGCCGAGCTGGCCGGGATCAGCGACCTCTTGATGCGCCCCTACGGCAAGCTGTCCGGTGGTCAGCAGCGCCGCGTGCAGTTTGCGCTGGCACTGTGCGGGCGGCCCGAGTTGCTGTTCCTGGATGAGCCGACCGTGGGCATGGATATCGATGCACGACAAAAGCTATGGGCCGCCATGCGAGCGCTAGTTGCCGAAGGCTGTTCCGTCGTACTGACCACGCATTATCTGGAAGAAGCCGAAGCACTGGCGCAGCGCGTAGTAGTGCTCGGCCAGGGGCGCGTGCTTAGCGAGGGCAGCGTGGATGCGTTGCGCGCGCGAGTGGCATTGACGCGCATCCGTTGCATCAGCGACCTCGATGCTGACGCCATCAGCCACTGGCCGGCGGTGGCAAGCGCCACGCGCGAAGGTGATCGGTTGCGTATCACCACGGCAAATGCGGAAACCGTCGTACGTCGCTTGCTGGATGCCGACCCGGCGTTGAGCGAATTGGAAGTGCAGCGCGCCGGTCTGGCCGAGGCCTTCACTGAATTAACCCGTGAACAGGTTGCTGAGCAGCCCACTGAGCAGGAGGCGGCGTGATGAACACTGTGAGTATTCCCGCGATAGCAGCGACGCCGACCGGTGCCGAGATGCCGTTGGCACGTTTGCTCGGCGCTTACCTGGCCGAGGCGCGCAGCGAGTGCCTTCGCTATATGCGCGCCCCCGGTTTTATGTTGCCGATTGTGCTGTTTCCCACCATGTTCTATTTGCTGTTTGGCGTGGTGATGGGTAAGTCCGAAGGCGCTGACGCTGCGCGCTATTTGTTGGCCAGTTACAGCGTCTTCGGGGTGATGAGCCCCGGGCTGTTTGGCTTCGGCGTGTCGCTTGCATTTGAGCGCGATGGCGGCTTGCTGACGTTCAAGCGGGCACTACCCATGCCGCCAGGTGCTTATCTACTGGGCAAGATGTTGATGGCGATGGTGGCGGCTGCTTTCGTAGTGCTATTGCTGCTAGCGATGGCGCTGCTAATGGCACATGTGACGTTGACGCCAGCACAGGCAGGTGCGCTACTGGTCACCGGCATGCTGGGGGTGTTGCCTTTTTGTGCACTGGGCATGTTCATGGGCACGCTGATCAAGGGGCAGGGGGCGCCCGGCATGCTCAACCTGATCTACCTGCCGATGTCGTTCCTGTCGGGCCTATGGGTTCCGCTATCGCAGCTACCGAAGTTCCTGCAGCAGTTCGCGCCGGTGTGGCCCAGCTATCACCTCGATCAACTGGCGATGGCTGCGGTAGGCCTAGGGCAGGGAGCACTGTGGCCGCACGTGTTGGTGTTGCTTGGGTTCGCGGTGGGTTTCTGGCTATTGGCTGCGCGTCGCCTGCGTCGCTACGGTTGACGTAGGATGGCGATCGTCGCGGATATTCGGAGTGAGAGCCTGTTTGACATCTCTGAGTGGCCCGCGCCGGAAGCTGTTTGCGCGCCGGGCAAGGAAGAACGAGGAAATGTATGTCGATACATGATCGAGTGATGACGCGTCCTGGGGGCAAACAGATCCGGCCCCCGCATTTAATAAAGATGGGGTTTCTCCTGAGTGGCCGCCAAGCGGCAGCGCGCGGCTTGGCCTGACGGCCAGTCGGGCGCTGCGCCACGCACTACCACCTGGCGACCACTCAGAAGCAACGCGGGCTATTCCGAGATATCAAACAGGCTCTTGACCATGTCCCTTTCATTACCCGTACCCGCATGGCTCAAGCCAGTCCCCGATTCGGAGGCCGGAAGGAATATCTGCAGGGGGCATTCCCCGTGGTTCGATGCCATCCACCTGTTGTGGTCGATATGGCTAGTGTTCGATCCGCTTATGGACAAGGGGTTCTCGCGTACCTGGGTAGTGAGCACGATCCTTTCTTATCCGGTGTTTCTGCTGCTCTATGCGCTATGCATAGTGCGCCCAGAGAAGGAAACGAATCGCTACGCGACTTGCATGGCGATCCTGAGCTTTGCCTTGATTCCATGGAATCAAGGCGCGACCTGCGTCTATTTTGTCTATTCGTGCGTCATGACCCGCCCAGGCGAGTTGCGCATGGGGTCTTATCTTCTCCGCCTCGGAGTGATCATTGGGACGTTTTCAGGGTTGATGTGGTTGGACCATTTTCCGTGGAAAGTCACGGTGTATATGGTCGTGATGGTGGCGGTGATCACGTCCATCATCTATGTCAGTCGCATTGCTGGTCGGAAGGACGCCGCACTCAAGCTTTCGCAAGATGAAGTTCGTCGACTGGCTGCAACCGCCGAGCGCGAACGTATTGGCCGCGATCTGCACGACCTGCTCGGTCATACGTTATCGTTGATCACGCTGAAGCTGGAGCTGTCACGCAAACTGTTCGACCGCGATGTGGAAGCCGCCAAGCTTGAGGTGGCAGAGGCTGAGAAAGTGGCACGCCATGCACTGGCTGAAGTGCGCAGTGCGGTGACCGGTTTTCGCGCCACCGATCTGGCTGCCGAGTTGGCTTCAGCGCGACTACTGCTGGAGTCTTCCGGCGTGCAACTGGACTACGACAAGCCACCGTCCGATTTGCCGGGCGATATCGAACGCGGCTTGTCGCTGGTATTACGCGAGGCGGTAACCAATATCGCGCGCCATGCCAATGCTAGTCGTGCCAAGGTCGAAATGGTTCGTGAGCACACCAGTGTGCGTTTGCAGATTAGCGATAACGGCCGTGGCGGTATCGACACCCATGGCAATGGTCTAAACGGCATGCGTGAACGTGTGCGTGCTCTGGGTGGCAGCTTGTCGATTGAGTCGCCGCGAGGGCAGGGTACGCGCCTACGCGTGGTAGTACCCGTATCGATCTTACGGCTGGTGGAAACGCCGCGGACGTCGGTCGACGTGTCGACAAAGGAATCGACGACGACGATTTCCGGGCATCCTGCGGCATGAGCATGTCGCTATCGGTCTCGTCGTATAAAGCGGTTATCTCTATTCGATACAAAGGGAAGGTTGCATGATTCGTGTTCTGTTGGCCGAGGACCAGGCGATGGTGCGTGGTGCGTTGTCCGCCTTGTTGAACCTGGAATCCGATATCGAGGTGCTGGGTTCGGCAGCCGATGGCGAGGCCGCATGGCGCGATATCCAGAAGCACAAGCCCGATGTGCTGGTTACCGACATCGAGATGCCTGGCCTGACCGGGTTGGAACTGGCTCAGCGCATCCAGCGTCACGAATTGCCGATCAAGGTGATCATCGTGACCACGTTTGCACGACCTGGCTTTTTGCGTCGCGCCCTGGATGCCGGTGTGGGTGGCTATCTTCTGAAGGATGCCCCTGCCGAAAATTTGGCCGAGGCATTACGCACGGTGCATCGTGGCGGCCGTGCGATCGACCCACAGCTGGCGCTGGAGGCTTGGTCGGAGGCCGATCCGTTGAACGATCGCGAACGCCAAGTGCTGCGCTTGGCAGGCGAGGGGCAGTCCGCAAGCGATATTGCCACCCAGCTCAACCTGTCGCATGGCACCGTGCGTAACTACCTTTCCGAGGCCATTGGCAAGCTTGGTACGGCCAACCGTATCGAGGCTTACCGTTTGGCACGGCAGAAGGGCTGGCTGTAGTCGCTGGGTTGTAGTCGTCGGTCATCACACGGCCCCGCTTCATCTGCGAGATAATGCATAGCTTCCCGCGCATGGCGGGTGCAAGCCGAGTATTGCGTGAAGAAGACCGATTTCGATTTTGAACTGCCGCCCGAATTGATCGCGCAGGCACCGTTGCCGGAGCGTTCGGCTAGCCGTCTGTTGCTGCTCGATGCGTCGGCACAATCACGGCAGGACCGCATGTTCCGCGAATTGCCGACGTTCCTGCGGCCGGGTGATCTGCTGGTGTTCAATGACACCCGCGTGCTGCCGGCACGGTTGCATGGACGCAAGGCGACCGGTGGTGAAGTCGAGATACTGATCGAGCGCGTTACCGGTGCGCACGAGGCCACCGTGCAGCTTCGTGTGAGCAAGAAGCCGAAGGAAGGTTCGCTGATCGAGCTGGCTGATGGCAGTCATGCCACGGTGTTGGGCCGCGACGAGAGTTTCTTCCGGTTGCGCTTCGAATCGCCCGAGTCACTTGAGCGGTTATTGCTCAAGCTTGGCGAGATGCCGTTGCCGCCGTATATCGAGCGCAGTGCCGATGCCAGCGACCTGGAGCGTTACCAGACGGTTTATGCGCGTGAGCCTGGTGCGGTGGCGGCACCCACGGCTGGGCTGCACTTTGACGAGGCGCTATTGGCCGAGCTGCGTGCGATGGGCGTGGGGTTCGGCTATGTGACCTTGCACGTCGGCGCCGGTACGTTTCAGCCGATACGCGTGGATGACATCAAAGATCATCAGATGCACCGTGAGTGGCTCAATGTGGGGGCGGGTCTGATCGATCAGATTCATCGCACGCGTGCCGCCGGTGGCCGGGTCATCGCTGTGGGTACCACCGCGGTGCGTGCGCTGGAGAGTGCGACTGTCGAAGGTACGTTGCGTCCGTTCGCCGGGGAAACGCAGATCTTCATCTTCCCCGGTTATCGCTTCAGCAGCATCGACGGCTTGATCACCAACTTCCACTTGCCGCAATCGACACTGTTGATGTTGGTGTCGGCGCTTGCCGGTCGCGAGTACATCCTTGACGCTTATCGGCATGCGGTGGAGCAGCGTTATCGCTTTTTCTCGTATGGCGATGCGATGCTGATCTTGCCATCGGGCGCAAAGAGCCAGTGAACTGACTCTTTGGCAACACGCTGGGTGACTAACTCAGCGGGTGATCTCAGCCAATAGCTCTTCGGTTTCTTCGTGGGTTCGTGCACGAATGAGCCGTGGTGCGTGACGGCGTAATTCAGCGTGATCGAGCGTGGCAAGACGATCACGCACGTGCAGCAGCTGGCTGGGATGCATGCTGAATTCAGTGAGGCCAAGCGCGAGCAGTAGCGCAGTGAAATTGATATCGCCGCCAATTTCACCGCACAAGCTTACGGGCTTGCCAGCCCGGCGACCGGCGCCAATGACGTGCGAGATGAGTCGCAGCAGTGCCGGTTGTAGCGGGTTGTAGATGTTGTCCAGCGCGTCGTTGCCGCGGTCCGCAGCGAGTACGTATTGCGCCAGGTCATTGGTGCCGATGGCGAGGAAGTCGGCGTGCTCAAGCAGGGCGCGTACGTTGATCGCCGCAGCTGGTACTTCGATCATGGCGCCTAGCGGCAGCTTTTCGGGCAGGTCGATGCTTTCGCGCTTGAGATCCTGTCGTGCCAGCTTGAACAGGGTGCGCACGGCGATCAGCTCGTCCGGCTGGCTTACCATCGGAACCAGTACGCGTAACGGGCCGTAGCAAGCCGCGCGCAGGATGGCGCGGATCTGTGTGATGAACACGGCCGGATAGCGCAGTGACAATCGCACGCCACGCACACCGAGCGCAGGGTTTTCTTCGCCTCGTATAACGAGGCCGGCCGCATCGGCTTTATCCGCACCGAGGTCGAGTGTGCGTATGGTGACCGGGAGGCCGCCCATGCCAAGTACCAGGTCGCGGTAGGCGATGAACTGCTCGTCTTCCGAAGGCAGGCCTTTGTGGCGCAGGAACAGAAATTCGGTACGGTACAGGCCTACGCCGTCCGCGCCGCGCGTGCGCGCGAGTGCGACGTCGACCGTGGATTCGGCATTGGCCAGCAAGCGGATATCGATGCCGTCGCGAGTACGCGTGGGGGCATTGGCCAGTGTGGCGAGGCGGCGACCTTCCTGTGCGGATTCGCGCTGCCATGCGCGGTATCGCGACAAATCCTGTGCGGTGGGATGCACGATGGCTTCGCCGCGTTCGGCGTCGAGCAGAATCAGGTCGTCGTCGTGAATATTCGAGAGTGCGTCGCGGGTACCGACCAGCATCGGCAGGCCAAGGCTGCGCGCGAGAATCGCACTGTGCGAATACGGGCTGCCCGAGCTGGCAACTACGCCGAGCAGACCGTTGCCAGCCAGATGCGCCATGTCAGCGGGGGCAATGGTGTCGGCGATCAGGATCTCGCCCACGCGTGCCGCCAGCTTGCGTTCTTCCACACTGGTCTGTCGTTGCAAGGCTGAGACTACGCGAGCGATGACCTGGTCGATGTCTTCCTTGCGACTGCGTAGGTAGGGGTCGTCCATCGCCTCGAATACGGCGGCGAGGCGGTCGCGCTGTTTCTTCAATGCGGCGCCAGGGCGGTAGTGGCCGATTCTCACCAGATCATCGAGGCCACGCAGCAACTCCGCGTCATCCAGCAGCAGGCTATGTGCGTCGATGAACTCGTTGACCTCACGCGCGAGCGCGCCGTGCAGTTTGCCGCGCAGCTCACGCAATTCTTGTCTAGCGGTATCCAGCGCACGATGCAGGCGCTCTAGCTCTGGCTCGACCTCTTCGGCCGTCAACGGGCGGGTGTCAACCGAGTAACGGCTCGGTTGCACCAGCCGGGCGCGGCCCAATGCCATGCCGCGAGCTGCCATGGTGCCGGTCAATACCTGCCTCATGCGCGTTGCCTTTCATGCGGCATCGGCACACGTAGGTCGATCACCAGGTTGGCAAACGCATCGCCCATTCAGGCTCCTTCGTCAAACTTGCGATCAAACAGCGCGGCGACCGCAACCAGCGCGGCATCTTCATCTGGCCCTTCGGCACGCACGGTCAGCGGTGTGCCGATACCGGCGGCTAGCATCATGACGCCCATAATGCTTTGGGCGTTGACTTCACGACCCTTGCTGATCAACCACACCGTGGATTTAAAACCCTGCACGAGTTGCACCAGTTTGGCCGATGCGCGCGCGTGTAGGCCGAGCTTGTTGGAAACGACAATTTCTTGTTCACGCATGATCGATGAAAATTCCTCCGCGGCCTCCACTGGCCGCAATTTCAGCCAATTCGTCCAGTGGCTTTTCTGCATAATTCAAGACACGTAACAGCATCGGCAAGTTCAATCCCGATACACAACGTAGATGTACGCCGAGCGAGCCGAGCGATAGCCCAATGTTGCACGGTGTGGCGCCATAAAGATCGGCCAGCACTAATACGCCGTCACCCTGATCCAGCGCACGCGCGTGACGTGCAGTGAGTGTGCGCATCACATCGGGGTCGGCTTGTGGCGGAAT
The DNA here is from genome assembly GCA_049794535.1 of Rhodanobacter sp. Classification (GTDB taxonomy): domain Bacteria; phylum Pseudomonadota; class Gammaproteobacteria; order Xanthomonadales; family Rhodanobacteraceae; genus JBARCX01. The sequence goes on from JBARCX010000096.1 coordinate 26,558, forward strand.
CTCTACCGCTTCGACTTGCAACGGTAATTTTGGCAGCACGTGGTGCGTGGCGGAGATCAATGCCTGGCCAACCGCCTCGTGCGTCATCAATAGCACGCCTACGCTCATGGCCGGGTGCCCGTCAGGTAGATCGACATGGCGTTCATTCGAGTTCTCGGTGGAAAGTAAGCACACCTTCGCGGCTGGCGCGGAAATGTGCGGCAAGCTTCTCGACCAGATAGACCGAGCGGTGACGACCCCCGGTGCAGCCGATCGAAATGGTTACGTAGCTACGGTCATCCTGCTCGAAGCGCGGCAGCCACGCATCGAGCCAGCGGGTGGTGTCTGCAAAGTACTCGCTTACCAGCGGCTGTGCATCGAGATATTCACGTACCGGACCATCCTTGCCGGAAAGCGGTCGCAATCGCGGTTCCCAATGGGGGTTCGGCAGGCAGCGCGCATCGAACACGAAATCGGCGTCCAACGGGAGCCCGCGCCGGAACGCAAATGACTGGACCATCAGGGTCAGGCCCTCAGTAGCCTGGGCGTACCCGGTGGCGATCAGTCGACGCAACTGGTGCACGTTAAGTTCGCTGGAGTCGATTACCTTCTCTGCGATGGCCATCAGCGGGCGCAGCAGGCGGCGCTCTTCGGCAATCGCGTCAGCCAGCGACACACCACGCAAGGCCAGTGGGTGGCGTCGTCGTGTTTCCGAATAGCGCTTGATCAGCACCTCGTCGCGACAGTCGATGAAGATCAGATGCACCTGCACGTTGGCCGTCGCGAGTTCCGACAGCACCACCGGCATGTGTTTGAAGTCTTCGCCGCGATTGCGAACGTCCACACCCACGGCGATGCGCTGGCGCTTGATGGTGCCGTGGGTCGCCGCGTCCACCAGTTGCGGTAGGAGTTCGGTAGGCAGGTTGTCGACGCAGTAGAACTCGAGATCTTCGAGTGCGCGTAATGCAACGGTCTTGCCGCCGCCGGACATGCCGGTGAGCACGACCAGATGCGTGGCTTCCGGGTCGGTGATCGGGGCGATGATGGGAGGGTCGCTGTAGCTCATAGCATTACCACGGTGGTAGCCGGCGCATTTGGTGCGCTTGCCGGTCAATGAAGGTTTGGGCCGGGTCGATACCCTTGCTCTTGAGTACGTGGTTGCGCACGGCGGCTTCGACCAGCACCGCCAAGTTGCGGCCTGGTGCGACGGGGATGGTGATCATCGGTACCGGAACTTCAAAGATCTCGCGTCGGCCAACATCACCGGTGAGCCGGGTCAAGGCGTCGGTATCTTCGCCTTCGCGCAACGGCTTGAGGTGAATGACCAGCCGCAGATACTTAGACGGCTTCACGGCGGTGTGGCCGAACATCTCGCGTACGTTCAATACGCCAAGTCCACGCACTTCGAGCAGATCCTGCAGCAGCTCGGGGCAGGCGCCGTCGATCACGTCCGGTGCGATCAGGGTGAACTCGGTGGCATCGTCGGCGACCAGGCGATGGCCGCGGCTGATCAACTCCAGCGCCAATTCGCTCTTGCCGGATCCCGCCTCGCCGGTGATCAGTACACCGATCGAGAAAACCTCCAGGAACACACCATGCAAAGTGACATGCGGTGCCAGCAGGCGCGCCAGGTGATATTGCATCCAGGTCAGCAGCTCATGGCCGCGCTTGGAGCTGATCCACAGTGGCGTATTGGTTTCCTCGGCAACCTCGCGTAGGTCGGCGGGAATGGTCTGATCTTTGGTGACGATCAGCGCGACGGGCTGGTAGGCGGCGATCTTGTTGATCACCTCCCAGCGCTGACGCGAATCGAGCCCATCAAGGAAGTTCAGCTCCTCGGTGCCAATGATCTGAATTTTGTTTGGATAAATGACGTTGAGATAGCCGATCAACGAAGGGCGGCGCGTCGTGGTGACGCCGCGTTCGAGCACGCGGGATTCTCCGCGCATGCCGGAGATCCATCGCAGCGCCATGCGCTCGTGAACACCATCGTAAAGTTGTCGGGCGGTGAGCCGGTCCAAGCCTGATCCTTTACGCCCCGGGAGAAGCCCATCGGGTGCGTTTACAGGGGCATTGTGCCAGCTTGAGGGCGCGGACGTGTTCACGGCGTCGGTCTTGCCGCCGGAATGGTCCTTTTAGCTTGATTTGGAGAGGGGGCCCATCCCTGAACGAGATGGGCCCGAACGACTCAGTTACATCGGCTCAGCTGTAAGGCTTAGCCGTACTGACGCGCTTCGCGTACTTCGCTCTGGTGCTTGTCACTGATCTTCTCGCGGTGCTTACGCAACTGGTTCACCAGCGTATCGAACAGCGTGTCGATGGAGGCGTACATGTCGGCTTTATCAGCTTCGGCATGGAGGGTGGTACCGGTGACCTTCAGCGTGCCCTCGGCGCAGTGCTTCAGCTTATCCAGCGAGAGCACAACGGTAAGACTGATTATTCGGTCGTCGAGGCGGGTCAGGCGATCGAGCTTGGCTTCCGCGTGTTCGCGCAGGGCCTGGGTGAGTTCGATCTGATGGCCACTGAGTTGAAATTGCATATGCGCCTCCTCTGGTGCTGCCGCCGTAGCGGCGTAAGTCGATGCATCGGCGTCGTGTGACGTTCGATGCATCTTCAATCTTGCACAGACACATACATGGGAACGCTTTTCGTGATGGCAAGTTCCCACAACAGATGAACGTAACAGCTCAACTGGCGCGTTGACGTTCACCGGAACTAGGAATACGTAGAGCCTCCCTGTATTTAGCAACGGTGCGGCGGGCTACCTGAATGCCCTTGCGATGAAGTTCTTCAGCAATAGCTTGGTCAGAAAGAGGTTTGCGCGAATCTTCGCCATCCACCAGTTTGCGCAGCATCGCCTGGATGGCGGTAGCCGAAGCGCTGCCACCGTCCTCCGTGGATACTCCACTGGAGAAAAAGTGCTTCAGCTCAAACGTACCGCGCGGCGTATGGATGTACTTGCGAGTCGTGACGCGCGAAATGGTCGATTCGTGCATACCGACTTCTTCGGCAACTTCACGCAGCACTAAAGGATGCATGGCCTCTGGACCGTACTCAAGAAACGCACTCTGCCGACGTACGATGGTGTCGGCTACCTTGAGCAGGGTTTCCGCGCGTGATTCCAGGCTTTTGATCAGCCAGCGTGCCTCTTGCAGCTGGCCACGCATCCAACTGGCGTCATCGCCACGCGTCTGTGCGATCAGGCTGCAATAGTGCTGATTGAGGCTGAGCCTCGGTTGGCTGTCGGGATTCAGGCTGACGCGCCAGTGGCTACCATCCCGGCGCGCATAGACGTCCGGCGCAACGTATTCCACCGGAGTTGCATCTAGCGCTGCACCAGGGCGTGGATCGAGGCTGCGAATCAATACCGCTGCAGCGATCACATCGTCTTCATTGACGCGCAAGCGACGAGCCAGTCGAGGCACGTCATTACGCGCCAGCAGTTCTAGCTCACCATCGACGATGCGCAAGGCCAATTCGCGCTGTGGCGTGGTCTCGTCAAATTGTTCAAGCTGCACACGCAGGCAATCGCGCAGATCCAGGCTGGCTACGCCCGTAGGATCGAAGCATTGCAGGCGACGGCGCACTGCATCCACTTCCTCGGCACTGGCTTTGAGGTGTGGTGGTAGCGCGGAGAGAACAGACTCGACACCTTCGACAAGATAGCCGTCGCTATTCAGTGCGTCGATCAACACGGTGGCGATGGCGCGTGCACGCCCATCGAATGCACTCAGATTAAGCTGCCACAGCAGGTGTTCCTGCAGCGTTTCGGGCGCAGCGTTCTGCGGCTCGATGCCGTCATCGTCACGATTGTTGTTATTGCTGCTACTTGATGAGCTGTTGCGGCTGCCGGAAAAATCGATCGGTTCCTCGCCTGAGCCACCGCCGTCGGCCCATTCAGGGGCCTCGTCGTTGTCGTGCTCGGGCGCGGTTTCCTTGGATGTTGGAGCGGCAACCTCGAAACCGTCGACGTCATCGCCGGTTTCGCTGGCAGCGTCTTCAGCATCCTCGGCGAATTCGAGCAGCGGGTTGCTCTCGGCAAGCTGGCGCAATTCTGCTTCCAGCTCCAGCTGCGACAATTGCAGCAGGCGTATCGCTTGCTGCAATTGAGGCGTCAGGGCGAGCTGCTGGTTAAGGCGAAACTGCAGTCCGGTTTTCATGCCTGCTGGATCAGATGTGTTCGCAGCCATCCTAACCCTTCGCTAGAAGGGCGGCCATAGTCCGGATTGCCGAAACTGCCAGTCCGTATCGTGGACTGTGACATGCCGCGGATCAGAGCCTGAACTCGCGGCCCAGATACACCTCGCGGACCTTCTCGTCAGCAAGAATGTGCGCTGGGGTACCGCGTGATAGCACTTCGCCATCACTCATGATGTAGGCGCGGTCGCAGATGCCTAGGGTTTCGCGTACGTTGTGATCGGTGATCAGCACACCAATGCCGCGTTCCTTGAGATGCCGCACGATGCGTTGGATTTCGCCGACGGAGATCGGGTCAACACCTGCGAAAGGTTCGTCGAGCAACATGTAACGTGGCTGTGCGGCTAGCGCGCGGGCGATTTCCACGCGACGGCGTTCACCGCCGGAGAGGCTGATGCCTTTTTGGCCGGCGATATGGTTGATCTTCAGTTCGTCCAGCAGGCTTTCCATCTCCGCCGAGCGCTGGCGGGCATCCAGGCCTTCGCGCAGCTCAAGCACGGCCATGATGTTGTCCGCCACGCTGAGGCGGCGGAATACCGATGCCTCCTGAGGCAGATAACCAATGCCGAGCTTGGCGCGTGCATGCATGGGCAGGCCGGTGATGTCCTGCTTATCAAGCTTGATCGCGCCAGCATCGGCTTCGATCAGCCCCACGATCATGTAGAAACAGGTGGTCTTGCCGGCGCCATTTGGGCCAAGCAGGCCCACGACCTCACCTTGGCGAATCGAAAATGCGAAATCCCGTACGACTTTGCGTGCGCGAAAACTTTTTTGCAGACCTTCAGCAGAAAGCATGGGTTACGGCTGCCTCTGTGGCGCGGTAGGAGCGGTGCTGGCAGCAGCAGGCGCCGAAGTTGGGGTTTGTGCCGAGCTAGAAGAGGAGGCCGGCTTGGCCGTCGGCAGCGTTACGCCTTGCACGGGCTTCGCCGCGGCTGGAGTTGCTGGAGCGGTTGCTCCCGGTTTAACGGGCTTTGGCTTGGGCAGGAAGACCATGTGCACCAGCCCATTGCCGTTGCTGTCGCCGGTGATGTAGCTGGTTTGGGTGTTGTAGGTGAGCTTGTCGCCGTGGGCTTCGCCGCGGCCTTGCTGGTGAACCACAGCGTGGCCGGTCAGCACTGCAATCTGGTTGATGTTGTCGTAGTCCAGCTGGTCCGCATCGCCGGTCATCAGGTTGTTGTTGTCGTCCAACTGCTCGATGTGCGCCAGTTTGCCGTTATTAGCGGTAACCACGACGCGACTTACCTGCGTATCGGCATCCACGTAGATCTTGGCCAGGTCGCCGGTGACCTTCATGGTGCCCTGCGTGATGAGGACGTTGCCGGTAATCGTGCTGATGGTGTTGGGAGCATTAAAGCCGTCGAATTTATCGGCATGCTCGACCACCATCGGTTGATTACGGTCATCCTGTTTCGCGAGCGCCGGCTGCAGAGCCAGCAGGCTGAGCGTGGCTAGGCTGAGCCGGAGCATTCCGCTTGCGCGGAATGAGAATGCCGTGGACGTCATGGAGCAGCTCCAGATGGTTATCGTTGAGATTGGCACGCATGCCGATGCCGGACATTTTACTGTCGCCTTGCGTCATGGTCGCAGGCTCTGCGGTTTCCATGCGATTTTCTTTCGGCCAGGCGGTGATTTCAGAGGTATGCATGGTGGCGACGGGATTAATGGCTCCCGTCACATCGGTGTAGGCAGGCCGGTGCATGTAGACCGGACCCTGCAGCTTGAGCAATGTGCCTTTCTGGTTCACCCAGCCGTATAGCGAATTGCCGTCCCAGTCGGGTACGCCGGGCTGTTTGGACGGCATGTCGAACTTCGGCGTGTTGATATACAGCGACTCGTCACCTTCGCGACGCTCAAGATGCGGAGCCGTCATGCGGAAGCTCGGCAAGCCGTCGACGTCGTACGACCACATCTTGAAATTGGTCAGCGTGTAGCCCGAGCGCGGAGGGCCGACGAAGTCGCTAACCTTGGGACTCGGCGCCACCCACCAATACAGCAGCTGGCTGGCTGCCGTTGCCAACCCGACCATCACAATGGCGGCAGGTATGCGGCGATCGCGCAGGTATCCGCGCAGACTCACTGCCAATACTCCCGTTCTGCAGCGACCTTGCCTTGCGCGTGCAAGATCAGATCGCAGACTTCGCGTGCGGCGCCCATGCCGCCAGACAGTCGGGTCTGCCAGTGTGCTTGCTCAGCCACCCAGGGATGCGCGTTAGCCACCGCTACGGCGAGGCCAACCATGCGCATGGGGGGGAGATCCGGCAGGTCGTCACCGACGAAGGCAGCCTGCTCGGGTGTCAGGTTCAAGGCTTCAAGTAATTGCTCCAGGCAGGCGCGCTTGTCGCCCTGGCCTTGATAGACGTGAGCGATATCCAGTTCCTCGGCACGTAGCGCCACGGGGTGGCTGATCCGCGCACTGATGATGGCCACGTGGACGCCGTGCTTTTGCAGGCGCTTCAGGCCCAGTCCGTCGTGCACATGGAACACCTTGGTTTCATGGCCCGATTCGCTGTACCACAGGCGGCCATCGGTGAGTGTGCCATCCACGTCGAACACCGCCACGCGAATGTTGGCCGCGCGAGCAAGCAGGTCGGAAGGGATGTTGGCGAGATAATTTTGGGACATGGCGTTATCGGTTACACCACGCGAGCGCGCAGCAGGTCATGGATATTCAACGCACCAACCACACGCTGGTTGGCGTCTACGACAAGGAGTGCGTGAATCTGGTGCTTCTCCATCAACTGCGCCGCTTCGATAGCCAGCTTGTCGGCAGCAATGGTTTTGGGTCCGCGTGTCATCAATTCGATCACGTTCACATTACGCAGATCTACGCCGTCGTCGTCCAATGCGCGGCGCAAGTCACCGTCGGTGAATACGCCGAGCAGATGGCGGTCGGCATCGACAACGGCGGTCATGCCCAGATGCTTGCGGGTCATTTCCATCAGCGCCTCAGTGAGGCTGGCATCCGGCGAAACGGCCGGTATGCCGTTGCCGGTGTGCATCACATCGCTGATATGAAGCAATAGACGACGGCCAAGGCTACCCGCTGGGTGCGAGCGAGCGAAATCTTCCGAGGTGAAGCCGCGCGCTTCCAGCAGCGCGATCGCCAAGGCGTCGCCCATGACCAGGGCGGCCGTGGTGCTAGCAGTGGGGGCCAGGCCTAAGGGGCAAGCCTCGCTCGAGATACTGGCGTCCAAGTGCACATCGGCTTGGTCGGCCAGTGAAGAATTCGGGTTGCCTGTAATCGCGATCAGCGGAATGCCCTGGCGCTTGATCACTGGGAGGATGAACAGCACCTCGTCGGTTTCGCCCGAGTTGGACAGCGCGAGGACCACGTCTTGCGGCAGGATCATGCCCAAGTCACCGTGGCTGGCCTCGCCCGGGTGCACATAGAACGATGGTGTGCCGGTGGAAGCGAGCGTGGCGGCGATCTTGCGCCCGATATGGCCCGATTTGCCCATGCCGGTCACGACCAGGCGCCCTTGGCAGCCCAGGATCAGTCGGCAGGCTTCAGTGAATTCCGCTCCGATGCGTGGCTCCAGCGCGCGGATCGCCGCCGCTTCGGTGGCGATGACCGTGCGTCCGCTACGTACGATGGCCGCGGAATCCAGCTGCTTACGGGCTTGGGCGATAGGTGCGTTCATGCGTCCTCGTAGGTGGCTGGCATCGCTGGGAGGCGTGGCCGCGTGGGCTGTGCTGACAACGTGTCGTTTCTGCGCCAGCGGATTTCCATTAACATGGCATATTCGCATTTTATCCTGTTGCTTGGCGCCCTTGGGTTTATCGTCCGTTCCGGATGCAGGCGCCATAGCCCCTCTACCAGTGGAAAAACGATGGACGCAGCCAGCATCCAGGCATTGATTGAAAACGGCCTGCCCGGTGCAACGGTGCAGGTACAAGGTGACGACGGCGTACATTTCGAGGCCGAGGTGGTAGCTGCGCAGTTCGCCGGCAAACTGCCGCTGGCGCGGCATCGCCTGGTGTACGCCACTTTAGGTGATCTGATGGGCGGTGCTATTCATGCACTCGCGCTTAAAACATTGACCCCCGAGGAAGTTGCCGCGCGCCGCTGACGGCTGCCGCGCTTCCTGATTTCCACTCTCTAATAAGGACCATGATGGCCAAGATTCTGATCAGTGGCGGTGAGCCGCTCCACGGCGAAGTAGGTATTTCCGGTGCGAAGAACGCCGTTCTGCCGATTCTTGCCTCCTGCTTGCTCGCCGAAGAGCCGGTAACCATCAGCAACGTGCCGCATCTGCACGATGTCACCACCACGATGGAACTGCTTGGCCAGATGGGTGTGCAGCTCGTGCTGGACGATCGCATGAAGATTCATGTCGATCCGCGCCCGGCAGACCGTTATTTTGCACCGTACGAGCTGGTCAAGACGATGCGTGCATCGATCCTGGTGCTCGGGCCGTTGGTGGCGCGTTTCGGCCAGGCAGAGGTGTCGCTCCCTGGCGGCTGCCAGATCGGTTCGCGCCCCGTCGATCAGCATATCCGCGGGCTGCAGGCCCTCGGCGCCGAGATCGTGGTGGAGAACGGCTATATCAAAGCTCGCGCCAAACGACTCAAGGGTGCGCGCATTGTGATGGACATGGTCACCGTGACCGGTACCGAGAACATCATGATGGCGGCGGTGCTGGCATCTGGTACCAGCATCATCGAGAACGCGGCGCAGGAGCCAGAGGTCGTCGACCTCGCGCTTTGCCTCAATGCGATGGGTGCGCAGATCGAAGGTGCAGGTACATCCACGCTGGTGATTCATGGCGTTGACCGCTTGCACGGTGCCGAATATGAGGTGCTGCCCGATCGTATCGAGACCGGCACATTCCTGGTTGGCGCTGCGATGACGGGTGGCAAGGTGCGCACGCGTAACGCCCGCGCCGACACGATGGACGCCGTGCTGCTCAAGCTCGAAGAGACGGGTGCGCATATTTCCACCGGTCCAGACTGGATCGAGTTGGATATGCAGGGGCGCCGACCGAAGGCGGTCAACATCACCACCGCGCCGTACCCCGCATTTCCCACTGATATGCAGGCGCAGTTCACCGCGCTCAATTGTGTGGCCGAGGGCGTGGGCATCATCACCGAGACGGTGTTCGAAAACCGCTTCATGCACGCACACGAGTTGCAGCGTTTGGGTGCGGATATCCGGTTGGAAGGCAACACCGCCATCATCCAGGGCGTGTCGCAAATGAGCGGTGCGCCGATCATGGCTACAGACCTGCGCGCCTCGGCCTGCTTGGTGCTGGCTGGCCTGGTCGCCAAGGGCGACACCACCGTGGATCGGGTGTATCACATCGATCGCGGTTACGAGAACATCGAGGAAAAGCTAGGCGTGCTGGGTGCGAAGATCCGCCGCTTGCCAACCTGATTGGCCGTCTGACGTCTGCGGGACACACTGCAAGGGAGGCGAGTATGTCGTTCTACTGGCGGTTGAAGGACATTCCGGAATTGCGTGATGTGCCAGCAACGGATCGACGCAGGCTGTGGCGTGAAGCCGTGACACGAAGCCATACCGTTCGCGGGGTGTTGCTCATGGCGGCATCGCTGCTTGGGATCGTCGGCACCGTAGAGCTGGTTACCTTGGGCATGCTGCGCGGTCGTGAGCCGCTGCACGGAATCGCTGTCTTTATCGCGCTGTACGTGGCGCTGCTGATCAACGGGTACGCATTAACTCAGCCGCGTGCTCGACGCTGGTTACGCCAGCACGCCTGACACCTGAGTGCGCAGCGCACTCAGGTACGCATCCGTTCGAAATGTTTCAGGGCTGGCTGAAACTGATCAGCTGTAACGTGAAGTTGCCGCCATCGCCTTGTGACAGCTTTACCGGTAGCGGGAATTTCTGCGGCACATACCAGGCATCGAACGGCTTATCCGCATCGGTACGCTGGATACGTTCGGCTTGGAAGTTGCCAGCGGGCACCTTGATCGATTCCGTGCTCTTTACCTTGAACTGTTGCTGTTCGACGCGCTGTTTCACGCCTACCGGCAAGGTGACGCTTTGCTTGCCTTCTTGCAGCGCCAGGCCGAGCGCGAAGGGCATGGTGTTGCGGTCGACCATGCCGGGCACGCTGGTGTAGTTGATCACCCCTTTGCCCTCATCGACACTGACTTGATGCGTGGCCGAGTCCACTTTGAGGTGGCGCTGCTTGTTCTTGATGGCCGCCTTCATGCTGTATTCGTAGGTCAGTGTTTCAGGCGCGTCATTGCTCCAGCGAAAACGCGTGGTCTCGTCGGTATTGGCGCCAAGCATGGCGGCCAGGCCCGAGGTTCCCTTGGTCTGGTTGCTGTACTCGTACTCGCCGTTACCAACGGCCTTGAGGCTGATGGTCGCCTCTCCGATCGCATTGCCACCTTGTAAGACCTGATATTTCGCAGTGAATGGCGTGGGCGGTGCCGCGGCGAATGCGGCGGCAGTGGAAACAGCCAGCACGAGGCCGGCGGCTAATTTCTGGGGCAGGGTAAGTGTGCGCATGAGAGCGGAGTCTACGGGACAATCCTGAACGCATCGTTGCGCAAGAAATAGCTGATCAGGGAACTAGCGTATCGCCTTGCAGCTCTAGCGGTGCAGCCAATGTCCTGCTGTCCAGCATGACCCCATCGGCACTGAGCTCAAGTCGCTTATCGGCGATGAGATTTACCACGGCAGGCAGCAACCGGTGCTCCAGCGGCAGCAACCGTGTGGCAAGCGCATGTTCGTCGTCGCCAGGTTGCACGGTGATGTGAGCCTGGGCGATGACCGGGCCGCCATCTAGTTCGGCGGTCACGTAGTGCACACTGGCGCCATGTTCGGTATCGCCCGCTTCCAGTGCGCGGCGATGTGTATGTAGGCCGCGGTATTTCGGTAGCAGTGAAGGGTGGATGTTGATCATCCTACCCACCCATGGGCGCAAGGCTTCGCCATCGATGATGCGCATGAAGCCAGCCAGTACCAGTAAATCGGCGCCACTGGCGGTGACATGCGCAAACAGATCGAGATCGAAGGCACGGCGATCTGGGTAGCTACGTGGATTCAGCACCAGCGTCGGGATGCCCGCAGCTTCGGCCAGTTGCAATGCGACCGCGCTGGCCTTGTCGCTACCGACCAGCACGAACTCTACCGGCAGCCCGCCGCTGTCGCGTGCGTTGAGCAGCGCAGCCAGATTGCTGCCGCGCCCAGAGGCGAGCACGGCGATACGGAGTGGTGTTGCAGACACGGAGTGGCTCAACCGATGTGCACGCGCTCATCGCCCTGGGCGGGCACGACTTCGCCGATCACCGAACTTGCCAGGCCATGCTTCGCTAGCAGGGCGGAGGCGGCGGCAACGGCATCGCGTGGCAGGATCACGGTGAAGCCGACACCGCAGTTGAACGTGCGCCACATTTCTTCGCGTGCCACGTTGCCCTCGCGCATCAACCAGTCGAATACCGGCGGCAGCACGATGGCGGAAGCGCTTAGTGCAAGGCCGAGACCATCCGGTACTACGCGAATGATGTTTTCTTTGAGGCCGCCACCAGTTATATGGGCCATGCCATGTACGTGTTCCGCGTGTGTACGGAGCAGATCGAGCATCGGCTTCACGTAGATCGTGGTCGGCGCCATCAGCGCATCGGCCAGCGTTACGCCACCAAGGTCGAGATCGAGCGGATTGCCTGCGCGCTCGACGATCTTGCGGATCAGCGAGTAGCCGTTGGAGTGCGGGCCGGATGCGGCCACGCCGAGGATCACGTCGCCAGCGACGATGGACTCGCCGCTGAGCAAATCGGATTTCTCTACGGCACCGACCGTGAAGCCGGCCAGATCGTATTCGCCGGGCGGATACATGTCCGGCATCTCGGCTGTCTCGCCACCGATCAACGCGCAGCCAGCCAGTTCACAGCCCTTGGCGATACCGCCGACGACGGCGACCGTGGTGTCCACGTCGAGCTTGCCGGTAGCAAAATAGTCGAGGAAGAACAGCGGCTCGGCACCCTGCACCAGCACGTCGTTGACGCACATGCCGACCAGATCGATGCCGATAGTGTCGTGGCGACCCAGAATCTGCGCCAGCTTGAGCTTGGTGCCCACGCCGTCAGTACCGGATACCAGCACGGGCTCCTTGTAGCGAGTGCCCAGGTTGAACAGGCCGCCAAAGCCACCCAGTCCACCCATGACTTCGGGGCGGAAAGTGCGCTTGACCAGCGGTTTGATGCGTTCGACCACGGCGTTGCCAGCGTCGATGTCGACACCGGCGGCACGGTAGGTGAGGGCGTCGGACATGGCGGGAACCGGCGTAGGGAAACGCGTAATGATAGACGTTAGGGGCCGGATTGGGCAGACTTTCCCTGAGTTTTCACCAAGGTCTGCCCTGCTATGCGCCTGTCGCGTCTGTTGATGGTCACTGTGTTGTTGGGTTTCGCCGTGGGATTGCCCACGTGTGTGATCGGTCAGACCACCTCGCCTTACACGGTGATCGTGCCGGTGACCGACACCAACGCGGCACAACGCGACCTGGCTTTTGCCACCGCACTGACCCAAGTGCTTGTACGTGTATCCGGCGGCCAGGATCTGCGGGACAAGCCCACTTACGACGACACGCTCAAAGGCGCTGCTGGCATGGTGCAGCAGTACCAGTACCAGCGCAGCCCCGGCCCGCCGCCGGGGATCAATCTGCAAGTGACGTTTGATCAGGGCGCCGTGCAACGCGCAATTTCACAGATGGGTGCGGCTACCGCAGGCGTGAAGCCCCCGGTGCTGCTGATCATTGATGATGCTAATGGCAACGTGCTTGGTAAGGACGGACTCAGTGCGCTCGCCGCCGCTGCCGACAAGCGCGGCTACGACGTGGTCTATCCCGATCCAGACGAATTGCCGGATACGACCAAACTCGCGGCCGCCGATCCGGCAGTGCTGGCCGCGGTCACGCATCAATACAAGACCGGATTGGTGCTGCTCGGCGAGATGCAGGGGGCGAGTGCCAATTGGACGCTGATCAACGGCGGCCAGCCCCAGCATTGGAGCAGCCAGGCGGCCAACAGCGACGCGTTGTTGGGTGATGCGGCTGACGCCATGGCCGATCGCCTTGGCAAGAAACTCAACGTCATCGCCACGACCCCCACCGAGGGCAAGTTGTGGGTATCGGGCCTGCATTCGGCGCTTGATTACGTCAATCTGCTGTCTGCCTTGCGCGCTGACCCCGCGGTGCACCAGGTCAGTACCCTTGGTGCGCAGGACGATGGTGTATTGCTGGATGTGAAAGCCGACATGCCGCTGGATGGCTTGGCAGCCAACCTTGCTGCTGGCGGGCACCTGATGCAGGCCTCGGCGCATGACGAAGCCGACGCCAGCCTGCGCTGGTTGCACTGAGCCTATATGGTCGCCACAGCGATGCCCGTTGCATCGCGCTCGCCGTGGCGGCATTTACCTAATGCCATTTCGCTAGTTCGGATCGCGTTGATCGCGCCGATCGGCTGGCTGTTGCTGGACCGGGCATGGTCGCCAGCACTTGGGCTGATTGCGCTAGCTGGTGCGTCGGACGGGTTGGACGGGTTTCTCGCACGCCACTACGGCTGGCAGAGCCGGCTCGGTGGCATGCTCGATGCGATCGCCGACAAGCTACTGCTAGTCACCTGTTTCCTGCTGTTGGCCCGACTTGGCGTGGTGCCGCTATGGCTGGCTGTGTTGGTTTGCGGGCGTGATTTGCTGATCGTCACGGGTGCATTGATCTGGCGTGCGTTGATTGGTCCCATCCAGCCGCATCCGAGTCTGTTGTCGAAGGCATGTACGTTGCTGCAGATCCTGTATTTGCTGTCGGTGCTGCTCACTGTGGCGGGTTGGTCGCCATGGTCTGCTGCATGGTTACCTGCACTCTTGGCATGGCTGGTCGCTGCGCTATGCCTTGCAAGCGGTCTGGATTACACGCTGCGCTGGTCTTATCGCGCATGGCGCGTATGGCAAGGTCCATCGCATCGCTGACAGGGCCCCCTCGCATCGGCGACACTTGCATACTGTCCACGATGGCACACCGGTCAATACAGGCCGCCAAGATCCAGGGAGTCACTTTCACTCATGACCCATGACATCTCGCGAGACACCTCGCGTCGCTGGCAATTGCTGGCGATCGCCGCGGTCATCATCTATCTGATCTGGCTGCTGGCGCCGGTGCTGATGCCATTCGCCATCGCGGCGATGATGGCTTACCTGGGCGACCCGCTGGCCGATCGGTTGGAGCGGCTGGGTATGGGCCGCACACTGGCAGTGAGTATCGTATTCATCGTGTTGGTGCTGGTGGCTGTGGGTGCACTGCTGTTGTTGGTGCCATTGATCTCGCGCCAGATCGAGAATCTGGTACAGAACTTTCCGCGTTATGTGGAGTGGGCGCGCGATACCTTGCTGCCGTGGCTGCAGGCCAAGCTGCATCTGGTTCCACAGATGTTCGATAGCGATCGGTTGATCGCTGCGATCAAGGAACACCTCGGCTCGATCGGTAGCGTGCTCGGCAGGCTCTCGCGCTCTGGCGTAGGCGTGGTGATGTGGCTCACCAACCTGGTACTGATTCCCGTGGTGGCGTTCTACCTGCTGCGCGACTGGGATCGGCTGGTGGGCTATATCGATCGCATGTTGCCGCGCTCGATCGAGCCGACCATCGCGCACTTGGCGCGCGAGTCGGACAAGGTATTGGGTGCTTTCGTGCGTGGTCAGCTGCTGGTGATGCTGGCATTGGGTATCTATTACGGCGGGGCACTGACCTTGGTAGGGCTTTCGGTCGGTCCGCTGATCGGCATGGTCGCCGGCTTGCTCAGCTTCGTACCGTATCTAGGTTTCATCACCGGTTTTGGCGCTGCGCTGATTGCTGCGTTGGTACTGCACGGCGACTGGAGTCATGTGTTGATGGTGGCTGGCGTATTCCTTATTGGGCAGTTGCTCGAAGGCTACGTGCTGGTGCCGCGACTGGTGGGCGAAAAGATTGGTTTGCATCCGGTGGCGGTGATTTTCGCCGTGCTTGCTGGTGGTTACTTGTTTGGATTTCTCGGAGTGCTGCTGGCGTTGCCGGCAGCATCGGTGATCCTCGTACTGCTGCGTTATCTCGGTGAGCGCTATCGGCAGAGTGATCTATATACCGAACATGGGCCGGACGATCCGGTACTGAGCGAGTCCATGCAAACCGAGGTTGACGTTACTGTCACCACAGCCGCAGGTCGTGTCGAAACCGACACGGTCATTACCCAAGGCGATGACAAGGACGCCGCTGCGCCACGATGATTCCGCAGTTACCGCTCGCTTTACGTTGGCCACGTCGCCAGCGCTTTGAACATTTCCACGCTGGCGCCAATGCTGCTGCGTTCGCTGCCGTGCAGGCACTCGCGTGCGAGCCGGGTGCGCCGTGGGTTTATCTCAACGGCCCCAGTGGCAGTGGCAAGAGCCATCTGCTCATGGCGGCTTGTCAGGCCGCCAACGACATCGGCCGTATCGTGCAGTACTTGCCGCTAGCGAAGCTGGGCGACAAGGCTGTCGCGCTTCGCGGCGTTGCCGGTGGCGCGCTATTGGCGTTGGACGACCTCGGTGCAATCGCTGGTGATCGCGAAGCCGAGCATGCCTTGTTCGATCTGTACAACCGAGCCAAAGCCGAAGGCGCATCGCTGCTGTTCGCTGCGGAAGCATCGCCAGTGCAGCTTGGCCTAGGCTTGCCCGATCTGCGTTCGCGTCTTGGAGCGTGCACGCAATTCCTGCTCAAGCCGCTGGACGATATCGAGCGTCGCGAAGTATTGAAAAGCCAGGCTGCGCTGCGTGGTATTGAGTTGGACGACACGGTGCTGGACTGGCTGTTTGCCCGTTATGCACGGGATCTCGGCGCGTTGCTCGATCTGCTCGATAAGTTGGATCAAGCGTCATTGGCCGCGCAACGGCGGATTACGGTGCCGTTCTTGCGTGGCTTTTTGCGTGAAGCAGGCGAGCCTGCGCCGTAATCAGTTTGCGCCGTAACCCTAAACAACGAAGGCGCCGGTAGGCGCCTTCGTTTCATTCAAGCTGTCGAGAGGCTTAGGCCTTGAGCAAGCTCGGCGTGGCCTGTGCCCCGATCGCGTCCACCATTGCCTGCGCCACCCGCAAGTTGCCGGCGATGATATTGCCGCTGGCAGGAATGCCTTTGCGGCCAGCGAAATCGCAGTAGCGGCCACCTGCTTCGTGTACCAGTAACGCGCCGGCAGCCAGATCCCACGGCTTCAGGCCGATCTCGAAGTAGCCGTCGTAGCGGCCAGCGGCGGTGTAGGCCAGGTCCAGTGCGGCTGAGCCGGAGCGACGAATGTCCTCGGCCTGACCCAGGATGGCGCGGGTGATGTCCAGCTGCGAGTTGAGATGTTCGCGCTGGCGGAACGGAAAGCCGGTGGCGATCATCGCGCCGCCAAGGTTCTCGCGCTTGGAAACGCGCAGACGACGGTCGTTGAGGAAGGCACCATCGCCCTTGCTGGCGGTGAACAATTCGTCGCGCAGCGGATCGAACACTACGGCGTATACCGGCTCACCCTTGTCCAGCAGCGCAATGGATACGCAGAAGTGCGGGATGCCGCGCAGGTAGTTATGGGTGCCGTCGAGCGGGTCGATAACCCACACCAGTGGGCCCTTGCCGGTGGCGCCGCTTTCCTCAGCGAGGATGGCGTGGGTGGGGTAGGCGCGGCGGAGCTCTTTGACGATCTCGGCCTCGGCCAGCTTGTCCACCTCGGAGGCGAAGTCCATGCGTTGTTTTTCGACGACATTGAGGCCGTCGATGCGGTTCATGTAACGCAGGATGATGTTTCCTGCGGAGCGCGCGGCGCGTACCGCGACGTTGACGGCGGGTCTGGACATGGCTTCGACTTTGCAAAAGAACGGGTTAGCGGCGGGCGATTCTAGCAGAGCAGGGCGGCAAAGGGCCGTATTCGCTATGCTTGCTGGTCCGCTCCTACCTGCCCAACCCGCATGACTGCTGCCGCCGACCTCGTTTCCCGCCTCCGTTTCGTGCTGGTGCGTACCTCGCACCCGGGCAATATCGGCAGTGCGGCACGGGCCATCCGCACCATGGGTTTTACTCGGATGGAGCTGGTGGCGCCGCATCGTTTCCCCGACCCGGAGGCCGATGCCCTGGCGGCGGGCGCTGACGATGTGTTGGGTGGAGCGGGTATCCACGCCGGGCTAGTGGATGCCCTCGCGGGCAGCAATCTGGCGCTGGGGCTGTCGGCTCGCCGGCGCGGCGTGAACCTGCCGGAAATCTCTCCGCGCGAAGCCGCTGCACAGGCGTTGGCGGCCGCCGCACGCGGCGAACAGGTGGCGTTGGTGTTTGGCAACGAGCGCACCGGGCTGGAGAACGAGGAGCTGGCGCGCTGCCATGCCATGGTGCGCATCCCCAGCGTGGACGATTTCAGCTCGCTGAATCTCTCACAAGCCGTACAGGTGATGGCCTATGAGCTGCGTGTGGCATCGCTGGGCGATATGACGCCGGCGGCGCCACCGGAGCACGACGAGCCACTGGCCGATGCGACGCAGATGGAGCGTTTCTACGAGCATCTTGCGCAGATGTTGGACGATATCGATTTCCATAAGGGCCGCGCACCTACCACGATCATGCTGCGCCTGCGCAAGCTGTTTCAGCGCGCGCAGATGGATGAGCGCGAACTACGCATGTTGCATGGCGTGTTCGCCGATGCGCAGCGGATGGCACAGATTGCCAACGGCAAGTTGGGCCGTTAACCCAAGCCGATCGCAGGCTCTTAGCCGGTGTCGTCGTCGTTGTCGTGAGGTGACGATGCGGGGGTCACCAGCAGCTTGTCGATACGGGCGCCATCCAGGTCCAGTACTTCGAAGAGTATGCCTTGCCAGGCGAATACTTCGCCGGTCAGTGGGATGCGGCCGAACGCCGTGGTTACCATGCCGGCGACCGTACGGAAGTCGTACTCCTGTTCACCGGGCAGGTGATCTACACGTAACAGTTCGCGGAGATCGTCGGTGGGAAGGCTGCCGTCAATCAGCCAGCTGCCGTCCTCGCGCTGCACGATG
The DNA here is from genome assembly GCA_049794535.1 of Rhodanobacter sp. GTDB lineage: Bacteria > Pseudomonadota > Gammaproteobacteria > Xanthomonadales > Rhodanobacteraceae > JBARCX01. The sequence continues at coordinate 44,724 of JBARCX010000096.1, forward strand.
GGTGCGCTGTCTTCGCTGCCGCCATGGCCCAGCTGGCTGGCGCCGACAACGGCGGCGAGCAAGTCGTTGAGCGTGACCACACCTTCGATGTCGCCGTATTCGTCCACCACCAGTGCCATCGGTGTCTCCGCGTCGCGGAACTCCTCCAGCAGATCCAGTGCGCGCGCCGTAGCTGGCACAAACAGCGGTTTGGCCAGCGTACGGAATAGGTCCTGCGCACCGGCCGTGATGCTACCGAGCAGGCTTTTCACTTCGACCACGCCAACAATGTCGCTCTCGTCACCGCGGTACACCGGGTAGCGTGAGTACGGTGTTTTCCGCATCACTTCGATGTTCTCGCTGCGCGGCGCAGCCATGTCCAGCCAGGCGATGCGCATGCGCGGCGTCATCACGCTATCTACGGTGCGATCGCCAAGGCGCAGCACACGGTTAACCATGGCCTGCTCGTCGAGATCCAATACGCCCTGTTCGGTGCTTTCAGCGACGAGCAGGCGAATCTCATCTTCGGTAGCGGCGCCACGGCCACGGTCATCAACGCGCAGCAGGCGCAGCAACAGGCTGCTCGACTTGTTGAGTAGCCATACAAACGGCGCCGTAGCACGCGATAGCACCAGCATCGGCATGGCCACGTAACCGGATAATTTCTCCGGTGATGACAAGGCGAGTCGTTTGGGCACCAGCTCGCCGACGACGATCTGGATGAAGGAGATCAATACAAAGCCAAGCACGATGCCGATGATGCGCGCATACGGCTCCAGCCAGGGCTCATGGCCGCGATGCAGCAACTCGGCGATATGTGAGCCAAGCGCATCGCCAGCGACCGCACCGGTAATCAGCATCACCAGGGTGATGCCGACCTGCACGGTCGAGAGAAAGTGCTCCGGTGCTTCGGCATGGCGCAGCGCCACGCGTGCACGGCGGCTGGTGCGAGCCATCTGCTTCAGGCGGCTTTTGCGCGAGGCTACCAGCGCCATTTCCGATAGCGCGAAAAAGCCATTGCACAGGGCGAGGAGGAGAACGAACGCGATTTCGCTCAACATCGCGACAGGGGAGAGATGGGCAACATACGCGTAAGTGTAAAGCCTGCGGCGCTTGGCTTCACGCCGCAACAGGCGCCAGGGCTTTGATCCGACCGGCGTCATGATGTCCAGAATGGTGCGGTGCGGTGCGGCTGTCCTGTAACATCGCCGTCATTTAGCCCCGTTCAGGCAACCCCCGCATGTTTTCACTGCAGACGATTTTCGGTAAAGGCGACAAGTTCTATGGCCTGCTGGAACAGAGTGCCGAAGCCGCCCGCGAGAGTGCCAAAGCGCTGCACGAATTGGTGACCCAGGCCGACCACGCGCCCGTCATGGCGGCCTTTGCCATGACCCGCGCACGCGAAAAAGCGCTGGCCGCGCAGATCAGCGAAGAGCTGGTAAACACCTTTGTCACCGCGTTGGATCGCGAAGACATCGAAGCGCTGAACTCGGCGCTGTACAAGATTCCCAAGACGGTAGAAAAGTTTGCCGAGCGCTACGAAATCGTCGCTTCACGCCTGGATGGGGTGGACTTTGGCCAACGAGCTCTCGTGTTGGAGCGCTCCACCGAGGTGGTCGCCCAGATGATTGGCGAGCTCCGTCTGGGTCTGCGCATCGACCCGGTGAAGAAGCTGCAGGATCGTTTGCAGGCGCTGGAGTCGGAAGGCGACCGCATGCTGCTGGCGCCGTACCGCACGCTGTATGTCGAAGGCAGTGACGCGATGCGCGCGATGTTGGCGAAGGATCTGTTCGAGCTGCTCGAGAAGGCCATCGACAAGTGCCGTGATGTCGGCAACATCGTTTATTCGATTGTTCTGAAGAACTCCTGAGGGCTGCCGCCGTGCCTGTATCGATCGACACGCGGCCTGCCTCGCCAGGAATTCACGCATGAGTATTGGCTTGGTTGCCCTGGTAGTGCTGGTTGCACTTGCCTTTACTTACATCAATGGTTTTCACGACACAGCGAACTCTATCGCGACCGTGGTGGCGACCAAAGTGCTCTCGCCAGGCCAGGCGGTATTGCTGGCAGCCGTGACCAATCTGATCGGCGCGCTGTGGGGTACGGCAGTTGCCGCCACTATCGCCGTGGGTATCGTTGATACGCACACCATCGGTCCGGTGGGTCCATTGTTGCTGATATGCACGCTATTGGCGGCGATTGTGTGGAATCTGCTTACCTGGTGGCTAGGCTTGCCGTCCAGTTCCAGCCACGCGCTGGTGGGCGCGCTGGTCGGTGCGGCGATCGCTACCTCCGGCGGCAAGTTCAGCGCGGTGATCTGGACACAGGGCGGTGCGCACTGGTGGGAAGGCAAAGGCGTCTTGCCTAAGGTGGTGGTGCCGATGGTCATCTCACCGCTGATGGGCTTTGTGCTCGGCTTCCTGTTGATGGGTGGCTTGTACGCGCTGTTGTCATGGTTTTCGCGGCGAAAAGGCGTTCTGCATCGCTTCGGCCGCACGCCCTTCGTCAACAGCTTTTTCGGTAAGGCGCAGATCGTCTCCGCCAGTGCCATGGGCCTGGCGCATGGCATGAATGATGCGCAGAAGAGCATGGGCATCATCGCGCTGGCATTGGCCAGTGCTACGGCAGCACATCAATTCGATAGCCTGCCGGACTGGCTGGGCTTTCTTCGTATTCATGGCTCCGCGAACGGTGGTTTCGATATACCGGCATGGGTCGCCGTGGTGTGTGCATTGACCATGGCCGGCGGTACCGCCGGTGGCGGTTGGCGCATCATCAAGACGCTCGGTCACAAGATGGTCAAGCTGCATCCGATCAACGGTTTCGCTGCTGAGGGCAGTTCGGCGCTGGTGATTCTTGTCGCCTCGATGTTCGGTTTGCCAGTGTCGACCACGCATGTCGTGTCGTCGTCGATCATGGGTGTAGGTACCGCCAAGCGCTCCAACGCGATCCGCTGGTCGGTGGTGGAGCGGATGCTCTGGGCGTGGATTCTTACCCTGCCGATTACTGGATTGCTTGCCTACGGCTTCGTGCGGCTGGCACAGCAGTGGTTCTGATCGGTGACCGACATCCGGCCAGGTTGGTTGGAGGAGCTACTAGAGCTCGTCTTTACCGGCGGCGATGATCTGTTCCAGCTGGTGACCCAATGTACCCAGCTCACCGATCAGTCGCTGCAGTTCGGCTTCGTCGAGTAGCTCATACGGACGGTTCTCGCATAGGTGCAGGTAGGGCGAGCCGTCCAGGTCGGTGACGGCAAGGA
>JBARCX010000097.1:0-7974 GCA_049794535.1 Rhodanobacter sp.
ATGCAATACCGCAGCCGGCCGAGCCGGCGCCAAGTAGCACAATGCGCTGCTCGATCAGTGGTACGCCGGTGACGTTGATGGCGGCGAGCAAGGTGCCGGCGGCGACTGCGGCTGTGCCCTGGATATCGTCATTGAACGTGCACAGCCGATCGCGATAGCGCTCAAGCATGCGGCTCGCGTTGGAGCCTGCAAAATCTTCCCATTGCAATAAAACATCCGGCCAGCGTTCGTGCACCGCGGAGACAAACTCTTCGATGAAGTCGTCGTATTCGGAGCCGGTCACGCGTTCATGTCGCCAGCCGACATAGAGCGGATCAGTCAATCGCTCCTGATTGTTCGTACCAACATCGAGCAGGATCGGCAACGTTTCGTCGGGGTGAATGCCAGCACACGCGGTGTACAACGATAGCTTGCCGATGGGGATGCCCATGCCACCCGCGCCCTGATCACCTAGGCCAAGGATGCGCTCGCCATCGCTGACGACGATCACGCGAACGCGGTCGTAGCGTGAATCGGCGAGGATGGTTCGTATGCGGTGCTTGTTCGGATAGCTCAGGAACACGCCACGCGGCCTGCGCCAGATCTCGCTGAAACGCTGGCAGCCTTCACCGACCGTTGGCGTGTAAACCAGTGGCAACAACTCTTCGATATTACGCACGAGCATGGCGTAGAACAGGGTTTCATTCGTGTCCTGCAAATCACGAAGAAACGCGTAGCGTTCGAAATCCGTGGCGAACTCGCGGAGAACCTTCAAACGGCGCTCGACCTGTTGATCGAGCGATCCAACATGCGGTGGCAGCAATCCATGCAAATGAAAAAGATCGCGTTCCGCCTCGGGGAAGGCGGTGCCCTTGTTGAGCAAGGGCGTGCTGATCAGCTCCAGGCCAGTCAAGCTTGTTTCGATCGGTGCATCAACGTTGTAGGTCGATGGTGAGTTCATGTCCGCTTCCTTAGCTGATGACGAGTTCGCACGAGGATGGTCGAATGACGAATGGCATGCGCCATGGGGATTCTGATCATTTGCTCGTGGAACTGTAACGGACATCCGTACCGATGCGGAGTTTCCATACGATGCCGCACGCGGCATCAGTGATGGAGGATTTCCTATCGTAGCGGCTTGCGAAATTTGTAGATGAACTTGTCGGTCTTGCCACGCATTGCGGGGTCGAAGATCGGCAAGGAGTGGTTGTCCGCAGGATTTCGCAAGACATCACTCTCGCCGACAAACTCGAATCCGGCCGCCGTGACTTCCGCCTTTACCGTCGCGGGATCGATGCGATGCAGGTCGTTGGTGTTGGATACGCCGTGTCCCGCTGCAGCGGCATGGTCGAGTACGAGATAGATTCCGCCGGGCTTCAGTGCGTCATAGATGGCTTTATTGATGCGCGCCATATCAGGCGAGCCCATGAAGGGATCATGCAGGTCGTGATAATTCTGCGAGGTCCACACCACGTCGACATGCGCTGGTATCGCCATGGCTGCAATGGGCTGCACCAGCACGCTGACGTTTGGATAGGCGGCCGTGCCCGCAAAGCTTTTCAGGATGGGCAGGTTCTTGGGTGCAGCCTTGTCCATCTCGGTCGGCTGGAGCGCATAAACCATGCCCTGGGGGCCGACGATCCTGCTGAAGATGCGTGTGTAGTAGCCAGAGCCGGGCATCAGATCCACGACTTTGTCACCTGGTTTGATGCCCGTAAACGCCAGCACCTCGGCAGGCTTGCGGTTCGCATCCTGGGCTTTGTCGGCCTGTGGTCGATCGGCGGCCGCAACGGCGTTGGAAATGTAGGCTGGTGGGGTGGATTCAGCGTGCGCCGGTAGGTTGGTAAAGGCGGCGAGTGAAGCGGCTGCAGCGAACAGCGTGATGATCTTCATGGGATGGCCTCCTGACATGCGAACGATGAAAGGGTTTATGCAAGGTATCAGTGTGATCGATCCGATGTATTTTTTATCCGCGTATCTGTCGCAATCCAGTTTACTTCCCATGTCTTACCGCCATCGTCCGAGAAAGATTGCTCGAAGCGACCGGAATCCGGTGTGATATCCGACCAGACATTTCTAACCAGTATGGTTCTACCGTTAAAGGCTTCCTGATCGAAAAATTCGCCTCGACCATGGCTGAACTCGCCGATCGTCGGCACGCCGAGCATGCCGCTTTTACTGTTGGCGGAATTGAGACTCCACTGATGGGCCTGCGGGTTATATAGGCGCAAGGACAGCACCTCAAGGTGGCCTGTCGGTCCATCGGCCTCAAGCTCTGCCAGATTGGCGCGACCATTCCATACTTTCCGAACGACGGTGGTGCCGTCGTATTCAATCCAGGTAGTGGAGCCCGTCAACGGATGCACGAGTCGCTTCAGGTGTGTTTTCCACGTTCCTATCTCGAAGTCGAAATCGTGCTGCCCATCGCGTTGCGTGGGAATGGGTTGGGATCGAGTTTCGGGAGGCGCCGAATTTTGCTGCGCGAGCCCCTGCAGTGGCTGCAAACTGAGTATCAGCGCGCATGCCATGAGGCATGAGTAAGCGTTTCTTCGGTGCATGCCTTTATGGCGCTTATGACGAGTTTGAGTCGAGAGCATCGGCGCCGATGACTTGCTGCTTCGTTGACTTATGAAACCTGGCTGCTGCTTCATTGCTGGGCCTCTATAACAAGCGATGGTGATCTCAATGCACGTAGTTGATCGCGATGGCTGGTGTCACGGTGCGCGTTGTGTTTTGGCCAGCCAGAACCACGCGCGTGCCAAAGAGCACGCCGAGGTTGGGCGTCCAGTTGTATTCAATGGCGGGCGCAAAACCAAACGCTGAGCTGGAGCCCGAATTCATTCGAATGTTGGTAGCGGCCGGCATGCCGCGAGGAATCAGGTTGCCTGGATTCAGGAGGTTGTACCCCGTGACAAGGGTATTACGGTCGTGGCTATAGATGGCATCGAACGCTACGACCCAACGCTGCGTAACGCTGTACTCCCACGATAGATCGGCGAATAGAGCATTGCCGGGTTTTGCATTTCCGTGGAATCCGGCAGCTGTGCCGTAAACACTGACGCCATCAACGCTAGTACTTTGCGAGAACGCCTCCGATACATCGAAGCGCATGCGCAGAATGCGGCCATTCGGTAGCCAGAAGTACATCTGGGAATTGAGCGCCAGTGTGGTGGTGTAGGCGCCGCTGCCGATGCCGTCGCTCGGTCGATTGCCGAGCTGATCGTATTTCCCCGTCGGAAACGTTTCCTGCACCATGACAGCGGTTGTCGGCATCCAACTGCCTTCATGAAACTCGGTGAGCCGGTATTGCGCCTGTACGGTGAAATCACCGAAGCCAACGCCAGAACTGTTGGGTCCACCGCTTACCGTGTTGTAGCCAAACACGGGTATCACGCCGACTGACAATCGGTCCGCAAGTCCGTAGAGCAAATATGTACGTGAGCCATAGCTATTCGTGTGAGCGGTGCTTATGTCGTAGAGATAAGGCTCAAGCAGGAAATGCCCCGGCGGCAGCGTTTCAGCGGAGTTTGCCAACATGGGGCCCGTCCACCAGGCATCTTCCTGTGACTGGCGAGCGGTTAACGGCAGCGGCGAGACCGGCTGCGTAGTGGTAGCAGAGGCGGTTCCATCCGCGGCATCGCTCGCCTGTGCGTACGTGTTGACCCAACTTGCCGGCGTAGCGTTCTGTTGCCCAGTGTCGGTTGTTTGCGAGCAGGCCGATACGGGATAGACGGGATAGCCAAGCATGCACAACAGCAGGGGAAATCCAGCGGGTCGAGCCAGGGTCATTGCGTATCTCGTGTCAGTGTGGCGATGAAGTTGGTCTCCCAGGTCTTGCCGCCATCATCCGAAAACGACTGTTCAAAGCGATGCGAATTCGCGGTGATGTCCGACCACACGCCGCGATCCAGAATGGTTCGACCCTCGAACGTTTCCTGATCGATTAACTCGCCGCGCCCGTTGTTGAACTCGCCGATAGCGGGTGGGCCCAGCGTGCCGTCATCGCTGCTGGCAAAGGTTTGGCTCCACTGGTGCGATTGGGGATCGTAAAGAAATAGGGTCAGGCCTTCGAAGTGACCGGTGGTGCCATCGGCTTCGATCTCTTCCAGGAAGGCGCGGCCACCCCAAACCTTTCGAGTAACCACGGTACCGTTGAGCTCTACCCACGATGTGGAACCCGTAAGCGGGTGCTGGAGCCGCATGATGTGCGTCTTCCAGTTGCCTGCGCTGAAGTCGAAGTCATGCTGGCCATCGTGATATTGGGCGGTAGCCGGCTTGGTGGTCGGCTTGATGTCTGGGCTTGTTTGGCCATGGGCCTGGTTGGAGAACAGGACCAAACCTGCGGCGACGAATGCGCTGCAAAACCAGATTTTCGCGTGCGTTGTCATGGCTCATCATCCCGGGGATATTCGATCCTGTGCGGGGAAATTAAGCCGGATGGTGGTTCACTAAAATAGCCACTTCGCTATGATTCGATATAACCACTTTGGGGTGTACGGCATGAAACGGATCACCGCCAGCTTTTTGCCGCCGGTTGCGCTTGATGTCAGAAGTAGCACGCCGATGTGTCAGCAATTGTCCGATTGGTTTAGGCGCGCGATCAGCGACGGCCAGCTGCGACCGGGACAACGCGTGCCATCCACCCGGAACCTCGCCAGTGAGCTGAAAATCTCGCGTATCCCGGTGCTGAGTGCGTACGAGCAGTTGTATGCAGAGGGCTATCTGGAGACCTTTGTGGGTGCGGGTACCTGCGTTGCCCGATCGATACCCGTCGAAGCGTTGAAGCCGGTGAGCGCAAAGGTGCAAAGCACACCAGCTCAAATGTCAGGGCACCAAGGCCCGCGGCGGATATCCCGGCGTGCATCGTCGATGCATGCGCCGAAACAGACATGGCTTAGCAACCTGTGCGCTTTTCGTGTTGGCTTGCCGGCGCTCGATCATTTCCCCATGGGCGTGTGGTCGAAACTTGTGAATCGCCATTCGCGCAAACCGCCCATCGACACCATGGCATATAGCGATCCGATGGGTTACTTGCCCTTCCGCGAAGCCATCGCGGAGTACTTGAATACGGTGCGCGCCGTGCGCTGTGATGCATCGCAGATCGTGGTGACAACGGGGTCGCAGCAGGGTCTACAGATTTGCGCCCACGTGTTGCTGGATGCCAAGGATCGTGTGTGGATGGAAGAGCCCGGTTATCCCGGTGCACACCAGGCGCTGATGACGGCAGGTGCTCGGCTGATCCCGGTGTCTGTTGACCAGGAAGGCATGAACGTGGCCGAGGGTATTCGGCGCGGGCGCGGTGCTCGAGCTGTTTACATCTCGCCGTCCCATCAATTTCCGTTGGGCACGACGATGAGCGCCACACGGCGGATGCAGTTGCTGAGCTGGGCATCACGTAACGATGCCTGGATCATCGAAGACGACTACGACAGCGAATACCGATTTGGCGGTCGTCCGATTGCTGCGCTTCAAGGTCTGGATACGGACGATCGCGTGATTTATCTCGGGACCTTCAGCAAGGTCGTGTTTCCTGCATTGCGCCTGGGCTACATGGTGGTGCCCAAGGATTTGGTGCCTGCTTTTCGTGCCGGCAGAGATGCTGCCGACACGTTTTCTTCCATGCTGTATCAGGTCGTCATGACGGACTTCATTCGTGGTGGTGATTTCGCGCGGCATATCCGCAAGATGCGGGTGCTCTATATGGAGCGGAGAGCCGCATTGCTGGAAGCCATTCAAAAGCACATGCCAGATCGGCTGGAAGTGATCGGCGCCGAAGCCGGCATGCAGCTGGTTGCACTGCTGCCGCCCGGGGTTAACGATGTTGCCGTTTCGATCAAGGCGGCCGACCACGGTGTTTCAGCCCGGCCGCTATCCCCGTGTTATTTGAACCCACCGGCCCGAGGTGGATTGATCCTTGGATACGGTGGCGCGAGCACACATGAGATTCACGAAGGTATTCGCAAGCTCAAGATGTGTATTTGAGCAGCATGCGCGCAGGTTGGCGGTGAGCCTGCGAACCCCGACGTTCCCCTGATCTTTGTGCGGATTACCCTGCCTTTAGTCCGATTGTTGGCGTAACACATTGGGGCTAGCCTTCGAGTGTTGAAGCCATCTGGAGTCCTCATGTCGAATATCACCTCACCTAGTCAGGTTGCCGCATCTCTGGTCGAGTTTTGGTCGCCACGCGTCGTCGCTGAAGTCGATGATGCCTACATCAAGGTTGCCAAGGTTCATGGCTCATTGGCATGGCACAGCCATGAAAACGAAGACGAGATGTTCCTGGTTCTGAAAGGCCATTTGCGCATCGAGTTGGAGAGTGGTTCTGTTGAACTTGGTGAAGGCGACATGTTTGTCGTGCCCAAGGGCATGCGACACAACCCGGTGGCCGAGCAGGAGTGTCATCTCATGCTGATCGAACGCAAAACAACACTTCACACCGGCGACGTCGTGACCGAGAAAACCCGGTCGCTGGCTGAGCAGTTGCGACCCGTTTGAGTGACGGTCTCATCGAATGAGAACCCTTGATGAGATCGTTGTTTGGAATTCCCGTGTGAGCTGGCTATCGCTAGCTATGAGTCGATCGAGGACAGTATGAAATTTCTGATGATGATCTATTGCGATGATACGTTGCTGGCCGCAATGCCTGCAGGCGAGTTCGACACGAAAATGCGCGGTTGCCTTGAACACGCCGATGAGTTGCGTGCGGACGGTCGCCTACTCGACACGCAGCAGCTCGAAGCACCCGCTACGGGTAAAACGATACGTGTCCGCAATGAGCGCATGACCGTGCTCGATGGCCCCTTCGCGGAGACGAAGGAATATCTCGGCGGCTTCAACGTAATCGAAGCGGACAGTCTGGATGAAGCGGTGCGTATCGCGGCTGAATTTCCGTGGGCGCACACCGGCAGTATCGAAGTTCGGCCAGTACGTGATGTGAATGCGGTGCGACGCAGGGTTGGCGCGCCTGTATCAGAGCCTATTCAAGTTCCTTGAAACAGGCTCTCTTCGAGACAGTGGTGAGCTACCTCAAGTAGCTCACCACGCGTTTCTCATCAGTGTTTTACCAGTTCAGATTCGACCACCATGTCCAAGACATAGGCGCTGGATGGCGCATCGGCGGGTGGATTCTTGATGGTGAAGCGCTTCACGCGCAGCACGTTGCGCACACCCTGCTCGTGGGTATATCCCTCAATGCTCTGATATAGCGGATGCCACTCGCCCGGAGTGCCCGTGCGTAGACCATTTTGGTCATAGGTGAGCTCGCGTACCTGCAGGCACTGCATGTTCGGAATCAATGGATGGTTGCAGGCTATGGTCTGCGCGGCCACTTCCAGGAACTCCTTTTCGCCAGGGCCGCCGTAGCGCGTTTCGGCCGTAGGTTGGCCGACGAAGACGAGTGTGTCGCCGCTGTCGGTAACAAGGCGAAGCTGGGGAGCGTCACCGTTGGTGACCAGGCTCAATGTGGGATGGCTTTGCAAACGTTCGCTGATGGCGGAATCCATCCGCATGCGTGCCGGGTCGGCGCACATCATCATAGTGTGCATCATCTGCCGCATCTGCAAGCGCCCATCCTGGATGGTGTAGGGGCCACCAATCATGTTGCAGGCATTGCTGACGCTCACGCGACCGTTAGTGAAATTGAGCTGCAAAGGCTTGTCGGGTTTGGCGAATAGCGCATCGATGCGCTGGCCTGCACTGTCGTTGGCCGCGCTGAGTTGCCAGTGGTATTGGCTCAGCATGGCGGTGTCTGTCGCGCTTGTGGGTTGCGCCGCCGTGGGTGCGGGCGAAGTGCTACTAGCGTTCGACGTCGGCGTCGTCGAACAAGCGGCGAGGGCAAGTGACAGCACGAGCAGGCTGTATTTCATGGGGACTCTCCGATGGGTTACCCGCTCAATGTGATGCGGTCACTGGGAGCGGTCAATGCTCTGGCTGGATATGACACATCGCATGTTCACACTTCGTCTAAGAGCCTGTTCAAAGGCTCGGCTATTCAGC
>JBARCX010000098.1:0-8094 GCA_049794535.1 Rhodanobacter sp.
CAGGTTGGTCAGGCCGCCATAGCCGATCTGGTTCAAGGTCAACTGCTGCGGACCCGTATAGGCGTTTTCAACCTGGCTTTCCCAATGGCTTGCGTAACGCGCACCAACCAGCAACTCGTTGAAGAAACCGTCAAAATCCTTGCTGAAATCAAGCTGGGCGTAAGAATCCCGAGCCTTGTACATGATGGTTTCTTCGTTACCGCCCCAGCCGTTGTCAGCCCAATAATTGGGATTATTGGCCGTGCTCGGATCCGTGAACTGGGCGCCCTGGTTGATATTCCAGCTGAACGGGCCACCGTAGAAGATTTCCTTGATAAAGGAAGTCATCGGGTTGCTGGACGTACTGACGCCTAGATTTGCGGCAAGCCGCCAGCCATCACCGTTGTACTTGCCCTTCCAATCGGCACCCTTGGTGGTGACCATCGATTGGCGAGCATAGTTATCGGTGAATGTTTGCGCGGTGCTCTTACAAGTGGTGGTGTTGTAGCACGGTGTACCTGTCTGCGTGCCAGCAACAATGATGCCATTCGGGCCTTCAGTGAGCGACGTGATGCCCGCTGCGGCATTCGTCGGCCACGGGTACATCGACTGGTTGGTGTTATCCAAACCATCCTTCATGTACATCAGGCTGAGCGTGCTCTCAATCTGCTCGGTCGGCTTGTACTGAAGATTGATCAATACACTGTTGCGCTTTTCAGTTTGCTGAAAATTTGCAGCACTGAGCTGGTTCGGGATCATGTCCGTCGGCTTGATCTGTCCGGCAGTGATCTCGTTCTGGATCGCATTGTTGCCGGCCTTTAGCGCAGCAGCATTCACAGTGGCGACGCTGCTGTAGCCGTAGTTCTCCATACCCTCGCGAGAGGTGATCTGCTCGTAATGCTGGGCAGAGACGTCAACACCGAAGGTTTTGTCATCGTTGTGCCAGGCGTAGAACACCGAGCCATTCGGGCGCTGATTGTCCACCATGTCGTTGTAGTTCACGCCGAACGAACCACTGAGCGTGCCAGATGCCACATCGAGCGGCTGGACGGTATGCATGAGCACCGTGCCGCCCATGCTGCCTTCGGGCAAGCGAGCCTCCGGACTCTTGTATACCTCGAGCGAGCCAAGAATTTCCGGTGGCAGCAACGAATAGTTGAAACCGCGGTTCGGGTTATCGCCGAACAACCAAATGGCCTGTGCTACCGGATGGCCATCGAGCAGGCTCAAGTTCAAGCTCGGATCCATACCATCGATGCTGACGCGCTGAGTTCCCGGGATACTGCGATCAAGCGTTACGCCAGGGATTTGCGCCAACGCTTCGGCGACGTTGGTAGCCGGGAACTTGCCGATATCCGTCGCGGTAATCGCGTCGACGATAGCGTCGGCGTTGCGCTTGGTATCCATCGACGCCTGCAAGCTTGCGCGAATGCCAACGACGGTAACTGTCGCCAGCTTCTTTGCTTTGGCCTCTTCGGCCTGCTGCTCGGTCTGCCCAGTGGTGGTGCTCTTGGTGCCTGTGGTCGTGGTCTGGGTGGAATCCTGTGCATTGACTGCAACGGATAGACACAGACCCGCGACGATGCTCGCGGCTAATAGAGTCTTGCGATGTGACATGGTGTCCTCCCCTCAGAGGCAAGTCAGCAACGGATGTTATTTACGGCATACCGGTTGCTGTGTGGCGATCTAGGCTTGCGCCCGGTTCATTACAAAGTCCTCTACAAAAATCCAAACTGCTCACGTCCGCTCGGCGCGCCCATCAATGGGCGTGTTGACCGTCCAGGTACAGACCCGCGGCGCCGATCACCCCGAGCTGGCCGTGCTCCATCAGTCGTACAGGTACTTGTTGCAAATAAGCGCGCATCACGCCTTTGTTGAAAAAGCGCTCAGAAAATGTGCTTGCCAATAGCCATTCATGGATCTGCGGCAGGATGCCGCCAGCGAGAAAAACTCCGCCGCGGGCGCCATACAGCAACACCAGGTCGCCGACAAAACTGCCGAGCAGTCCGCAGAACACATCGAGTGTTTCGATCGCAGCGACATCAGTGCGCGCGAGTGCGGCTCCCGTCACATCCGCCGGCAACACCAACGTGGGCGATGTGCCGCGTAGCGTGCAGATCGCACGATAAAGATTGAGCAACCCGGGACCCGACAATGCATGCTCGAACGACACATGTTCGCGTTGACGTGCGAACAGTCGAAGAATCTCGATCTCGCGCTCAGTGCCCGGTGCCAGTGCGATCTGCCCTGCCTCGGTGGCCAAGACGGTGGCATGCGGCTGACCCGGCAATAACACGGCCGAACCCAAACCCGTGCCAGGCCCCATCACCAACACCGGCCCACTCTGCGGCAATGCCGTGGTCTCGATGACGGGTGCGGTATCTGCCTGCGTCATGAACTGGGTGGCATAGGCCACCGCTTCAAAATCGTTGATAACGGCGAGACTGGCGATACCCAGGCTTTCGCGGATATCACGAATCGACACCGGCCACGGCAGGTTGTCGTTGACGATCGCGTCGCCTAACACGTAGCCGGCACTCGCTACCGCGCAGTGATCCACATGACCTTCGCCGCCAAGCTGGCCAACGAAATCCTTGAGCACAGCAGTAAGGCTTGGCCACTCGGCACAAGCGTAACGACGGTATTCGAGCACGGTGACCGGGCGACGCCCGTCGGGACGCGGACTGACCAGGCCGATGCGCGCGTGAGTGCCACCGACATCGGCGGCCAAAAAAGCCGGACCCGGTGCCAGCACCGTTCGCGCATCGCTGTGATTGACAGCCTGAGCCACGCGTTCCTCCTCGGTTGTTCCCCATCACGCGGCTGTAACTTGCGTGACTTGATGGCGGCCGAGTCTGGTCACGAGTGATAACGTTGTCAATAGATTATTTCACATCCGTGTAACTACCCCTTGCGCGATGCAACAGGCACCCACATGGCGGCCAGTAGAAATCACCTAAAATCTTTTATATACAGTATCTTATGCCTATTATTTATCGATAAAAATGCTGCTGCAGCGCGCCATGTCCTGGCCATCTAAACAGCCATACTCAGTTCCATCACATGACTTGTGGCATGGCAATGATTGACAACGTTACACATTGCGGCCGATAAAGACTGCCGGGGGGTGTCGCACGAGTAACGTGGGCACATCGGTTCATCCACGGAGAGTTTGTCCATGTCGTCCACCACACTTGCAGCTGACGCGCCACGCACGTCCAGCCTGCTGCCGATGCTGATCATCGGCGTACTGTTTTTCATCTTCGGCTTTGTCACCTGGCTCAACGGGCCACTAATCATCTTCGTCAAGCTGGCCTTCAATCTGGACGACGTAAGTGCGTTCCTTGTGCCGATGGCGTTCTATCTGTCGTATTTCGTACTGGCATTGCCGTCGTCATTCGTACTCAAGCGCACCGGCATGAAGAAGGGCATGGCACTCGGCTTGTTTGTCATGGCGATTGGCGCGGTGCTATTCGGCCAGTTCGTGAGCATCCGCATCTACCACGGTGCCTTGGTCGGCTTGTTCGTGATCGGTGCCGGGTTATCGCTACTCCAAACCGCGTCCAATCCGTACATCAGCATTCTTGGCCCGATCGATAGCGCAGCACAGCGCATTGCGTTCATGGGCATCTGCAATAAGTTTGCTGGTGCAGTCGCGCCCTTCGTATTCGGCGCACTCGTGCTGAGCGGCATTGGTGACTTCGAGCAACACATTCAGGCCGCACCGACAGCCGAGGCACGCGAGGCGCTGCTCAATACGTTCGCTGCCCGCGTCTACATGCCTTACATGGTGATGGCCGGCCTGCTGGTGTTGCTGGCGATCTGGGTGGTGCGTTCGTCACTGCCCGAAATCAAACCCGCTGGCGCGAATAGCGAACGCGAGATCGGCCATACCAGCGGCGGTATTTTCAGCTTCCCGCATCTGTGGCTGGGCGTGCTTTGCCTGTTTCTCTATGTAGGCGTTGAGGTTATGGCAGGTGATGCCATCGGCATCTATGGCCAGGGTTTTGGCCTACCGCTGGACGCCACCAAGCACTTCACCTCATACACGATGTTCGCGATGCTGCTGGGCTATGTCGCCGGCCTGGCGCTGATCCCTCGCTACATTTCGCAGCAACGCTATCTGGCGATATCTGCGGTACTCGGCGTGCTGTTTACGCTTGGCGCATTCTTTACCCACGGCTACCTCTCGGTTGCCTGCGTCGCCGCACTCGGCTTCGCCAACGCGATGATGTGGCCGGCGATCTTCCCGCTGGCGATCAAGGGACTGGGCCGCTACACCGAAATCGGTTCGGCGCTACTGATCATGGGCATTGCCGGCGGTGCGATCGTGCCGCAGTTGTTTGCCCACCTTAAGCAGCATTTCGACTTCCAGCTGGTCTTCATGCTGCTGATGGTGCCGTGCTATCTGTACATCCTGTTCTACGGCATGCGCGGCCACGCTGTCGGCGAACACATCAACTGACACGGCCCTATGTCGCATCCGGTCGGCTACGCTGTCATCACCGATCACAACGGCTGGGCTACGATGCCCATCCGGAACCCAGGAGTGCTCGCCGTTGCACACCCCCACCATCAAGGACGTCGCCAGACACGCCGGCGTTTCGCTGAAGACCGTGTCGCGGGTGATCAATCACGAACCGGCGGTACGCACCGAGACCCGCGAAAAGGTGGAACGCGCGGTCGAGCAACTGGGCTATCGGCCGGATCCATCGGCACGCAGCCTGCGCAGCACGCATTCGTACGCGATCGGGTTGGTCTACGACAACCCGAACGCGCACTACGTCATCGGCATGCAGAATGGCGTGCTTTCGGCCTGCCGGGAGCGCGGTTTCGGCTTGCAGATTCACCCCTGCGACTCGACCTCACCGAAGCTGGCCGAAGAACTGAGCTCGCTGGTCAAACGCTCACGCCTGGCCGGATTGGTGCTCGCACCACCGATGTCCGAGCAGCCCGAGCTGATCGCCATGCTGAAGGCGCAGGACATTGCCTTCGTGCGTATCATTTCCTCCCGCGAGGATCCACGCGACGGCTCGCCCTGTGTGTACATCGACGATCGACATGCGGCTTATGCGATCACCGAGCATTTGATTCAGCTGGGTCATACGCGCATCGGTTTTTTGTGGGGCGAGCCGCACCATCGCTCCAGCCCGGAGCGCTATCAGGGCTACGCCGATGCACTGAAGGATTACGGCATTGCGCTCAACAAGAAGCTGATTCTGCCCGGCCGTTACGCCTTCGACGATGGGTTTCGCGGTGCACGCAAATTGCTTGCACTGAAAGAACGGCCCACCGCGATCTTCGGCAGCAACGACGAGATAGCCGCCGGTGTACTGGCTGCCGCACGATCGACCGGATTGGATGTGCCGTGGGACTTATCGATCGCCGGCTTCGAGGACAGCCCGTTCTCAAAGCAGGCGTGGCCCGCACTGACCACCGCACGTCAGTCGACCAGCGAGATCGGTCTTCATGCTGCGCTACGCCTGATCAGTGGCCTGCAACCGCACAGCAAAGAACCTTCCAACGAGGGCTTCATGCCCGAACTGGTGGTGCGCGGCTCCACTGCGCCACCTCGGCAAAGTTGAGCCCTGCAGCAGAACGCAGCTACCTCAAACCCCATAACCTTATCGCGGGTGCGTCTTTGCACTTGCGCTCTTTCATGGCGCGCTTAGAGCGCGCCGCTTTCGTTCCGGAGTCCGCATGAAATCCGCTCGTGACACCCTGATGTACCGCGAGGCCGAAGAAACCGCTGAGGTCATCGAGCGCCAACTGGTGCGCAATGCCAGCGTGCTCGAAGCGCTCGGGCAGCGACTGCGTGCGCAGCCGCCACGCTTCATCGTTACCTGCGCTCGTGGCAGTTCCGATCACGCCGCCGCGTACGCTAAATATGTCTTCGAAACACGGCTGGGCCTGATCACTGCATCGGCCTCACCGTCGATCTCTTCGATCTACGATGCCGACCTCAAACTGGACGGCGCACTGTTCGTCGCGATCTCACAGTCCGGTAAAAGCCCCGATTTGCTGCGCAGTGCGCAAGCGGCAAAAGACGCCGGTGCGCAGGTGTTGGCCTTGGTCAATGTAGAAGACTCACCCTTGGCCGCCCTGGCAGACACGGTGATCCCGCTACACGCCGGCCCCGAACGTAGCGTAGCCGCGACCAAGAGCTATCTCGCCACGCTGGCTGCCGTGCTGCAGCTGACCGCGCACTGGAGCAACGACGCCGAGCTGCATGCCGTCATCGCCCGCCTGCCTGCCGACCTGCGTCGTGGCTGGGATGCCGACTGGAGCGCCCTCGAACACGGCCTGCGCGACGTACACAACCTGTTCGTCGTAGGCCGCGGTTACGGCTTCGGCGCTGCACTGGAAGCCGCGCTCAAACTCAAGGAAACCTGTGGCCTGCATGCCGAAGCCTTCAGCGCAGCCGAAGTGAAGCACGGCCCGATGGCGTTGGTCGGCACGGGCTTCCCCGTGCTGTTCCTGGCCCAGGATGATGGTACGCAGCAGAACACGCTGGCCGTAGCCGAAGAATTCCGCTCGCGTGGTGCGCGCGTGTTTGTCGCCGCCCCTGGCGCCAGCGGACCGGATGCGCTGCCGCTGCCACCCAACATTGCCCCCATCATCACCCCGCTGCTAGCGGTACAGAGTTTCTATCGCGCCGCTAGCGCGCTTGCGCTCGCCCGGGGTTACGATCCGGATGTACCGCCGCACCTGCGCAAAGTCACGGAGACCATGTAATGACCCTGCTCGCATTGACCAACGGTCGTGTACTTACGACAGATGGCCTGCACGCGCAGCGCGTGGTGCTGGTGCAGGACGAACACATCGTGGCGATCACCGACGCCAACGATCCGCGTGTCGCGGGCGCGCAGATCCATGATCTAAACGACGCACTGCTGCTGCCCGGCTTCATCGACGTGCAGGTCAACGGTGGTGGTGGCCTACTGTTCAATGCCGCGCCCACGGTAGACACGCTACGCGGCATCGGCGCGGCGCATCGCAAGTTCGGCACCACCGGCTTTCTGCCCACCCTGATCACCGACACACCCGAAGTGATGCGCACCGCGCTGAACGCGGTAAATGACGCGATCGAGCAAGGCGTGCCCGGCGTACTCGGCATTCACCTCGAAGGCCCGTTCCTCGCACCCACGCGCAAAGGCATCCACGACGCCAGTCTGTTTCGTCTACCGGATGCCGACGATGTCGCGATGCTCACACACCAGTGTCGTGGTGTGGTGATGCTGACGCTGGCGCCCGAGCAGGTCACGCCCGCAACGATCCGCCTACTCAGTGATGCTGGTGTCATCGTCGTCGCTGGCCATACCGCTGCCGACTACGCCACCACGCGCAGCGCACTCGATGCCGGTCTGCGTGGCTTCACCCATCTCTATAACGCGATGACGCCGCTCGGCAGTCGCGAGCCCGGCGTGGTTGGCGCGGCGCTGGATGATCCGCATAGCTGGTGCGGATTGATCGTCGACGGTCATCACGTGCATCCCGCCAGCCTGCGTGTGGCGATTGCGGCGAAGGCTCGTGGCAAGAGCGTACTGGTCACCGATGCGATGCCCCCGGTCGGCTCCGATCGCCCCGACTATGTGCTCAATGGGCAGACCATCATCGCTCGCGATGGCATTTGTCAGAACGACGCTGGCGTACTCGCGGGCTCGGCGCTGGATATGGCCAGTGCGGTGCGCAACGCGGTGCAGTTGTTGCATCTGTCACTGGATGAAGCTTCGCGCATGGCTAGCGAATATCCTGCTGCTTGGCTTGGATTGCAACGCACGTACGGCAGTATTGCCGTGGGTCAGCGTGCTGATTTTGCTGTGATGGATGATGCGTTGGTGGTGCAGCAGACTTGGATTGGTGGTGTGCCTTACGGCACTAACTAAGTGTTGGCCATTTGAAAGTAGCTCGCTGCTGAAGCCTTGTAGTAGTACAGCCCTCAAACGGCGTGGTGACCTGGTTCGCCTGCAGCGGGCTTTCGAACCCCTGCCGGGGCCCGAGTCACCTTTCTTTGCTGGCCCAAAGAAACGTAACCCAAAGAAATGGCCTTATAAGCTCATAGCGATATGCAGAATACGAGCCTGTAGGACGGCGCCAGATGGATAGGGCGCGTTC
>JBARCX010000099.1:0-17370 GCA_049794535.1 Rhodanobacter sp.
CGAGACAAGCGCGATCACCGGCAGGTAGACGATCAACCACCATGCACCCTTCAGCTGTCTGCCGAAGTCGTGCCAACCCGCTTTGGCTTGGTAATACAGGTAGACCGGCAGTGCCACGACCATCAACAGAATGATCTCGCCGGTCAGCGGCCACTTGGCCCAGTACAACAGCTCGGTCGCCATGATGAAGGCGACGCCTGCAAGAACTGGCAGCCCAGCAACGCGCAATGGGCGATGCAGTTCGGTAGCCGTGCGGCGCAAGGTCATGACGCTGACCGGTCCGGTGAGGTAGGAGATGATCGTTGCCACCGAGATCACGGCCGCCAGCGTGCCCCAGCCGCGGAAGAAGAACAGGAACAGGAACGACACGGCCAGGTTCAGCCACATCGCCGGACGTGGCACGCCCCACTTCGGATGCACGCTGCCCAGCAGTTTGGGCAAGGTGCCGTTGCGCTCCATGCCGTAGATCATGCGCGCGGTGGTCGCGGTATAGGTCATGCCGGTGCCGCTGGGGCTGATAAACGCATCCACGTACAGCAGCATGGCCAGCCAATGCAGGTTGACGATGATCGCCAGCTCCGCAAACGGCGAGCGGAAATCGATACCGTGCCAGCCGGCCTTGGCCAGCATGTCCTGCGGTACTGCGCCGATGTAAGCCACCTGCAGAATTACGTAGACCACTGTCGCCAGCAGAATCGAGCCGACCACCGCAAACGGGATGCTCTTGCCCGGATTACGCGCCTCGCCAGCAAGATTCACCGGACTCTGGAAGCCGTTGAAGCTAAATACGATGCCAGCGGTCGCCACGGCGGTGAGAATCGCGGCGAAATCCGTCGCATGTGAACCGCCATGGATGCCCACGGAGAAATTCTCGCGATGGAAGCCGCTGGCAATCAGCGCCAGGCCGGTCGCTGCCGGCACCACCAACTTGAAAGTGGTGATCGCCGTGTTGGAGTGCGCGAACAGCTTCACGCTCCAGAAATTCAGCAGGAAATAGATGATCACCAACACAGCGGCAATACACAGGCCGATCACACTCAGCTCACCGTGGCCGTCTGGCATATGCATGTAAAGGTCGTGCGCCCATTGCCATGGCCACGAAGCCATGTACTGCACCGAGGCCTCGGCCTCCACCGGGATCACCGAAACGATCGCGATCCAATTGGCCCACGCAGCAATAAAGCCGACCAGCGAACCGTGCGAATAGTGGCCATAGCGCACCATGCCGCCGGACTCCGGGAACATCGCACCCAGCTCGGCGTAGGTCAGCGCGATGGTCATGATGATCGCCGCACCCAGCACCCATGCCCACACCGCGCCGGGGCCGGCTAAGCCTGCGGCTTTCCACGCACCGAACAGCCAACCGGAGCCGATGATGGAACCCAGGCCGGTAAGCATCAGGGCGAATGGACCGACGTCGCGGCGAAGGGGGCTGGAATGAGACATGCGGGCTCCGGTGAAGCAAGACAGATGGCCGTTCCCAGACGGCACAAGCCGCCGATGATGACAGACCGGCGACCGCAGTGTCAGCCGTACGGCGGCGTCCGGGCTGCGTGCAACAGACACGGTTTGACCTACACAGGTCCGGTGGGAGTGTGCGGCGCATATATATCGCTTCATCTCGAGTAAGAGATATATACTTTCCGACAACGTCACCCAGGAACCCGTCGCGATGCCGTCGATCAGCTTCGAATTCTTTCCGCCCAAGACCGATGAACAGCGCACGCAGCTGGATCGCACCGCAACCATCTTGAAAGGGCTTGCACCGGAATACGTGTCGGTGACGTTTGGTGCCGGCGGTTCCACGCTGAGCTACACCGGCGAAACCGCGCAGCGGCTTCACGAAAAGCACGGGCTTAGCGTGGCGCCACATCTTTCATGTGTCGGTGGAACACGCAACGAGCTGGCCGAGCTGCTGGATGGTTACCGTTCCGCAGGCTATCGACGCATCGTGGCGTTACGTGGCGATCTGCCCTCGGGCATGGCCACCACCG
This sequence comes from Rhodanobacter sp., assembly GCA_049794535.1. Taxonomy (GTDB): domain Bacteria; phylum Pseudomonadota; class Gammaproteobacteria; order Xanthomonadales; family Rhodanobacteraceae; genus JBARCX01. Next base: position 1,995 of record JBARCX010000099.1, read on the forward strand.
GTGACTTTCGTTACGCCGCCGAGTTGGTGCGTTTCATCCGCGAGTACAGCGGTGACTATTTCCACATCGAAGTGGCGGCGTACCCGGAGACGCATCCGCAGGCCGATGACGCACATGCGGATCTGCGCCATTTCAAGGCCAAGATCGAGGCCGGTGCGAATAGCGCCATCACGCAGTACTTCTTCAACCCTGACGCTTATTTCCGTTTTGTCGACGATGTGCAGCGGCTCGGCGTCAACGTACCGATCGTGCCGGGCATCATGCCCATCGCCAACTACAGTCAGCTCAAACGCTTTTCCGACATGTGCGGTGCAGAGATTCCGCGCTGGATCGCCAAGCGTATGCAGGCGCACGGTGACGATGCGGAATCGGTGCGTGCATTAGGTGCCGAAGTCGTCGCGCAGCTATGCCGACGGCTACTCGATGGTGGTGCTCCTGGCTTGCACATCTACACGCTCAACCGGGCAAAAGCGACGCAGGCCGTGCTGCAGCAGTTGAGGTAAGGCGTTTCGCACGCGAACGGACGCGAAAGCTTGCCAACGCGGCCTCTTCTTGTGATCGGGCGCAGCGGTATTCTTGGTGAATGCGCCTGCTCGCCATCCTGCTGCTGTTCCTGCTACCCGCCAGTTCTGTGTTCGCGCAGGGCGATATCCACCGCTGTATCGGCGCGGATGGCACGCCGATATTCACGGATCGCGTGTGCTCCGATCTGCATGCCACACTCGAGGCGCCACCGCCGGCAACCTCCGCCAGCGTTGGAGCGCCAGTAACACCGCACACGCCGCCGGGTGTCTTATGCGCGGGCAATCTGACCGAGCTCAAGCAGGCCGTGGTCGACGCCTTCGCCGCTCATGATCCGAATCGCCTGGCGGGGCTGATGTTGTGGGGAGGCTACGGTGATGGAGCCGTAGTGGCTGACATCCGTGGGTTAGGGCAGTTGATGCAGCGCCCGCTACTGGCGATCGATGCGGCTCCTGCGGGCCATTCCGTATCAGTGCCTAGCGCGGAACCCGGCATGGATACCTCAAGCAAGCCACCGGTGGGCAGTGCTCCGGCCGCAATCCCGGATGAGCTGGTAGTGCATACCGCCTCTGATGATGGCAGTGGTCAACCGCATGAAACCCACTTTGCGCTCACGCGTCGTTCCGGTTGCCTTTGGCTGCGTCAAGTGGATTGAGCCCGTTCTAAGAGCCTGTCTAACGCCGTTTTACGCGGTCGCCATGGCATCGCGGTTATCATGAGCGGTCCCCACTGGAGAACCGTCATGTCGCAGCAATACCCCGAATGGATCTGGCAGAACGGCGCGATCAAGCCGTGGCAGGAAGCAACCACCCATGTGATGTCGCATGCCCTGCATTACGGTTCCTCAGTGTTCGAAGGTATTCGTAGCTATGCCACGCCCGATGGTGCGGCGATCTTTCGCCTCACCGATCACCTGAAGCGTTTGTATCAGTCGGCGAAAATCTACGACATGACGTTGCCGTACACGCAGGATGAGCTGGCAGCAGCTTGCCGCGACGTGATCAAGAAGAACGGCCTCAATGCAGCCTATCTGCGTCCGGTGGCGTACCGCGGCCTTGGTGGCTTCGGGCTTTCCGCCGAAACACCTATCGATGTTGCTGTCGCGGCATGGCCGATGGGCCCCTACCTCGGGCCAGAGGCATTGGAGCAGGGCATCACGGCATGTGTATCGAGCTGGCAGCGCTTTGCACCGAACACCATCCCGGCAGGTGCCAAGGCCGGTGGTAATTACCTCTCTGGCCAGTTGATCGCTCGCGAAGCGCGTCGCCTCGGTTTCGGTGAAGGTATCGCGCTCGCATCCAGCGGTCTGCTTAGCGAAGGCGCTGGCGAAAACCTGTTCCTCGTATTCGACGGTGTGCTGCATACCACACCAGCCAGTGCGTCGATCCTTGCGGGTATCACCCGTGACACGATCAAAGTGCTTGCGCAGATGGAAGGCATCGAAGTCGTCGAGCGCGACATTCCGCGTGAGTACCTCTACCTCGCCGACGAGATCCTGATGTGCGGCACCGCCGCCGAGATCACCCCGATCCGTTCGGTGGATGGCAAGCAGATCGGCGCCGGCAAGGCGGGTCGCGTGACGCGTCGTTTGCAGGAACTGTTCTTCGGCCTGTTCAACGGCAAGGTCAATGACCAGTGGGGCTGGCTGGAACCAGTCTGATCCACTGCGCATCGCGTAGAACGAAAGAAGGGCGCAGCGATGCGTCCTTCTTCGTTTGTGCTGTCTGAGGCGCAAGGCAAGCAGGAACCTTCGCGCTTGCAACGCTCGGCGGATGCCCCCATCGCACTAGTTCGGCATACACGCCGAGCAACATGGGAGGGCGGTACGTGATCGACCTATACAAATTGCATTGGTCGCACTATGTGGAAAAAGTGCGCTGGGCGTTGGATTTCAAGAGGCTGCCCTGGCGCGGCATCGACATCGTTGCATTCACCAAAAAAGAAATGCAGCGCTTCAACTGCGCACAAACGGTGCCGCTGATTCTCGACACTGCCACGGGCGTAGCAATCAGCGATTCATCACCCATCATTCGTTACCTCGACGAAACCTATCCCGAGCATGCGCTGTTGCCGGCTGATCCCGCTGAGCGCGAAGCTGTGTGGCAATGGATGCTCCGACTCGATTCCACGCTCGGATTGCACGCGCGTCGGCTGGGCTATACACAAGTGATCATGGAGTGCCCAAAGATCTTGTCGCAGATGTTTATGCCGAATGTACTTGGCGGCTTGTTCACTCGACCGGTATTGCGCGCACTGACCGCGCCAGTCATTGGCACCTTGCTGACTTTGCGCTTCCGTTTTCATCGCAACCGAGAGGATCGGGTATACGAAGCGCTGGAGGCGCAGTTGGTACCCATCGCAGCACAACTCGAACGTGATGGTTTCCTGGTGGGGCAACGCTTCACGGCAGCAGACCTGACACTCGCGTCATTGCTTCGCCCGCTACGCATCGTGCCGCACTTTGTTCATCATCCTCAACTGCAGTCGTTGTTCGTGTGGCAGGAGCGACTATTTCGCGAACACGATCGCGATGTGGCTTTTCCCTATGAGGAGTTGATCCAGGCAAAACGGAAGCGTTGCGGCAACATGCGCAGCCGAGTGAGCTGGATGCGATCCGTCACAAAGGTAACTACCGATGCAAGCAAGCAACCTATGTTGCAGGTGGCGAAGAACGACATTCATTCGAGCAGTCGTTGGATGCTTCTGCTTGGTTTGCCGGCTTATTTTAAGCTGCGTTGGTTCAACGGTGTGGCTCGTGAGCGATATGTGCCGGCAGCATTTGTGTCGGACTGATGTCGGATATCGACGCGCAAGGTCTTAATAAGGCTGGATGTTGAAGGGTGCCGCGAGGCACCCTCTACATTTTTGCGTCATGGAATGGATGCATCAGATGATGCCTGTTTGCATAGGCAATGAAATGAGGCGGTATGGGGGGCTATGGGTGTGCCTTGCTTTAATGGTGAGAAATATTGTTGATAACAACAAATATTTTAATAATTAAATATTAAGTTTCACTTTTATGAATGTCTGAATGTCTGTCAGTAAATCATGCGTTTATTTGAGTTGTTGACGAATAATTCATTTCTTGTCTGCTACTCGATGTCTTGGATTTATTTACAGTAAAAGTACTTGCTTGCGTTTCACGATGTGTGATGACGAGCGTGAATTGCGCGTCATGATTTCGATGTATAGGCATGCTCGCTCTGAGCATCACGGGAATTTCATCGCTCGTCATCAGAATATGCCTGCCCATCATCTTTCCATGGATGGTTCTAGTGCTATGGATGCTGGCGTCATGGGCGGATGATCGGTCTATTCCGTAGCGATACCGAAAGTAAGGAAGACACACAACATGGCCATCACGGCTGTGGCAGGTTCTTTTTGTCTGCAAAGAAATGCGTCGCGTTGCACCAGCAGAAAAGCTCGTGCGAACGATAACCTCATTGACCACGATCGACGATAAGCCCGTTCGCGGCGGGAAGAAACGGCAGCTTAAGTGTCGTAGCGCAGCGAAGGCGGGTGTACTCGTAAGGAAGGATTGCGATGAACGACGAGCGCAGTGTTTCGTTACCGTTGACCACTGCCCAGCGAGGCCTATGGATTAGCCAGAAAATCGGTACGCCAGGTATCACGATGAACATCGCGGAGGCGGTGGAGATCTGTGGCCTGGTACAACCGGAATTATTTTTGCGTGCGTTGCGTCAGATGACGCGTGAGGCAGAAACACTGCGTGTACACATCATCGAGCAAGACGGTCAGCCACGACAGATCATAGGCTCGGAGTACCGCGGCGAATTTCCCTACCTGGATGTCAGTCACGAGGATGACCCTCGCGCAGCCGCTGAGACATGGATGCTGGCCGAACTAAGCCGGCCGGTTGATATGGCGAATGATCCATTGTGGGTCAGTGCGTTGTTCAAGGCTGCCGACGATCGCTATTTCTGGTATCAGCGTGCGCATCACGCGGTGTATGACGGTCATAGTGTTGCCATGATCGCGCAGCGCTTGGCCGAGGTGTATACCGCCTACGTGCAGGGGCGCGAGCCCGTACCATGCGAATTCGGCGCGCTGTCGGATTTGATCGAGGCAGAAGCGGCGTATCGCCATTCCGAACGGTTCGAGCGTGATCGTCGTTTCTGGAACGAACACCTCGCCGCACTGCCAGAGGCTGTGAGCCTTGCGCGTGGTAGTCGCAGACATAGCATGGGTGGCCTGCGTCGCAGCATCGGTCACCTTCCCAGCGCAACGGTCGCGCGCCTGCGTGAATTGGGAAAGCAGCATGGAACAAGTCTGCCGCAGGTCCTGATCGCGTTAGTTGCAGCCTATTACCACCGCGTCACCGGTGCCCACGACTTGGTCTTCGGCATGCCGGTATCTGGACGAGTCAACGCTTCATTGCGTGCTGCCCCTGGCATGTTGGCAAATGTAGTGACCATCTGCCTGCGTTTTACGCCGACGATGAGCGCGGTCGAGCTATTCGCTCAGGTCGGGCCTGTCATCAGGCAAGCCTTGCGCCACCAGCAGTATCGCTTTGAGGACCTGCGTCGCGAACTCGGTTTGATTGGCCAAACCCAACAAATAGCCTGGCTTGGAGTGAACATCGAACCGTTTGACTACGTGCTCGATTTCGCAGGTGCCTGCGCGATACCGCACAACATATCCAATGGCTCGATCCAGGATCTCACCGTGTTCGTGTATGACCGAGGGACGGACGCTGACTTACGTTTCGATTTTGATGCCAACCCGGCGCTGTACAGCATGGCCGAGCTGGATGAGCACCGACGCCGTTTAATCCATATGGTCGAAACGGTGCTCGACCATCCGGCGCGGCCGCTGAGTCAGGTCGATCTGCTCGGTGATGCCGAGCGCCATCGCTTGCTGATGGGATGGAACGACACAGCCATGCCGCTCGATCCACGCACTCTCCCTGCATGGCTAGCTGCACAAGCGGAGCGCACGCCGGATGCACCTGCTGCACAGTGCAAAGGGGTGTGCCTGAGCTATCGTCAACTGCACGAGCGCAGCGTGCATCAAGCACGGCTATTGATTGACGATGGTGTCGAGCCTGGTGATATCGTGGCCGTCGCTTTGCCACGCAGCGAGCAGTTGCTGATTGTCTTGCTGGCGATCATGCGTACTGGCGCGGCCTATCTGCCGTTGGATATCGAATCCCCCATCGGACGCCTTAGTGCCGTGCTCGATGATGCAAGGCCGGTCGTGTTGATAACGACGCGTGAGTTGAGTGAACGTTTCGACCGCGGCGGATTGATGCTGGTGCATCCGGAAGAGCCGCGCGAATTGCCCGCGGCGCTGATCGCGGAGCCGGATCGTTCAGTACCCGATGCCGTGGCTTACGTGCTTTACACCTCAGGTTCTACGGGACGGCCCAAAGGGGTGGAGGTTACGCATCGCAATCTCGGCAGCTTCCTGCAGGCTATGCAATATGAGCTTAAGCCCAGCGCGGACGATCGATTCCTGGCATTGACCACGGTGATTTTCGATATCGCCGGCCTGGAGCTTTTCCTGCCGCTGACGGTGGGGGCGGAGGTCGTGATCGCCGATAACGAGACTGTGCAGCAACCACCGGCGCTGGCGCGACTTATCCAGCGTACGGGCGTCAGCGTCGTACAGGCCACGCCTTCGCTATGGCGAGTGTTGCTGACCAGTCCAGATCTACATCTGGAGAGGGTGCATGTGCTGGTGGGCGGCGAGTCATTGGGGGGTGAATTGGCTACGCAGCTCTTGCAGCGTGCAGCTCGAGTCACTCAATTATATGGGCCGACTGAGACCACCATCTGGTCAACAGCGATGCGCTTGAGCGCAAGTGCGTTAACGCCGCCACCGATCGGTCGACCGATCCGGAATACCCGTGTGTACGTGCTGGATGAGCAGCTGCAGCCGGTGATCACTGGTGCGGTGGGTGAGCTGTATATCGGTGGTGCCGGAGTCGCCAATGGTTATCTGCACCGCTCGCGGTTGACGGCGGAACGCTTTATCGAAGATCCCTTTGTTGCCGATGGAAGCCGTATGTATCGCACCGGCGACAGTGTGCGCTGGCGTGATGACGGTAGCCTGGAGTTCGTTGGTCGTCGCGATCATCAGGTAAAAATTCGCGGCCATCGGATTGAGTTAGGTGAAGTCGAACACGAGTTGGTGCAACTTCGCACAGTAGCGGCGGCTGCCGTCGTGGCGCATCACGACGACGAAGGTGAGGCGATGTTGGTCGCCTATGTCGTGCCCAGGACCGGCGTGGTGATCGATCCAGATAAGTTGCGCGCAGAGCTGGCGCTGCATTTGCCGAAACACATGATTCCGCCACATGTGCTGACATTGGAAAGCTTGCCGCTGACTGCCAATGGCAAGCTCGATCGCGCTGCGCTACCGCCACCACAACGCGTTCAACATGCTGTCTATGAAGCTCCGCGTACGCCATTGGAGCTGAAGCTGGCGACCCTATGGTGCGAGATTTTGGGGTTGGAGCATATCGGTATCCATGACAATTTCTTCGCCCTGGGTGGTGACTCTCTGCGTGCGGCCGAAATGATTACGCGCTTCCCTGCGCATTTCGGTATGGAGTTGCCGCTGGCTAGCTTGTTCGAGGCCTCTACGATCGCTGGTCTGGCCCGCTATCTGCAGCACACCGATAACCAAGGCGATTTGCTGGGCGCAGTATTGCCACTGCGTGCGGCCGCTGGTGATCGACCTCTGTTTTGCATCCACCCAGTCGCCGGATTGAGCTGGGCCTATAGCGGCCTCTTGCGTCACCTCGACGACAAGCAGCCGGTTTATGGCCTGCAATCGCGCGGGCTACGGGATGCGGCGGCATCGGACAGCATTGAGCACATTGCCGCTGACTACGTGGCGCAGATTCGCCGACTGCAACCGCATGGTCCATACCGACTGCTTGGCTGGTCGTTGGGTGGATTGATCGGGCATGCCATGGCTGCGCTGTTGCAACAGCAGGGCGAGCGGGTGGAATGCCTTGCCATGCTGGATGCCTATCCTTTTGTCACAGGCGAAGCCGGCATGGACGAGGCTGCTGAAGTGCAATCGGTATTGCACTTCCTTGGCTTCCATCGTCAAGCGCGGGATAACCCGCCGGTCAACATGGATGAATTGGTTGAGCTGCTGTGTCGTGAGTACAACGTCTTCGAGTTGCCGCTGATACAAGAGTTGCTCAAACATGATCCGCAGCTGGTGCAGAGAGTCGCCGCGCTGAGCCGTCACCATTTAACGCTCGCGCGCCGCTACCAACCCGAGCCGATCGATGCGGATGTGCTGTTCTTCCACGCGACGCAGAAGGGGCCGGCGGATTTGGGTGGTGTGCTGCAATATCACCCACGCGCCTGGCAGCCATGGGTTAACGGTCACGTCGAAGTGCACGATATCGACTGCCATCACCAGTCGATGCTCGATCCGGTACCGGCAGCGCAGATCGCCCGTTTGCTGCAACAGCGGTTGGATCAGCGGCCTATGAGTCCCGTCACATCGCCGGCTCACGCTTTGAGCATGCACGCATGAGCGGCAGGACTGTCGTTATTTTCACCATCGGCACGCAAGGCGATATCCGGCCCTTAGTCGCGCTAGGTATCGGCTTGCGGCAGGCCGGTTATCCAGTGCGCATTGTCACCAGCGATAACTTCGCCGAGATGATTCGCTCAGCCGGCTTGGAGTTCTTTCCGTTGACCAGTAACTTTCAGACGCTGCTGGAAGCGGATCGTGGCTTGATCGACGATGGCCTGGATATGCAGGCCATAGCGCGCTCCTTCCGAGATTGTTTTGCCTCGTGGGCACCGCAATGGGTGAGTCAAGGCTTGGCCGCATGTGAAGGTGCAGGCCTGCTGATCGGTGTTGGCAATGTCACCTTGCTTGCCAAGTCGCTGGCCGAAGCGCGCGGCATACCATTCGTCTGCGCTCAGTTGCAGCCGCTGACACCATCACGCGCTCTTCCGCCGACGGTATTTGTCGGCTCCAAGCGACAGCTGTCACCGCGTTTGAATCTGGGTGCTTATCAATTACTGCGTATGCTGGTGTGGTACGTAATGCGGCCAGCGATCAATGGCATCGTGCGTCCACAGTTGGGTTTGAAAAAGTATCCATGGTACGGGCCGTATTTCACTTCCAACAGCAAGGTCATCTATGGCTTCAGTCAGCAGGTCTTATCGCGACCGGTTGATTGGCCCGATACCGTACATATCGCTGGTTATTGGTTTCTCGATCAAGCGCAATGGCAGCCGCCAGAAGCTTTGCACGCTTTTCTTCATGCAGGTCCCAAGCCGATCTATATCGGCTTCGGCAGCATGCTGAGCAGCAATACCAAGGCATTCACAGAAACCGTCATTGCTGCGGTCCGAAAGAGCGGGCAGCGTGCTGTGCTAGCCAGTGGCTGGGGTGGGTTGGATGGTGTCGACGGCGCACTGGACGAGCAGATTTGCGTTATCCGGCATGCGCCGCACGACTGGTTGTTCAAGCAGGTGTCGATGGCTGTGCATCATGGCGGTGCAGGCACTACGGCGGCGGCTGTTCGCGCAGGCATTCCATCGGTCATCGTGCCTTTTTTTGGTGACCAGCCATTTTGGGCGCGTTGTCTTCAGCGTGAAGGTGTAGCGCCACCTGCATTGGACCGTAAAAGTTTAAGCGTAGATATGCTCGCAAATGCTATCGATAGTGCATTGCAGGAGCCGATGCGTCAGGCCGCCACGGCACTGGGTCAGCGTGTGCGTGCGGAGGATGGTGTGGGGGATGCGATTCGTTGCTTGCAAGCGTGGGGTTTCTTACGGCCAATAGAGCGCGAAGCGGTTGTGGTGCCGTTGCGAAGCGTCGGTTGAATCCAACGATTTCTATCGGCTTTGCGTGCGCTGTATGAAGTTGCATAGCGCCGCATGGTCGCAAGTGGTCATCGATCCGAGTGGAGTCCTATGGAAACCTTTGGTCTGATCTTCGTTCTCTACCATCCCACGGCAGAGTTCTTGAACAACTTCCACAAGGCGAGAGCATTGTGTCGAAGCGTCATCGCTGTCGATAACTCGCCCGAGCAGGATCTGCATGTTCACGAGGTGCTGCGGAAGGCCGGCACAACGGTAATCTTCAACCGCAACCAGGGCGGGCTGGCTGGCGCCTATAATCGTGGCGCAGAGGCGCTGATCGAACAAGGCTGCGAGGTGATTTTCCTGCTTGATCAAGATTCGGACATCGATGAGCTATTTTTCTTCAAGATGATGCAGGCATGTTCGGAGCTGGACTCGGATATGTTCATCATGGGTCCGAAGATTTACGAGATCAATTTGCAGCGATGCATGCCGGTGACGCCGCCAGGGCGAAGATTTCCCAAACCCTTTCGCATCGATAAAGAAACCGAGGGCTTGTTCCCCACGTTGTTCGTTATTTCCTCTGGTTCGGCCATCTCCGCGCAGGTGTATCGCACGCTGGGTGCCTTCAGGGAGGACTACTTCATCGAATGCATCGACGTCGAGTATGGCTTGCGCGCATCGAGTTGGGGTATTCCGGTTTATATGAATGCCGCGGTGACGATGCGGCAAACCACAGGTCACATCGAGCGACACGGCAAACTGTTCACGACGAATCATGCCGCATGGCGTCGTTATTACGGTGCACGCAATGTTGTTCATTCCTTCCGACTTTATCGATCGAAATGGGCGCTGCATTGGCTGAGCGGCGTATTGGCGTTTCATCAGGCGCTTTGCGTTGTGCTATTCGAACCCCAGAAGTTACGCAAGGTCGTTGCCATCGTTACCGGTTATGTAGACGGGCGACTAGGCAAGTTGGGTACGTTCGAAAGTAGGCATCCGAAGCTGGCTGCATTCTGCAAGCAATCTGCGCCCGAAGAAATCATCATCCCAGGCAATTCGTCGGCAACCGCTGAATAGGAAGCAAGCATGAAGCAGAAGCTTTCCACTGTGGAGCATTTGATCGACGCCAACATCACGTGCGTGGTCAGTGTCGATGGTCACTTTTCTATCGATCGACTTCGATCGGCACTTAACAGGGTGCAGCGCAAGCACCCCGTGCTGCGGATGCTTATCAGCGAAGAGAAGGGTGAGCTTTATTACGAAGCGGATGCGGCCAAGGCTATTCCGTTGCGCATGGTCGAAGTGACATCGGACGATGACTGCACTAGAGAGTGCGACACCGAGCTGGCAACGGTCTTCCCGCATCGCCAGCCGCAGTTGCGTGTTGTCTGGTTGAAATCGGAGCATGGCAACGAACTGCTTATCACAACCACACATCGCATTTGCGATGGTATGAGTGTGCTCACTTTGGTCAGGGAGATATTGAAGTCGCTGTATAGCGATGATGCCTTGGTCCCTTACGAGCCAGTGACCATTCGTGACGTTATCGGTGATTTGCATGATGACGACCTGCCTAAGCGTCAGCGTGCGGCACGCATCATGAATACGATCGTCTCGCTTGTGCCTGGATCACGACGGTTGGTGGCAAATAATGAAATTTATCGAGAGTGGATCGTCAGTCAGCCGCTATCGGTCGCGTTAAAACAGCGCTGCAAACTCGAGCGGGTCTCTATCCATACGGCCTTGTTGACGGTGCTGGATAAAGCGCTGCAGTCGACGCTCGGCAAGCAAGCGCCTTCATGGATAGATAACCCATTCGATGGGCGGCGCGGACGGCTCTCGATGATCAAGAGCGATATGCTGTTTTTCAGTGGTGGCAGCTTCAAGATCAAGACCGGCCAGAACCCCGCCCTGGATTTCTGGGAGCGGGCTCGCGAGCTCCATGAGGAGGGTCGTCAGAAAATAGATCAAGAGCTGGCGAATATTCCTGGAAAATACCAATACTTTGAAATGCTCAAAGTGCCTGCCGATAGCAAGATGCGGTCGATTATTCGACTACAGAATTTCCTGAGTCGCCATGGCAATCGCAGCGTGTTTTCATTCTCCAATCTCGGCAATATCCATGTAGTCGATGATGATGCCCCGTTTCAGTTGAAGAATTTGCGCTTGTTTGTGCATTCGTTCGGCATGAGGTTTTTAGGCATCGTGGCGTATTCGCTGCATGGCCAGCTGCGCTTCGTCTATATGGGTGACGAAAAGTGCCTGAATCATGCTGAAGTCGATGCACTGCAACGCCAGTTCATGGCGTTGCTTGAAAAGCATGTCGGGCAACATGCGGCAGTGTCTGAGCCCACGGGTGTGCTCAGTGCTGTGACGGAATAGAAGGAGAGAACGGGCCTGGATGGTCGAATGGGCTCCGATCCAAAAAAGAAGGGCGCATCGCTGCGCCCTTCCAGGTATTACATCACTGATCGAGAGATCAGTAGCGGTAATGCTCCGGCTTGTACGGACCTTCCACCGGCACGCCGATGTAGGCAGCCTGTTCGGGGGTGAGCTTGGTCAGCTTCACGCCGATCTGCTCCAAGTGCAGGCGAGCGACTTCCTCGTCCAGCTTCTTCGGCAGGCGGTAAACCGTCTTCTCGTACTTGTCCTTGTTCGCCCACAGGTCGAGCTGAGCCAGCGTCTGGTTGGAGAAGCTGTTGGACATCACGAATGCCGGATGGCCGTGCGCACAACCGAGGTTCACCAGGCGACCTTCGGCCAGCATATAGATGCTGCGACCGCTGGCGAAGGTGTAGCGATCCACCTGCGGCTTGATCGTCTCGCGCGTCACGTCCTTAGCCGTGTTCAGGCGATCCATCTGGATCTCGTTATCGAAGTGACCGATGTTGCACACCAGCGCATTGTTCTTCATCGCGGCCATGTGCTCGAACGTGATGATGTCCTTGTTGCCGGTGGTGGTGACATAGATGTCAGCCGTGCCCAGCGTGTCTTCGATGGTGGCGACCTGGAAACCTTCCATCGCAGCCTGTAATGCGTTGATCGGATCGATTTCGGTCACGATCACGCGGGCGCCGAAGCCCTTCAGCGAATGTGCGCAACCCTTGCCCACGTCGCCATAGCCGCACACCACGGCCACCTTGCCGGCGACCATCAGATCGGTCGCGCGCTTGATGCCGTCGGCCAGCGATTCGCGGCAACCATACAGGTTGTCGAACTTGCTCTTGGTCACCGAGTCGTTGACGTTGATGGCGGGGACCAGCAGCTGGCCGGCTTCCATCATCTGGTATAGGCGATGCACACCGGTGGTGGTCTCCTCGGAGACACCCTTCCAGTCAGCAGCCACCTTCTTCCAGAAGCCGGGACGCTCCTTGCGCGTCACCTTCAGCAGATCCTTGATGACCTGCTCTTCGTGGTTGGCGCCGGGCTGGTCGACCCAGGTCGAGCCGTCCTCCATCTCAACACCCTTGTGGATCAGCAAGGTGGCATCGCCGCCGTCGTCGACGATCAGCTCCGGACCCCGGATCGTATTGGTGCCGTCGCCGGGGTGGGTGAGCATGTCCAGCGTGCAATCCCAGTACTCTTCCAGCGTCTCACCCTTCCAGGCGAACACCGGGATGCCGGCAGCGGCGATGGCCGCAGCGCAGTCGTCCTGGGTCGAGAAGATGTTGCACGAAGCCCAACGCACCGAGGCACCGAGCGCGCTCAGCGTCTCGATCAGTACGGCCGTTTCCTTGGTCATGTGCAGCGAGCCGGACAGGCGCACACCCTTCAGCGGCTGCTGGGGTGCATAGCGGGCGCGGATCTGCATCAGGCCCGGCATTTCCTCTTCGGCCATGCGGATGCGGCGACGACCAAGGTCAGCGAGGGAGATATCGCGGACCTTGAAGTCCTGCGTGGCGGAATCTTTGCTTACAGCGTTCATAAGTTGCTCCGGTTTGGATGGGGAATCCGGCCGCGGAGGGCCGGTTTGCACATGCTCCCGCGGGGTAGCGGAGGCATTGCATAAACCGGGCGCCGTTGAAACACGTCGTCCACCGAGCCTGGCCGTCTCAATCACGGTCGCAGCGCCCCTCGGCGAACAAGAATCCTATTGTAACGATATGACGGCTTGGACGGGCACAAGAGCCTGTTTACGATCTTTGCATAGCCCGCGTTGCTTCTGAGTGGCTAGGTGGTAGTGCGTGGCGCAGCGCCTGACTGGCCGTCAGGTCAAGCACCGGTAAAAGGTGTAAACCGCGCGCTGTCGCATGGCGGCCACTCAGAAGCAACCCTTCGGGCCGAGTCTGTTTGCACTCAGTCCTGCGTCATCACTCGGTTGTGTACCGACGTCGACCCTCGTCAGTTCTTTGATCCTGTGCGCAAACAGCTTCCGGCGCGGGCTATGCAAAGATCGTAAACAGGCTCTTACCCTTTAAATTCGGTAGGCTAGGGGGCTCACCCTGGGGCAGAGTCCGTTGAATATGGAAGCAAGTCGCGATCCCGATTTTCTACCGCACGATGGCCCCTTGCGCGAAGACGTGCACCGGCTGGGCGCGATGGTGGGCCAAATGCTGGCCGAACAGGGCGGGGACGCGTTTTTTGAGCGGGTGGAGTCCGTACGCCAGGCGTCGATCCGCCGCCGCCATGAGGGCGATTCGGTGGATGCCCTGGCTGCTTCGCTGACTGGCATGCATGCCAACGAGGCCGAAGCCCTTGCGCGTGCTTTCGCCACTTATTTCCAGGCCGTGAACATTGCTGAGCGGGTGCATCGCATTCGCCGTCGCCGCGACTACCAGCGCGAGAGTGGTGCGGCACAGCCCGAATCCCTGCTTGACGTGCTGACCCGGCTGAAGGCCGAAGGTGTCGAGGCAAACGAGTTGCTGGGCTGGCTGGAGCGCCTGCAGGTTGAGCCGGTATTCACGGCGCATCCCACCGAGGCGGTGCGCCGATCGCTGCTGGAGAAAGAGCAGGCGATCGTGCGTGCGCTGGTCGATAACTTCGACCCGACACGTACACCGCAGGAGCGCGCCGAGGACGATGACCGCATCTATATGGCGTTGTCCTCCGGGTGGCAGACCGCTGAGGCATCGCCAGTGCGCCCCAGCGTGCAGGACGAACACCATCACGTGGGTTTCTATCTCGCCAACCCGATCTATCGCATCGTGCCGGCGTTCTACGAATCATTGGTCGAGGCCCTGCAGAGTGTGTATGGCGTCGCGGTGACACTGCCACGCCTATTGCGCTTTGCCACCTGGGTTGGTGGCGATATGGATGGCAATCCCAACGTGGGTGCCGACACCATTGCCGCGAGCCTCGCGACTCAGCGCGCGCATGTGTTGGAGCATTACGCGGAGGATGTTTCCGCATTGGCACGCCTGCTCAGTCAGACCGAGGATCGGGTAGCGGTGGATGAACGAATCACCGCATGCCTGGCCGATTACCGTACGCGTTTTCCGCAGGCCGCGGCAAAGATCCGTCAGCGCCATGCCGACATGCCTTATCGCAGCCTGCTTACCTTGATCGGCGCGCGTATCGAGGCGGCACAGCAGGACGGTCACCCCGAAGCCTATGCGTCGGCAGCGGAACTGCTGACGGATCTGCAACTGATTGCCGCCAGCCTTTTCGATCACCGCGGCGTGAATGCGGGAGCCTATGCAGTGCAGCGGCTGATCAGGCGTGTGCACAGCTTTGGCTTTCACCTTGCGCGCCTCGATGTGCGGCAGGATTCGCGTGTGCATGACGAGGCACTGGCGGCTCTATTAGGCGATGCAGACTGGCTCGGGCGTGAGGCGGAAGAGCGTGTTCGTCTGTTGCATCCCTATGCGGCTGGACAGCGTGCGTTTACTGCGACGGGGGATGACAACGCCGATCGCTTGAAGCAAGTGTTCAGTACCTTGCATGACGCGCGTCGCCATTACGGTTATGCCGCAGTGGGCTTGTACATCATCAGCATGGCGCGTTCAGCAGCGGATGTATTGGCCGTGCTGGCGCTGGCACGACATGGTGGCTTGGTCGAAAATGGGCAGGTACCGCTGGACATCGCGCCGCTGTTCGAAACAGTA
>JBARCX010000100.1:0-8914 GCA_049794535.1 Rhodanobacter sp.
CGCGAAGCTGGTGCGGCACCAGCCCAATGCGCGCAGCACCAAGGCCCCAAGCGGGCGAGCGGCGTGCGTCGGCGCGGCGCTTCAGGCCTTCCACGCGTAGCTCGAATTGCGCCACAGGGTCGGTACGGCCACCGATCAGGCGGTCATCGGCCTGGCTCACACTCTGCTCGTCGTCGAGCTGGCCTTCTTCCAGTTCGCGGCCTTCGCCGCGATAGATCAGCAGCTCCTCGCGAATCTCCACGCGCTCGACCAGAAACGCGATGCCCTTGCCAGCCACGCGTTGTCCCGCGCGGAATTCGGCGCGGATAAGCGGGGCGGAGTCGATAGCGTAAGGCCGAAGTACACCGGCTTTAGCGAACAGTATTTGCACGCCGCGCCCTTCGACGCGTAACACAGTGCCGAGACCCAGCTCGGGTTCGGCGGTAGAGATCCAGCGTTGACCAGGTACGAACATTGCACAGCCGAGTAGCGTCGAGGGTCGTCGATTATCCGCTCAGAGGACGGTTATGCCTAGAACAACTCTAAAATCAGCGATGTGTGCAGTGGGATATGGTCCTGCTCTGGCCACGCTGAGTCTGGATGTTCTTCCGAATCTATAGCTGGCCCAAACCAAGGGCTACCTCGGACGCATATCAGTAACAGCTATCTCAGCCAGTAGATGATGCCGGGGCGGGGCCCGTGCATGCTGTGCCCACCGGCCAAGGCTGGTTGTAAGCGCTGCCAGAACCCAGGATGGTTAACCAGACGCCAGGCACAGTAGCGGTGCTTTGCGCAGTACCTCCGGTACCTGAAGTGGAGCAGGTGACAAAAGAGGATTCGGTGGTATCAGGCTTCATCTCACCCTGAGGGCCGAAGCTGATGATGGGAACGGTGCTCTCTGTCTGGATGGATACGCCACGCTGGGCTGTGGTGTAGCGCAGTACAACGTTGGTGGCGGAGGTGTTGTCGTAGGCCGTGCTGACCACTGCGTTACCGGCGGTATAGGTGTATACCAGCCAGCCTGTGTCGTAAGCCGTGCCACCCGTGCAGGTTTGGCCGGTGGAGCTCGGGCAGATCGAGACATCCGTTCCGCGATCGATAGCCTCGGTACGTGCATAGGAGATGTCAGCCAATAACGTATTGCTCGCTGAGGCGACATGGTTGTTATTTATGGCTGTTGTGAAACTAGGTAGTGCAATAGCTAGCAGAATGGCAAGAACAACAAGCGTCACTACCAATTCGATGAGCGTAAAGCCTTGGATGCGCGAGTGATTTCGATTCATGATTTTCACCAGCAATTGCCGTTGCTGTTGAGGGTCGTTTCGCTTGCGCTCGGTTCCTTATCGCCCGTGTTGTCGATTGATAAGGCTTTACATACATCGCCGGCCTGCGTGCCAATGGGCGTTGCCGTGGCTACATAAGCCTGGGCCGACGTGCTTGCAGCAGCAGGGCCGATAGTTACCGAGTAATCGTTGTTCGGCGTATACAACGGAGATGCATAGCCGATCGCCGTCGGACTAAAGGTGTACTGATTACCCGTGGAGTAGTAACGCTCCTCGGCAATGGCAATATTCATGAGTATTTGTTGTGCGTCCACTCGCCGCGACCGATAGCTGTAGCGTTGATAGGACGCTGCGGCGAAGGCAGCAAGGATGGCTACGATCGCCACAACAATGAGTAACTCGATCAGTGAGAAGCCGCGTGATCGCATCATGGTGTGCCCCTGGTTACTGATCATTGTTCAATATCGACCATGAGCGGCGACGCCAGATGGGCGCGTTGCCGGTGAGCGGTTGGCTCGAATTACTCGTTTTCCCGGTCAGTGTGATGCCAGGGAGTATGGTTTGGCCGCCGCCCACAACCGTAGTTACGGACAGCGTGCCATTGGTACGCACGTTATTGACCAGGGCTCCGACGTAAGGGACGCCACCTAGCGATGAAACACCGGTGCCGGGGCCGCCACTGGTCGCATCAATAAACATGATCGCGCCATTCACAACAGGGTTACAGGGGTCGGTGCTGCCGGGAATGACGGTGCTGATGATCGCTGTATTGGTGTTGAAGACCGCGGCGGGTGTTACCACCACACGTTCGCCGGCATCAGTTACGGTTCCACTGGAATTAGTGGTCTGTAGATTGAAGTACCAGCCACCATTAGTGGCAGCTACCGGATTGGACGTAATGCTGCGCAGCGTTGCACCCGCATTGACACCAGTGCCTGCGGATTGAGACAGCGTTTGTTGTACCAATTCGCCCTGTGTAATGGTTTCTGGGATACCACCGCTCAGTTCGTCGCGGATGCCGTATACCGCCTGCGTGGCTTCACTGTTGCTGGTGTTATCACCCGCACCTAGATATTTGCCGGTGCCGAACACCACCATGAATCGGTTGGTGACTGGATCAGGGAATAGGCGCGGCATCACAGTAATCGGTTGTGTGCCTTGGGTCGGTGGCTGATAAGCCAACGTCACCTTCCAATTGGACGGGCTCGGGTCGCTTAGGTCGAATCGCCACAGGTTGCCGGCCAGGTCGCCGGCGAACGCCACATCATCCACTTGATCATTGTTGTAGTCGCCCAATACCGGCGCGGCCAAGCCATAGCTGGTTACGCCAGAAATACCAGTAGGAGTCTTTAGCTCCGCGATCATGGCACCAGTTTGCGCATCGAGTACGAACAGTGAGCTGAAGGTATTGCCTGTGGAATCCGTTGGTGGCGTGGGTGGTGCACTACTGCTGCATATCGTTGGCTTGTCGGTCTTGGTGCAATCCGGGAAATAACCACTCGGCACCAGCACCACCCAGTCGCCATCATAGGCCAGCCTGCCGACGTTGGGCTGGCCATAGGTGAATCCCAGGTCGGCAGGGTTGCAGCCCGTACTATCGCCAGAGCTCCCTTTGATCGCTATGCAACCGGTCGATGCCGTCGCATCTGCGTCGAACTCCCACAGCACATTGGTGGCAGCATTGGTTTCGTTTACCGTGCCCGGGTTGGTGACGTCCAATGCATACACGCCGCGCCCACCCAGCGCTAAGCCACCGGTCAGGATGGTGTGCCACTCAGCATCGTTGTTCTCATGAAAGAACACATCGCGCACTACAGGTGTGCCGTCGACGGTTGGCGCGAATTTGAAGCTACTCTTACTCGTAAGGTTGCCGAGATTGGCGTACACCGCGCGCGGTACGTAGGCCCATTGCTCGAAGCCAGCAGCCACAATGGGGGCGATAGTGGTGGGGTTGGTTGAGGCGGTGCAATATCCGGTCGTCGGATCGGTCTGGGTGCATGTAGGTACGGGAGCGCTGAACGCGTGCAGCATGCCATCGTTGGCACCTACATAGACCATCGGGGCGCGGCTCTGCTCGTTGGTGACGAACGTGTCATAACTTTGCGCACTTGTTCCCATCTCAGGTGCAGAGACAGTCGCGCCATTGATCGTTGTTGGCCAGGTATCGGTATAACCGCCGGTGGCAGAACTCACGTAAAGCGCCTGTGAGTCGATAATCGGCCCCAGAATATGATCGCGTTTACGCATCAGGCCAGCGGTTTCTTCAGTGGTAACGCCCCGTAGATAATTCACGCGATTGGCTTGCGTATCGTTGGTGCCTGCGGATGCCGGTGTCATTAGTCCAGTCGTTTCGCTGGTGTCAAAGGCTGACCCCGATTCGAACGACATGCCAGCGATGCCGGTAACGCCGTTGGTCGTGACCAAACTGGCGGTGAGAATCTGTCGGCTGGTCGGCTGTGTGCTATCCAGGTTGGTCTGCGCGTTCCATGCCAGTATGCCTGGCGTGCCATCCGAGTTCAGAAGGTTGGCTATAAGCGAGCCAGTCCAGTCAGCAGAGCTGTACCCAGTGTTGAAGCTCAGCGCACCGGCGGACAATACGCTGGCGTTGACATCGCTGAGGCTTGCCATGCTGACGCGGGCAACGATGTTGCCGAGAATATTGCTGAGGTCAGTCTCCAGAGTTTGGGGGTTGGCAGCAGTGAAAAAGTCACCGCGGCTGTTGACCGCCGCGTGCCACAGATCATCGACGTTCTGTGCCTCGCCATTACCACCGTTCGCGTCGCCGTTGGGCGTCGGCCAGCCAGTCGATCCGCTTGAATTGCTCTTGCCAGTGCGTAGGTCGCAATAGTCGTCGTCGCCATCCGTTCCGTCGAATCCGGGCTGGGTGCAATCAGGGTCTTTCGGCTGCGAATTCATTAGGCCGCCGGCACCTAGGGTCACGTAGAAACCATCCATGTGTGGCCAACTAGCCGGGTCGTTGGTCGGGTTCCAATAGACCTCTGGCGTAGCACCGGGATTGTCGGAGTTCACGATTGCTGTTGACGAGCCGGTCACACCTACCGTGGTGTCTGAAAAATACGGCGCAACCTTGTCATTCGGGTACGTTGCGGCAAGATCTGGGCGAAGATCGGTTGCCCAATAATTAAAAGCGATATTTGCCATGGTGGCATTGTCTGATGTGCCACTGGCGTCCTGAGTTGCGCCGTAATACATCGCGGTGATGCCATTACCCGAACTGATCGGTGTGTAACCCGTGTTATCCGGTAGTGTTTGCGACGAGCTGGTTTGAAGAAACGCGCTTGCTTTTTCGGTTGTCTTGTCTTCGTTCCAGTAGCCGTCAGTCATCAGTAGGCTAAAGTTCTGCCGGCAGGCAAGTTCCTGCCCAGGCTGCCCGTTTGCGGCGGGTTGCCAGTAGGGGTCGGTCAACGGGGCCGATGTGCTCTGAATGCGTTTGTAGAACTTGCCAGCACGGATAATGGCATCGCGAGTGGGGGTGCCATTATTCGCAACGACGTTGAATATCCAATTATAGAAGGCCGCCCGGTAGGTTGATGTGCTTCCGTCACTTTGAGTGTAAGCGGTGGTGTCATCTAGTCCAGCAATGATTTCGGAGCTGGGTAATTGAGGGTTTGTTGAATTGAAATTGTTATTGTTGCCAAGATTTTGCCAGGCAACACGAATATTGCTGCTGGTGGTGGTACCAAAATTAGAGAATACGAGTGAAAGAGAACTACGCGCCATGAGGTTTCGCGCGCGGTAATAAGCATACCAATTAGCGAAATTCTGCCACTGATTAACAGTCGCGCCGTCAGACATTTTGACGCTTGTGTTGGTGATAGGGACTGCCTCCCAGTTTGCAGCATTGTAAAGTGCCGCTAGGCCGGCAGCCGTTGGGACCCCCGTTGTGGCATTTACCGTAATGCTGCTGAGCATTTTCGACTTGAATTGGTAATAGTAGGGGCCACCTTTGGAATAGGTGACCTGAGTGCCGTCGCTCAGTGTCCCTGTGGTGCCATTCATAGGGCTGGCCGCTGGTGTAAAAGTGCCGTTGTTGCCGCTCGTGGCGCTGTAAGTTCCCCAGCCATCACTCTCACCCGTGGCGCCGTAGTCGCCTGGATAGCCTGTGTAATTAAGATTGCTGCCGCCGCACGACCAACGGCTGCTGGAGTTAGTGGCCGTTAAATTAGTTATCTCGCTATCGTTTGAGCTGCCATTAAGGTCCGGGTTGTTGTAATAACCAGCAGTGGAATCTACTGTTATCGCGTTATATGGCCTGTTAATGGCGATGCCATCGACCCATACGGCCGCTAATGTTGCATCAGCGGCAGGGAATGAGGTGCCGTCCTCGTATTTTGGGGGTTGATAGTCGGTGCTAGGGTTGTAGTACACGCCATTCATTGCGTGTGCGCCAATACCGCTTGTCGAAGCTGGGTTGATAACTGCCGCGCAACGCCAGGGCTGGCTGGAACCACCCCACTCATAATTGCTAGTGGTTTGGTAAGTGTTGGAGTTGTAAGTCTGTGCACTAAATGGTGGAAAATCTCCCATTTTGGTCCACATCATTGATCCCGAATCGTCGAACGTTACCAGTAGGTTTGGCGCTACTGCTTGAGTTTCATCCGGTGGAGCGGGGCTTAATTCCACGGTACCCACCGTTGGGGTGGACGCGGCATGTGCAACAGGTACAAATGGCGCAGCAAATCCACCAACCAGCGTCAGCAGCAATGCCGGCATACTGAAACGTATGCGTTGGGAAAGATTACGGGTCAGCATGTCGTAGATGCTCCGACTCAATTCTGGGCTTGGGCGTCGAATGTGCTTTGCATGACACGAATGGCGTTTTCATTGCCGCCCGTGGCGCGCGCAGTAATGCGAAAGATATGGGTATCAACTTGGCCGGCACCGGTGTTGTTGGGGCCGGTATCGCCCGATTCGTGTTGCGGGCCGCTGCCCGGCGGCAGTTCGCGCCCCATGTCTTCAATGATGTAAACGGGGTTCTGCGCGAGCTGGCTGAAGTTCGGGTTGGTACTACTGTTTGTGTAGCCGCCGAGCGGCCCGAGATAGGTCAGGCCACCCGTTATCCATGCCTGACTGGTGCGAAATACGGTGACCGTACCGCTAGCACCATAGAGGCTGGTGTTGGCGGGGTTATAGATAACGCAGCCATCGTCGCTTGAGATTCCGCTGCTCAAGCAATCCATGTGTCCACCTACCGTGCTGGTGCGGCTCCATAGCTGCCACTCCGCGCCGCGCAGCGCAGTCTCTGCACTCATTTCGGCCTGCTGGGCATTGCGCAAGCCGCCGGCCATGCGTTCTTGCAACAGTGAGCGGCTAGAGGCGCTGAGTGCAAGTATGGTCATCAGCAGCAGGAAGACCAGCGCAACGATTAGTGCAGCACCACGTTGCGTGTGCACACTTGTACTGTTGCGATACCAGCCGGTACGGCGTGATTTAAACATGACGGGTTTCTCGCGCATCATGGGTTGAAGTTGCGCACGGAGACGACTGCGGTGAATTCGCGGCGAATCATCTGGTTGACAAAACCTTGCTGCGTGGGGCTCACCGAGAAACCGGTCGAGCCGGTCGTACCTGGTTCTGTCGGTGTCAAAACGCCATCGGTGGCGTAGGTGTATTTCATGTCGTTTTGCAGCAGCGTGAATAGCGGTATTTGCCCATCCACCAATAGGTCGATCTGAATACTGGTAACTGCACGCCACAAGCAGCCTGGGTCGGTGCTGCCATTAATCGGTAGCGTCATGACTCCCATGCAGCCGGGGGTGGTGCTATTGCTGGCGTCTACGTCGGATGCATGGAGATAGCGTATGGTGCCGTCGGGATATTCCACGCCATACAGGAAGTCCATCCGCTCCACGCCTCGCACCAACTCGTTCTCAGAGCCGTTATGTGTCGCATTTGTCGTACCGCCATTAACCCGGCGCATAAGCGCACCGGTCGTATGGCCATTGCCGTCACCGTTGTTGACCACCTTCAGATAGTAGGTGACGGTCTGATAGTCGCGGTTGAAGTCGAACAATTTGGGCGCTGCCATGCCCTGTTGTCCGTTAGGCTCGATGTAGTTGTAGCCGGTAGTGGTGCCTGTACCCGCAGAAGTGAGTACGCCACTGGACAACGCAACAGTGAACACCTGTGCGTTGGAACAGTCGGCGAGCATGGCCAGATCGCCAGACAGGAAGTTTGCCGCGGGTGGTTCGGCCGCCGCAGTTCCAGTATTCAGTGGGCTCAGGGTGATGCTGAGCGTGCCATTGGCATTGCTCACCATTGTGCTGCCGGTGGCGCTGCCGGGCGGCATGATGGCCCAGCCACTCGCGGGGTTGATATAGCGCACGGTGAGTACGGCGGCACCAGCAACGCGACTACCTACCGTTGTACCCATCGCAGGGATGGAAAAGCCATTCGTATTCTCTGCGCTGCTCGGGTCCATCGGTGTGCAGGCAGTGGTAGTGCAATCGTAGCCACGCATCGACATAAATGACGGCAGTGAATACGAGGCTGCGGGCGCTGCTGGATAGGGGGCGCTCCCCCACGGGGTCGTGGAGTCGTTTAGCGCAGACGTCAATGCGCTACCGGCGGCATACACGGTAGGTGTTCGCAGGCCATCAAGATAAGGGCCCGCCGTGCTCGGCGAGGCATTGCCGCCCGTGTTGGAGCAGTACTGGCCATTAGCCATGCTTAGATCATTCTTTAGCTGCGTGACAGCGAAGCGTCCAGCTTCCTGCAAAGTAGCCAATTGCGTTTGTGCGCGATTACTACTGGAGGTGGAGATGAATACGGTGATGATGCCTGTCGTTACGAGCAGGCCTAACACCATGGCAACCAGAAGCTCGATCAGCGTGAAGCCCAGTGCGTATCGTGACCGGATAGGTAGGGTCATGGCTGGAAATTCCACGTAAACTGCTGATTGCTTGATGTATCTGTAGTCGGACCGACACCCGCGCCTGACTGGCGTTCGTTCCACGTAATAGTCATCACGCAGTTGCCGCCATAGGGCGGGCGCATATCTAGCTGGCTAGTGCTGGGGACGAAGCCAGTGGCCGGGTTTGTGCAGGCGATCGTGGCTGATGGATTGGGCAGAAACGTCTTCAGCTGGCTGCTCCACATTTGCTGGTCATAATTGGCCAGCGCCGATGGCGAGCACCCGGTCGAGAGATTGCATGTCTGTGCGGCTATGCTGGGGTAGGTCGTGTTGTAGTCACCGGCCCACACACCGAGCGGATTGGCATTCATGCGATCCGCCATGTTGTGGGCGAGAAAGGCGACCTGCGTACGCAGGTAGGCTTCCTGATTCGAATGTGTGGCCACGACTAGCAATCCGGCCAAGCCGATCAAGCCGATGCTGAAGATCAGCACAGCCATCAGTACTTCGATCAGCGTGACACCACGCTGACGCGATAGAACATGCATGCGAATTTCCCCCACCGCCCCGTGTGCCTCGTGCGCGACATCAAGCGTTTCTCATTGCGGTTTATTTGTACTGCAATGGCTTGAATCGATAGATCGCGCCCAACCAGCATTTGCCACACCAGGATGGCTGGGTGGCTGAAATATTCTCAGCTATATGGAGGCTGGTTTGAACGGCCGTCTGTCGGTGAAAAGTCGCCGTTCGTCGTCGGGAATTTGACGCAGATCAACAA
>JBARCX010000101.1:0-21100 GCA_049794535.1 Rhodanobacter sp.
GCAAACTCCAGCCAGGCACGCGCTTTGGATGATGGCCGCGATAGCGGTATCAACCGCGCCGGCCGCACTCGCCCAAACGACCTACTCCCCCACGCAGGTAAGCACCGGCGCAGGTTCCACCACCGCCATCGATCATTGGCAAATTCAAGACAGCGCCAAGGCGCAGCAAGGTGGTGCTGAAATCTCCTCGACGAACTTCTCCACCGAGGGTTGGTATCCGGTGAGTGGACGAGCGACGGTCATGGCTGGACTGTTGGCGAACAACGCGTTTAAGAGCAGTACGTCCAAGAACGACGTGTTCTACAGCGACAACCTGCGCGCGGTGCAGGTGCCAGATTCCAGCGGCAACCTCTTCGTGACGTCTTGGTGGTACCGCGCCGAATTCACGCTACCGAAAGAACTGGCAGGACGTCATACGCTGCTGCGCACTAACGGAATGATCGCGAGCGCCGACGTGTGGATAAACGGACGTCTGGTCGCCGACCACGCCGAGATCGCCGGAGCCTATCCCGTGCATGGGTTCGACGTGACGCGCTGGGTACACACGGGCGCCAACATCCTCGCCATGCAGGTGCATCCGGCCGATCCACGAAAGAGCCTGTCGATTGGCTGGGTGGACTGGAACCCCACGCCCCCGGACAACAACATGGGGCCATGGCGTGGCGTGGACATCGTGCAGACCGGACCGGTCGAACTGAGCTTTCCACATGTCGCTTCGACGCTGTCGCTGCCCGATCTCTCGCATGCCACGCTGACCGTGAAGGTAGACGCGAAGAACCTTGATACGGTGGCGCATGATGCGACGATCACCGGCACAGTGGCCGGCGTTCCGATACAACAAACCGTGCACCTCGCGCCCGGAGAAACACAGGTCGTTTCGTTCTCACCCAAGACAACGCCAGGCCTCACGTTGGACCACCCGAAGATCTGGTGGCCAGTCGGCATGGGAGAACATCCGCTATACCAACTTGAGATGACCGCTGCGGTCGATGGTGCAACATCCGACCGGGCCACGGCGACATTTGGTATACGCAGCGTTAGTTCGAACTTGACGAAACAAGGCTATCGCCAGTTCTTCATCAATGGAAAGCCTGTGCTTATCCGTGGTGGTGGCTGGGCGCCGGACATGTTCCTGCGGGACAACCCCGCTCACATGGAGGCCGAGTTCAGCTACGTCGTCAACCTCGGCCTGAATACCATTCGTAGTGAGGGCAAGCTGGAGAATCAGCGCTTCTACGATCTCGCCGACCAGAACGGCATTATGGTGCTGGCAGGCTGGGAGTGCTGCGACAAATGGGAGTCCGCTGCCAAAACGGGCGGCTCGCCCTGGACTGCCGCCGACCAAAGGGTTGCAGAAGACTCCATGGCCAGCGAAGCACGCCTGCTTCGCAACCATCCTTCCGTCATCGGTTTCCTGATCGGCAGCGACAACGCGCCTCCGCCGCCCATCGCAAAGATGTACGTGGATACGCTACGCGCGGCGGATTGGTCGTTGCCCATTATCTCGGCCGCGGCCGATCAGGGGACGGCCGAAACGGGCCCTTCCGGCATGAAGATGGCCGGCCCGTACGATTGGATACCGCCGGCGTATTGGTACGCTGACAAACTGGGTGGCGCGTTTGGCTTTGATTCTGAGGTCAGTGCGGGTGCTGTTATCCCGCGACTGGAAGACCTGATGCGCATGCTGTCGCCGCAGGAGCAGGAAGCCCTGTGGAAGTACCCAGAAACCAGGCAATACCACGCATCCGCGGACTGGTCGGAGTTCGCCGTGCTGACACCGTTCGACAAGGCGCTCGCCCATCGCTACGGCACGCTTACGAGCCTTGCTGATTATGTCGCTAAGGCCCAGCTCGATAACTACGACAACGTCCGCGCACAGTTCGAAGCGTTCAACGCGCGCATGGATGCCGCCAAGCCGGCGACCGGCGTCATCTATTGGATGCTCAACAACGCGTGGCCCTCGTTGCACTGGCATCTGTACGACTACTTTTTGAATCCTGCCGGCGCGTATTTCGGCGCCAAGAAAGCCAACGAGCTGGTACACATCCAGTATTCGTACGACTCCCATGGCATCGTGCTGGTGAACCACGCGCTTGACGATATTCATGGCCTGCAAGCGAACATCCGCGTGCGCAATCTGGACGGTAGCGTGCGCTACGAGAAGCACATCGACGGCATCGACCTTGCGGGGAACCACACGCGGCTATTGGCAACACTGCCGGCCATCGCCAACCTGTCACCCGCGTACTTCATCGAACTCGACCTCGCCTCTTCCGACGGCAAGCCGGTCAGCCGCAACGTCTACTGGCTGTCCACTCGACCAGACGTGCTCGACTGGGCGCATTCGAGCTGGTATCTCACCCCGTTGACGCAATATGCAGACCTGACCGCGCTGCGGTCCCTTCCAGCCGCGACCAGCGAGGTTCACGCAACGACGCTACGCGAAGGAAACGATGACGTCACCACGGTCACTTTGTCGGTGCCAGCATCGTCCAAGGCCGTGGCGCTGTTCCAGCACGTGTCGATCAGGCGTGGTGCGCACGGCGACCTTGCGCTGCCAATACGGTGGAATGACAATGACGTCACGCTTTGGCCCGGTGAGTCGATAACCCTAACTGCGCGATTTGCATCGCAGGGAGCGGCCGATCCTGTCGTCGAAGTGAGTGGGTGGAACGTTCAAGCCCAAAGCGTTCCAGCTTCCACCACGCAGGGATCAGATCATTGAAGACGCAAAGGCTTCCATGTCACGTGTGACCATCAACGATGTCGCCCGTGTGTCAGACACTTCGAAAAAGACCGTATCGCGCGTGCTCAATAACGAGCCGAACGTACGCGATTCGGTGCGGGAACGTGTGCTTTCGGCCGTTGCGGAACTCAACTACCGGCCGCTCACCTCCGCGCGCAGCTTGGCGACGAACCGCTCCTTCATGATCGGCTTGCTCTACGACAACCTTTCGCCTAGCTACATCATGGAAGTTCAAGCAGGCGTGCTGGAGGCGTGCGAGGCGCGGCAATACAGCATGATGGTGCAGCCACTGGTCTCGACGGCACCAGACTTCGTCGAGCGCGTCAAGGGCATTCTCTCGCGCCACCAGCCCGATGGACTGATCCTTACACCGCCGATCACCGACCACACGAAACTGCTCAACTACCTGCGCAAAATCGACCTTCCGTTTGCCTCGATCGCGCCACGCCAACCCAAGGACTGCATCGGCGTGATACTCCGTGAACGCGAAGCTGCCGCAGCGATGGTGGAGCACCTTGCGTCACTGGGCCACCGCCGCATCGCCCACATCCTTGGCGACCCTAAGCACGGCGCAGGCATCTGGCGCCTCGCCGGTTACCGCGACGGCCTGAAGCGCGCTGGGTTGACGGAAAATCCCGCGTACATGGTCCAGGGCCGGTTTTCCTTCGAATCTGGCGTAGCCGCAACCCGCCGACTGCTCGCACTGAAGCAACGGCCAACCGCCATTTTCGCGGCCGACGACGACATGGCCGTCGGTGCGATCTGGGCCGCCGCGGAAGCCGGGGTGTCGGTTCCCAGCGAGATGTCCATTTGCGGCTTCGATGACACCACCATCGCGACGCAGGTGTGGCCACTGCTGACCACCGTCCACCAACCCGTGCACGAAATGGGTAAGCGCGCCACCGAGGAACTACTGCTTCGCGTGCTGGGCAAGGGAGAGGCCAGCATGGTCGAAGTCGGCTACGAAATGCGCATGCGCGCATCGACAGCACCCGCGCCCTGATCCAGGCGCTATCTTGCAGCACATGCCCTTGCAACCCGTGCCATTGCAACACGTACCACCACACCGAGAGGAGACTGCTCACATGCCTGTCACGCCAGACGCCAGCAACCCACCACGGAAGTTCCACTTTATTTCCGGGCTGCCGCGCTCCGGCACCACACTGCTGGCCGCTATCCTCAATCAGAATCCGCGCTTCCGCGCTGGAATGACCAGCCCGCTTGCAGACATCATGGGCGTGGTCATAGCGGAAGCAAGCAGCAAGAACGATTTTTCGTTCGATATCTCCGACGAGCAGCGCGTCGCACTGTTGCGCGGGCTAGTCGAGAACTTCTACTCGGCGCAGGCTGACGCCAACGTGGTGTTCGACACCAGCCGACTGTGGTGTAGCCGGATGCAGTTACTCAACACGCTGTTCCCTGGGGTGAAGGTCATTGCGTGCGTGCGACAGTTGGCATGGGTGCTGGACAGCGTGGAGCGATTGGCGCAGAGGCAGCCGCTCAGCGTCAGCAAGGTGTTCCGTTTCGACACCAATACCACGGTGTACTCGCGCGTTGAGGCGTTGACCGATCCACGGGGCATGGTGGGCTTCGCCTACCAAGCCACCAAAGAAGCGTTTTACGGCCAGCACGCGCAAGACCACCTGCTGATGCTGACCTACGAAAGCCTGGTGAGCGATCCGGCCGCCGCCATGCGCGCGGTCTACCAATTCTTGGGCGAGCCTTGGTTCGAGCACGACTTCGACCACATCGAATACAGCGCCGATGAATTCGATGCCCGCGTCGGCATGCCCGGCCTGCATTCCGTTCGGCCGAAGGTACAGTTGATCGAACGTCAGCCCGTCCTGCCTCGCGACATCCTAGGACGCTTCGCGAACGAAGCGTTCTGGATGGATCCCAAGAACAACGTCAACCACGTGCCCATCGTGTAAGGGCTGCTCATCGCCACAAAGAACAAAGGCCGCTTGCGCGGCCTTTGTCGTAACAGCACGCGGCATGATGCTCTTACCCCTCGCTAGAAGACGCCATCCCGTGCATGCTTGCAGATAACGTCGCAAGCAACTGTTGGATGATCTACATGCGCCATCTGATTCGCCCGAGCCTTGCCCTTGCACTGACATTGCCGAGCGCGCTCGCCGCCGCAGCAACATCACCCGCCGTGGGCGATCGTGGCGTCGCCATCGCCGATGCGCCGGTGCCGCACCCAGTCGGCACACCCTGCGTCGCCAACCTGTATACCGATGTTGCGTTCGACGACCACGGCGAAGCCACCTCGCGCACTGCGAAGCCCCGCGAGTGGGCGTATACACCACCTGCGCAGTGCACCGGGCCATGGTCGAAAGTGGTGCTAGAGGCAGATTTCTCGGTGACGGCCGGGCGGCAATACGACCGTACGGTCAGCCTATGGCTCAAGGGCGTGAACCTCTTCTATGGCACCACGCAGGAACCGAGTGCCAAAGTCAGCCCCCACTGGTACGTCGAGCGTGACGTGACCGATTATGCCAGCCTGTTCCATGACGTCGGGCACGGCCAGACCATCCTCAACAACTGGATAGATGCCACGCGCACCGGTGTTATCCACGGCAGCGCGCGGCTGGTGTTCTATCCAGCCACGACGGACAGCAAGGCCGCATCGCCCGCTGATCTCGCCATCGGTCTGGTCGGCGACAACGACGGGCATCCGGTGGATGTGCAGAACGGCAATGAAACGCTCTCACGTACTCTCACACTGCCGCGCAATGTCGAGCGCGTGGCGCTGGATCTGATCGCGCAAAGCCAGGCCGTGGACGAGCAGTGGTACATGTGCATCGACGATGCCGACATGGAACCTACGCGCGAATTCTCGCTCGGGCCACCGAACGCGGGTGATCCGCTGGAACAGTGCCCTGGCGGCAACTTCCGTGAGGTGGCCGTGAGCATCGACGGCCAGCCGGCGGGTCGCGCGCCGGTCTATCCATGGACCTACACCGGAGGCGTGGACCCCAATCTGTGGCGGCCCACGACGGACATCCAGACGCTTAACTTCACGCCGTATCGCGCGGACCTGACCCCCTTCGCCGCGCTGCTGGACGATGGCAAGCCACACACCGTGGCGGTGCGTGTGCTGGGCGCACACGACTTCTTCAGCCTCACCGCCAACCTGCTAGCTTGGCGCGACAAAGGCCGCGACGTGCTTACCGGCAAGCTCACGCAAAACACGCTTGCCATGCAGCAGGACGGCCAGCAACCACAAGTGCAGCGCGGCTTCAAAGATGGTGCTAACGGTACGCTGCATGGAGAGGTCGATACCCTGCAAAGCGGACACTACGTGATCGTCGGCGAACTGCAGACCTCGCACGGCAAGGTCATCACTCGCGTCGAACAACACGCGAATTTTTCCAACCGTCAGGGCTTCGATCATCCATCGAAAGGCATCTACAACCAGCGCATCGACATGCATACGCAAGTAGTCGATGAGGTGCTCACCACTACCGACACCGGCACCGTGCAGCACACGCATCGCCTTGACTACCCACTGCTCATCGACATCCGCAAAGAGGTGCGTGCGAACGGCGACTTCACTGCAGACATCACGATGCAGCAGGGTTACCTGAGCAAGCTCCAGCGCACGCAGGACGGCCATGTGAGCTTCTGGTCCGCCCTGGATAACCATCTCATCAGCCACAGCAACACCGATTTCAACGCTGGCGGCACGGGCATCACCGGTTCGCGCGGACAACATGGGCAGCAGTCATACCGATTTAGCGACTCGTTGGGCAGTTGCTACGCGCGGCGCGTGGAAACGCGCGATCAGGCTGTCGTCGCTGTCGAATCGGGCCAGGGTTGCCCGAACCATACCTAATCCTTGTCCGTTTTCTCCGACGCGCAGGCGTTATCCAATAGCACTGAAGGCCCCTCAAGGGGCCTTCTTTTTTATTTGATGATGAAACTCAACAGCACGCCTTCTTCTTACAGCTTCGAACCACCATCCACTTGCAGGGTGTCGCCGGTGATCCAGCGCGCCTCATCTGAGGCAAGAAACGCAACGGCACCGGCGATGTCATCGGGCTGCGCGAGGCGCTTGAGCGCCTGCATGCCTAGCGTCACGTTGCGGCCTTCCTCGGTCTTGGTGAAATTGGACATATCCGTTTCCACCACTCCCGGCGCGACGGCGTTGACGCGGATGCCACGGGAGCCCAGCGACGCCGCGAAATGCTTGACCAGTGTGTCGACGGCGCCCTTGGTCGCTGCATAAGCGGACATGTTGCCTACCGCTGCGCGTGCGGCGAGCGAAGAGGTGAAGATGATATTGCTATCCGTACTCATGGTCGGTAGCAATTGCTGGATGAGGAAATACGGTGCGCGCACGTTGACGGCAAAGAGCTGATCGAAGTCCTCGACCGTCGTGTCTTCGATGGTCGCAGCCTTTGAGACGCCGGCATTGGCGACGAGGATGTCCAGTCGGTCGCCAATGATGCCGCGAACCTGCTTGGCCAATTCATGCGGCCCCTTCGGCGTGCTTAGATCGGCACCTAATTTCTCGGCGCGACCGCCGGCCTTGCGGATCTCCTCCACGACGGCGTCGGCTTCCTTCTGCGCGCTGCTGTAATGGACCAGGACTTGGGCGCCGGATTTGGCGAGGGCAAGTGCGGCGGCGCGACCGAACATGTCTCCGCTTGTATAGGAAGTTGGGTAGAGGAAATCAGCCGTCGATCTGCTCGATCGCATCGACGCGATCGGGATAGAACGCGACGTGGTCCTTGATGGGCGCGACAGCGTCGTAGGCATGCTCGTACGTCCACACCGCATTGATCGCGCGCTCACCGCCGACTGGAATGCTGAAGTAGGAGCATTCGCCTTTGTACGGGCAGTAAGTGCTGTGATCGGTGCGCTCCAGTAGCGTCATATCCACATCCTTACGCGGGATGTATTGGACCGCTGGATAGTTCGCTTCTTTCAACGTGAGCGCATCACGCGTGTCCGCGACGATGCGGCCCGCGATTTTTACGATAACGCGATGCGTGTTGCGCTCAATCGCGATGGGGTGATCCGGCCCAGGTATCTTGATTGGCTTGGCGGAGGTTTGATCGTTGTGGGTCACGGTGATAACTCCTTTAGAAGATGAGGGTTCGTCCGTTTTACGCCGCCTTGTAGAGAGGCGGCGTAAAAGAGCTTGCCAACGCGTGTGTATTTACTCGCTCAGGATACGGGTCATGCTCATGCTCTTTTAGGCGTTGGTGCCGCCATCCACCGTCGGGCTGGCACCGGTGATGTAACCCGCCTCGGGGCCGGCGACGAAGGCCACCATCGCGGCGATTTCCGCAACTTGGCCATAGCGCTTCAGTGCGGTGTTGGCGATCTGCGGCGTCGCCCAGTCGCCGTCGGCGGGATTCAGGTCAGTGTCGATCGGGCCGGGTTGGACATTGTTGACCGTGATGCCACGGGCATCGACCTCACGCGACAGCCCTTGCGTGAACATCTTCACTGCGCCCTTGGTCGCGTTGTATTGATGCCCAGCGATCATCGCCTGGCATCCCACGAAACGATTCACCCCAAGAATCTTGTCGGCGAACCCTTCATCGGCCTCGGCAAGAAAGCGACCGTGTTGCGCGCAGTGACCGATGATTACCTGACGCACTCAGGTATAGAAATAACGCCCGAGCAGGTGGTGGACAACCCTGCGATGGTGATGTCGCTGGTGGCTTCAACACGTGGCGTGACGCTCATTCCTGCGTATGTGAAGAACCTGATGCCGTGGTCTGTGATTAGCCGTCCATTGGCCGGTGAAGCACCCACCATTGATCTGGTGGTGGGTTACAACAAATCGAACAATTCACCCATCCTGAAAATGTTTCTATCGCACTTGGACGACTTGATCGCGCGGGTGTCGAAACTGCAGCGGTGAGTTAAGGCAACACTGATCAAGTATCGATAGCGCGCAGCAACTGTCGGCGTCCTTCCTGCAATATTTCATCGGCAAGCGCAGGATCAGCGTCGACGACGGCGCGCGAAAGCAGCAGCGACCCGACCATCTGGCCAAACAGCGCGATCGCCTTTTCCCTTTTCTCTTGCGGCGTATCGCCGTCGATCACACTCGCCAGCTGATCGAAGTTCGATGCCAGTCCCTTGGCGTACGCCTCCCGTGCCTCGTTGCCCAGTCGTCGAACGTCGCCGGCAAACGCCGTCAACGGACAACCCTTCTCGATATCGGTCCGGTGGTCGGTGGACAGATACCACTCGACCAGGCACGTCATGGGATCGAGCGCCTTTGTTTTGGATGTCTCGACGGCCGCGACGATTTCGGCCGCGCCATCGGCCACGGCCTTGTCCATGACGGCCGCGACCAAGGCGTCCTTCGATTTGAAGTGGTTGTAGAAGCCGCCCTGGGTGAAGCCTGCGGCCTTGGTCAATTCCGCAAGCCCTACGGCGGCCACCCCGCGCTCGCGAAAGAGTTTCTCCGCGGCGGCGACGATAGCCCCTTTATTTTCAATGGCTTGCTGCTTCGAAACGCCCATATGCCTGCTCCTCTTCTGACTGCCGCGTGCTGACGTGCCCTCAAATCACAATGTTGATCACCATTGACATGACCAGGCAGTGGTGCCACGCTAGCCACATCGATGGTGATCACCATCGTGATTTGATTCTAGCGCAAGATAGCGAAACATCCAGCGCCGTGCTGCGGCTTGAGCCATCCACGAGGTAACCATCATGTCCAAGACAACCCCAGAGCAGAACAAAGCCCTCGTCCTCGAAGCGTTCGATACGCTCTTCAACAAGCGTGACTACGCAGCCGCCGAGCGCTTCTGGTCCGACACCTACATCCAACATAGCGCTCATATCGAGCCAGGCCGCGATGGCCTGTTCAATCTGGTTCGCAGTGCACCTGGCAACCTGCGCTACGAGCACAGCGTGATCCTGGCCGAGAGCGATTACGTGATTGTGCATGGACGCTTTTCCGGCAATGGCCGGCCTGCAGCATGGGTCGCCGCCGATGTCGTTCGTATCGAAAACGGTCGCCTCGCCGAGCACTGGGATGTGCTGCAGGATGAAGCGACACAAGCCGAATCCAAGAGCGGATTGCCGATGTTCGGCGATCGCTTTCCCGCTTGAACCCTTCCAAGGAGAACTCCCATGAAACTCACTGGCAACACTGTTTTTATCACCGGCGGCGGCTCAGGTATCGGCCGTGGGCTCGCTGAAGCGCTGCACAAGTTGGGCAACAAGGTCATCATTTCCGGTCGGCGGCGTAGTCATCTCCATGCCGTGATCGCAGCCAATCCCGGCATGGAAGCCATCGAACTCGACATCACCGATCCAGCCAGCATCGACCAGGTGGCGGCAAAGTTGATCGCCGATCACCCCAAACTAAATGTTCTCATCAACAATGCCGGCATCATGCAACCCGATACCGCTGCGGGAAAAATCGATGACGCGCTGTTGACCTCGACCATCACGACCAACCTGATAGGGCCGATTCGCATGACGTCGGCGCTGATCGAGCATCTAAAGAGCAAGAACGATGCTGTCGTGGCCTATACAAGTTCTGTTCTCGCCTTCGTACCGTTGGCCGTTACCGCTATCTATTCGTCAACCAAAGCTGCGCTTCATTCGTACATCCTGTCGCAGCGCTTCATGCTCCGGAATACGGGCGTTCGCGTACTTGAAATTGCACCACCCTGGGTGCGCACCGAACTCATGAACAGCCAAGAGGCCGAACAAGCCATGCCGCTTGACCAATTTATTGCCGAAACGATCGCGGTTCTTGGTACGGATGCGGACGAGATTTTGGTCGAGTCAGCCAAGCCGTTCCGTGGCAATGTTGGTCCAGGCGAACATGGCTTCGTCAATGGCTTCAACGAGCAGGCGCTTGCGCTCTTTGGTGGCGCGTAACCTGACAGCTTCTAATTGTAAGTTTGCGCTGCGCCATGGACGGCGCTCCGTCGCTACGTTGTCAAGGAATTCGCCTGACCCCGGCGACCCTAGGTTTTGTAATGGCCAGTTTGCAGACAAACTCTACGGCCGATAAAACTGGCTGACTCAAAGGAACTTATATTGAACTACACGGATAACATGTCGATGTTCTACGTGTAGCTTAGGTAGAACGTTTTTGGCCGGTTTCCTTAAGCATCAAGCCAACCACGAGTGCGAGCGCAATCAGGCCAATCCAAAAAATACCTGCCTGACGAAAGTGCGTGGCGATATCTGAGCTATAGCCGAGTGATTTCCCAAAATGGGCGGCGAATATCGGACCGACTAAGGCCGTCACGCCAAATGTCAGGAAGTTGATCGCACCGGTTGCACTACCTTTTACGCGGTCTGGATTGACTTCTTTGATGATGGTGTAAGGAATCATCGCGGCTCCGGATGCCACTCCGAATATAAACAGCGTCAGCCAATCGGGAAGCGCTACTGGCGTATAAGAAAGCTGGATAGCACACAACAGCATCAGGCTAGTACCGAGTGCAAGCGCCACTTTGCGTCGATGCAATGTGTCAGCCACCCATCCGAGTAACGGGCAACCGAACACCCAGCCCATGGGCACCATGGACGCGGCGAACACCGCGCTCTGATAAGTAAATAGTCTGTCCGTCTGGAAAAAGCGCACCCCCCAGACCATGTCCCCAATCGTGGTCGGTGCGAACAACAAGCCTGCTACCAGTCCGCACAAATAGGACTGCGGATTGGAGAACACCACTTTGTAGGTACTCAGCAAACCCGATATGCCGGCGCCGGATGGTGCTGCGCGTGGCTCCTTGGGTGTGACGGCAAGCAGCAGCACGCCAACGACAAGCACAATCACACCAAGCATCAACCAGAAACCGCTGACTGAAAGTGACCCGTGGATCAGTGGCCCGACGACGACCTGCCCTGCCGACCCGCCGAGCATGCCCAAGCATTGCGTCATACCAATGGCGGTTGCTAGACGCTGGGCGGAAAAGCCATGCGATGCCAAATAAACCGCACCCGTAAATGCAAACGCTGAGCCTGCTCCTTGCAGAAGACGACCGACATCGGCCATCCCAGGAACCGGCAGCGTAAACAGAAGGCACCCAACCCCCAACACAACCATGCCACCGGGGACCACATACTTCGCGCCAAAGCGATCAAGAAGAACGCCAGCGATCAGGCTTGTCGTGGAATACGTGTAGTAGTAAGTCCCCAATATCGAACTCACGCCGAGCGCAGTCACACCAAATAGTTTTGACAGCTCTGGGATCATCACGGCAGGCGCCGAGCGTCCCGCATACTCAAGAAAGTAAAACAGCAACGCACAGACCCAGGCGATAACAAAGGCACGGGCTTGCATACGTGAAAATTCGGGAGACGTGGATACAGCGCTCACGGGAACCTCCTCAGGCTATACAGCAGCGATGGCGCAGTACGTCTTTCACGCGTACAGCGATCGAACGCGGTATCGACTCTATGCCCTGGAGTCGGCGATCAAGAGAAACTCCGACGATATCGCGGTGAAACGATGACTCTCATTGGCATTTCATTCAAGCCATGATCGCCCTGGGTTCGTGCCCTCCTGAAACAGATAGTAGATCCCGCCAGAGTCCGGGTTGGATATCTTGCGGATTTTTGCTGGTAATACGCTCAAGTGCGGAGAGCTCGGGGATGTGCCTCCACGCCAGACTCTGGGCAATCCGTCCTAGCCATTCACCGGCCTCTGGGCTACCACGTTGCGGCAACGCCACTACAACGAGGCCGCTGCCACTCCCGACTTGTTATTTCGAATTCGACTAGTACGGTGACTTTTCAGCAGGCTGGAATGCCGAGGTGACATTTCCTGCCAACGCCACGTTATCCGGGTTCAATAGTTGCACCGGCGCTCCGTGTGCAAGGTTCATTTTCGAAAGATCCGCCCACACAACGTTCGGGCTTGTGGTCAACTCGAAGTAATAGCGCTTGGTGGTGAGATTGCAGACCGTTCGATATTCGGTGTTGTAAATGCCAAAATCTTTGTAGGGCGCACCAAAAGGCACCGAAACATTCCGCGCAATAGCCAAGACCCCCGCTACCGCCTCACGCTCATTCGTTGGTTCAGGCAATAAGGCGACGTAGTAACTCGCGCGTTGAAAACGATCCACCGGATTGACGTTGCCTGGAATAGGCAGGCTGCTCGATGGGTGCGCATAGTCCTGCTTTTTCAGTAGTGCCAACTGCTCGTCATACGGCGGATCATTCGTCATAACCTGGTACTGCCGCCCGTGATGGATCACCGCCTTGCCGTCGATGTATTCGATGATCGCGGAATCGCCACTGGCATCTTCCAGCGCCAAGTGCACGGTGGCTTTACGTCCGTGCGCCTCGACCATAACCAGTTGTACTTTGCTCAGTAGTGCCAGTGCATCGCTGACCGTTGCTGCATTATCCAGCGCATATTGTGCCCACAGCCCAGCCTGCAACCCGGGTTTAGACGGATCGCGGCTTCCAAAGTCAGAAACAGTTAAATAGAGCAAATGTGCAGCAAGGCCGCGTTCATTCATGCCATCTGCGGCGCCGATGCCATACGTCGTGGTGACGATGCTCCCATATGTGGAGATCCATCGCGCTGGATTGACGGGTACTACCACTTGACCACCGAGGCTCCCGCCATCGCGCTTCATGCCGCGCGGAAAAACGGTAAGGATGGGATGCGTGGATTCGGGCCAGTCCATGGTTCGTCCCACCACGACGGCTAATTTGTTGGTGTTCCACAAGATGCGCGTGCATCCATAGGCATCGGTCAATGCGACCAACCCAACCGTTATAGCGGCGATGGCGGCAATCATCAGACGGCCCACCCGCTTACTGTTCATGCCGTACCTCCATGATCTATTGAGCATGATTTATTGAGCACGACTATTGAGCTGGCCTTGTCGCGCAAGACCTTGCCAAACAGGTATGTGGCGAGTTCCCCTGCCCCGATGCATAGCGCTTCGTTCGAGCATTCGACTGCCGCCTCTGTTATTTTTTTGTGATGACTGAATGAAGTGACGATAACGATTCGAGCCCATCAGTCGAGCCTACGCACTTGCTGAAATAGCGCCTGCGACACTTGATCTGATTTTGTGCAGGCATGCTAGCCTGCAGTCGCAAGTGGCTAAGGGCTCGCCAGTTGTTCTGGCCTCGCGTAATGGATCTCAAATTCAGTCTGCGCAGAGAGTGTGCGATAGCGTCGCACCGGTGCACCCGTCCATTGGGCTGAAAACGTTGCCATGGGATGAAATGCCGCATGCACGATTTCCTGAACTACGTATTGTTTGGCCTGTTAGGTCTGCTGCCCATCGCTAACCCGCTTACCAGCGCCACCGTGCTACTCGCACTCACCGGTCGCTACCCGGAGGCGGAGCGCAATCGTCAGATAAGGCGCGCCACGTTCTACGTGGTAGTCGTGCTTTTGATCTGCTTCTATGCCGGCAATGCGATTATCAGCGCCTTCGGCATTTCGCTCCCAGGGCTACGCATTGCTGGCGGCCTTATTGTTTCTTACATTGGATTCGGCATGCTCTTCCCTCCTGCAAAGCAGGCCGAAGATGAGGTTCAAGTGGAGATGGCTTCGCATCAAGCATTGGCGAAGCCGCAGGACATTGCCTTCATTCCGCTGACCATGCCGTGCACAACGGGCCCCGGAACCATCGCCTTCATCATCAGTGTGGCCTCGGCCGCTCATAGCCAAGGATTGACGCTGGCAATACACCTTGCGGTGATCGTTACAGCCATTCTTTTCGGGCTGATTTTTTGGGCATGTTTGCGTGGTGCGACAACGATTACACGTTTTCTTGGTGAGACTGGGGTAGATGCGTTTGCACGGCTGATGGGGTTTCTACTTGTATGTATCGGAGTGCAGTTCGTTATTAACGGCATTCATGCGCTGTTACAGGCCTGGGAGTTGCTTGTGGCATAAAGCAGGTTGCGCGAGCGCTTGGTAGCACTTGCATGAATTGGGAGCTCACCTTGGAAAACCGCATTCGCCACCCTCATTTCGCCGCCAAAGTGATGTCCGCTGAACAAGCGGCAATGCAAATTCAGCCCGGCATGACCGTCGGCATGAGTGGCTTCACGGGATCCGGCTACCCCAAGGCGGTGCCCCTAGCGCTAGCGGCGCAGATTGAGGCGGCACATGCCCACGGAGAAAAGTTCGCGCTGCGGATTCTGACGGGTGCCTCCACCGCGCCCGAACTCGATGGTGCGCTCGCCAAAGCAGGCGGTATCGACTTTCGACTCCCCTACCAATCCGATCCAGAACTACGGGCACGAATTAATCGCGGCGAAATCGAGTACATGGATATCCATCTTGGCCAGGTTGCGCAATACACCTGGTTCGGATTCCTCGGCAAAATCGATGTCGCCGTCATCGAGGTATCCGGCATCTTGCCGGATGGCCGATTGATTCCCTCGACCTCCGTCGGCAACAACAAGACCTGGCTCGACTTGGCCGACAAAGTCATCATCGAAGTGAACTCGGCCCAGCCTGCCGAACTCGATGGCATGCATGACATCTATTACGGCACGGCGCTACCACCCGATCGCAAGCCGATCCCCTTACTGAAACCCGGCGATCGTATTGGCGAGGCGTATTTGCACGTCGATCCGTCAAAAGTGATTGCCGTGGTAGAAACCCATGGTGCCGATCGACTGGGTCGATTCGCGCCCCCGGACGAGAGCAGCGTGCGGATTGCCGGCCATTTGGTCGAGTTTTTTCGCCACGAAATCGTCAAAGGGCGACTCGGCAAGCACTTGCTACCGCTGCAGTCGGGTGTTGGCAACATCGCCAATGCTGTCTTGAGCGGATTGCGCGATGGCGGCTTCGAAGAACTGACCGCTTTCACCGAAGTGATTCAGGACGGCATGCTGGATCTCATCAAGACCGACACCATTCGTATGGCATCTGCGACAGCGCTGTCGCTAAGCCCGGAGGGCGTCGAGGAGTTCGGTCGAAACATTCACCATTACCGCCAACGGATCGTGCTGCGCCCCCAGGAAATATCGAACCACGCCGAACTGATTCGCCGATTGGGATGCATCGCCATCAACGGCATGGTGGAAGCGGACATCTACGGCAACGTGAATTCAACACACGTTGCTGGCACGTCGATCATCAACGGCATCGGCGGCTCCGGAGATTTCGCCCGCAATGGCTTCCTGTCGTGCTTTGTGACGCCAAGCACTGCGAAGAACGGCGCCATCTCCTGCCTGGTGCCGATGGTCAGCCACGTTGATCATACGGAACATGATGTCGCCATCATCGTTACCGAGCAGGGGCTGGCGGATCTGCGCGGCTTGTCACCCAAGCAACGCGCGCGCGTCGTCATCGACAACTGCACCCACCCGGATTACCGCCCGCTGCTGCAGGACTATTTTGAGCGTGCTTGCCGCGATAGTCGGGGAAAGCATACCCCTCACCTGCTTGGCGAAGCCCTGGCCTGGCATGAGCGCTTCCTCGAAACGGGGAGCATGAAACCCTGACCTCGCTCCCGGGACTAGCCGCCTTCTAATGCAAGGCTTCGTGCTGACGAAGAATATCGAGTACCGCAGTGATCGCTTCCGGATCGTTGGGGACACCGTGATGGTCTGCGTGGACAAT
Organism: Rhodanobacter sp.; assembly: GCA_049794535.1. Lineage (GTDB taxonomy): Bacteria > Pseudomonadota > Gammaproteobacteria > Xanthomonadales > Rhodanobacteraceae > JBARCX01. Next base: position 16,296 of record JBARCX010000101.1, read on the forward strand.
GAGCGTTGACGCCGCACCCGGTAGCAATGCACTGCTCAGCGGCACGTAACCGTCACCGGGAGGATCGTGACCGACAATCACACCGGCGATCGTGTGATAACGCACGCCAGGTACAGGCATCAATTGCTCATCAACGCGCGAGACGGGTTGATCTGGCAATAAGCTCGTTACGCTACTCAGCCGGCCGAGCCGAAAGCTTTGCAAGAGTCCGGGCTGAATATCTTGCGGATTTTTGCTGGTAATACGCTCCAGTGCGGATAGCTCGGGTATATGCCTCCACGCCAGACTCTGAGCCACCCGTCCAAGCCATTCACCGGCCTCTGGGCTACCACGTTGCGGCGACGCCATGAAGATGGCCTCATCGATGCCGGGGTATGGCGTGAACTGAAAAGTGCTTCCGAGTAAAGCCAAGTCGGCGGCACTTGCATGAAGATCACTCAGTGGCACCGTGAAGGCGGCGCTCCACAATGCAGGCGTACTTTCGGCACACAGCAATCGAGAGATCACACCGCCCAAGCTGTGACCCACAAACACGCCATGCTGCCTTGCCGGAGCATCGCCCCTTGGATCGAGAATCTGCCACGCGGTATCGAGATAGCTCTGTATGCGATGTCGATCCACGAGCAGGGGTGCGTTGGTCTGGTATACGACGTGCCATATCTGATAGTGCCGATGCAGTTCCGCATCTCCCATGATGGCGTTGCTCAGTCGCGCCCAAATCACCGGGCTGCTAGCAAGGCCGTGAATCATGATCACAGGCGTCTTCGCTGGATCATATTCGTCCAAGAGGAATAGTCCGGCGCGGCGCCCTACTTCCTCGCCGCCGATCAAGCCCCACCATGCCAGGCGGCGAAGTTTGGTGTGCTCCAAGAGTTGCGCATACGGTGCAGAGAGATCTTCAGCCAAACGATAGTGTTGCGTGCCTACAACATGCTCTGACTGGACGTCAGGACTTTGCACGACAAGGCGTGCCACTTCATGGGTGTTGCCCACATTCGAAGCTTCTTCAAGCCACACCGTAACGGGCCGGAAGATTCCTTCCGGTGGATAGAGGTTGCAAATGGGGTGATCCGTGCAACGTGGTGACGATGCTACGAATGGGACACCAAATCCTGGATGCTGATGTCGCGTTCCGCCAAAAGCTTCCATCGACACTTGATCGGCCTGCTCCAATCGCACGTGCGTACCAAGGCTGTCGGGAAGTCCTCGAAATTCGACGTCTAAAAGCCGCCCTCCTAGAGCCATAGAGCCAGGGCTGACGCTCAGTGCCGCACTCTTAGTGATCGCGTCGATATATGCCCGACTACAGCGGGTTGCCAGTGAGGCAGCGGTATCGGCAGCAGCGCGCTCCTCGTTTGCCATAGCCCTATGTGCCAGAACAGCGCAGCGCATCCATGCATCCGAACGTGCTCTGGCCGCACTCTCTTGAGGTGCCTGTTGCGACCAGTTCAAAGCCTGTTGTAGTGCAGCCGCAGAGGATAAGCTCGAAGAATTAGCGGGAATGACTGCAGACGGAGTAACCATCGCGCAGCCATGGGCAACCACCAAGCCAACGATGCCTGCCAAATAAAAAAAGGTACGTGTGATCGCTAGTCGGAGCGACATGCGGGTAAACCCTATGCTTCCTAAGTCACCGGAATCCCGATGGGATTAGCCCCCTCGGCTTCATCCTGAAGTCTGCTAGCGTTCATATGACACAGCAAGGTAAATGCGTCAAAAGAATCCACTATCTACATGTAATCGTTGTGGATGGTGGTCAAGTGAAGATCAATGCACGTGGCACATGAAACCATCTCGACGTTGGATATGTGGTTGCGCCATTGCGATAGGTTCCAGTCGATTTGATCACTTCCATCAAAATGCCTGCTTTGACAGATGGCCGTCTATTGCGGCAGGTGGATTGTCACAATAGGACTGGGGCACTCTAAACGGGCTGTGGCAACACCAGTCCAGCCATTAATCCCTACTCTCGATCAGCAAGTAACTGTTTCGCGACACCTTGAATCCCAAATCTTCGTACTGTGCTGCGTCGCAGATTGCGTGGTGCTTCAGCCCCGTGTTAGTTCTTTGAGAACAGGGGCTTTCCAATGGGGTCGTTATGTCACCTTATCTGCGTTCTAGGCGCGGGTTGCAGTCGCGCTTCGCCTTGTGTGCCGCGGCCATTTTGGCGTGCGGTGCCCCGCTGAGTGTTTCAGCGCAATCCTTGACTATCGGTTCGCGGAATGTGGCCGTGGCTGATCCGGTGGTGCCGCGTCCACCAGGCACGCCATGTGTCGTCCCGCTGTTTACCAATCAGTCGTTTGACAATCTCAGTGCACCTGTCCCGCTCAGCTATGCGCCGGCGCCCGGCTGTCCTGGTCCGTGGCAGAAGGTCGTACTCAGTATCGATCTTGGCATCGTCGGCACCAATCAATATGACCGCACCGGCTCCATCTGGCTGGGTGGCGCCATCCTCTATTTCGGCACCACGCAGGAACCGAGCATTGCGCCGCCCAATCCCACCACCTGGCATATCGAGCGGGATGTGACCGACTACGGCGCGCTGTTCGCAACGAACCAGACGGGGCACGCCGACCTCACCAATTATGTCGAAGGAGCGTACGACGGAAAAATCACCGGTTCGGCGGCACTTTATTTCTATCCACCAGTCGGCGGCGCGCACCAGACACTGCAGCCGCGCCCGGATGTCGTGCTATCCATGAATGCCAATACGGCCAACGGGACGTACGGATTGAACACGACCAGTGATCAATACGTGGCGACTTACACGTCACTACCACGCAATATCGAGCGCGCGTATCTGGACGTCTATACCCAAAGTCAAAGCAACGACGAAATCTGGTATTCCTGCAATCCGAACGACCAGGGGCAACTCAGCTTCTTTGGCTGCAACAACACGGCGTTTCGCGAGGCCGAAATCAGCGTAGATGGCCAGCCGGCCGGCGTCGCACCGGTGTACCCGTGGATTTATACCGGCGGCACCGGCAACCCTTGGTTGTGGGAGCCGACGCCAGGCGTACAGACCTTGTCGTTCGTGCCCTATCGCGTCGACCTCACGCCTTTCGCGGGTGTGCTAGATGATGGAAAGCCACATACCGTCGCAGTGAGCGTATTCAATGCGAATCAGTATTTCTCGGTGGCAGGCAATTTGCTGCTTTATCTCGATCACGGATCGAGTCAGGTCACGGGGTCAGTGATTTCCAACACATTGAGCGCAGCTCCCACACCGAAGGTCGTCGAAAACCTTGCCGTCAATTCCAGCAACGCTGTCACCGGCGGTGAAATCACCGTCACCTCCAATCGTCAATTCGCCATCACCGGTACGGTGACCACCTCGCATGGCGTGGTGAAGACACGCGTGGCGCAAACCATCGCATTCTCAAATGTGCAGGACTACACCCTGCCGACCAACAGCGAAGGCGAAAATATCGTACAAACCTCGACCGTGGATTCGACGACCACGCGCACCGAAGGATGGAAGGAGACAGTCGTTCGTGAGCAGCATAGCTATCCGCTCAAGCTCGACCTGGGCTTTTTTCAGCAACCTGATGGAACGTATCAGCAATATAGCGACGTGAAGAGCCAGGAATTCAAGCAATCGGCTTTAGTGCTATCCAACTTTTCGTTGCCGGTCGCCGCTGTAGTGGACAACCAATTCACTGGCAACAACACCATCCTCATGGATTCGTCACAGAACATAACGGGGATAACGGACACGCACAGCCATCAGGCTTATACCTATACGGACACCTCAGGCACGTGTTACAGCCGAGAAATTGACTCGAAAAATAATGCACTTACCGGCTGGAAAGATGGCAGTGAATGTTGGGGAGGGTCGAATTCCCTAACCTGGCGTGATCGCTTCTCGCAATACGCATCGGATGTCTACGGTGCGACCGTGCAGCTTCTACCTTGATCCAGCGATGTATTGTTGAGGAATCCGGGTTGATCGCGTTCGAGCATTACCATGCGTATCGCCAATTTATCGGCGATACGCGCTAACAAACGGACATCGACAACCTACAGCAGGCCCAGTTGGCTAGCTTTCAACGTAGCCGCTGCACGCGTTGAGCACTCCAATTTGCGGAACACGCTTTCGACATGGGTGCGTACCGTGCTGGGACTTATCGAGAGCTTCTGCGCAGCGAGCTTGTTGCTCGCCCCAAGACTGATCCAGTGCAATACATCCCGTTCGCGCCCCGTAAGAAGGCCCGCCAACGGCGTGGTAAGCAACCTGGTGGCCACTAACTTCGGCTTGTTCAAAAGCACGCGAACTACGTCGGCGTCGTAGCGCCCGGCGGCAGCTTCGGCCATGAGCAATGGTCCCGACGCGTCTTCTGCAAACGCTTCGCGCCAGGGACGTTCGCAGCGCAGAGCAACCAACGCCGATGCAGCTGCAAGAATCTGCCCTTCGACAGGAATACCCCCCGCCCTGGCTTCGCGGTAATAACCGGACCCGTCCGACCGCTCGTAAGCATACGAGGCCAGTTGCGCCTCACCCGCGAGAGAGCCGATCTGCCGTGCAGCACGTCCGGTCCAATAGGGAACCAGTCGCACGCGCTCCCAGGACGATTCCGCTAACTTGCCAGACGTATCCCAGATCATATTGGGTACCGCGGCGCGTCCTATGCCGTGGATGAGCGCAGCGCGATAGACCTTCTGCTGGCAGGTTTCATCCAGGCCGAGTTCGAGTGCCGCATTGCAGGCAAGCTGCGCTACTTCGCGCGAGTATCCGGTCATCCACGGCAGCTTCAGGTCAATGACATGAGCCAGGATTTCCAATGACGTCGTGCGGCCAGCAAACG
>JBARCX010000102.1:0-10526 GCA_049794535.1 Rhodanobacter sp.
GTGATGAGCAATACAGCGATGGCGATGGGCACTTCCGTCTGAGTAAACACAGCAGCGTTGTGACCGAGGCCAAGGTCTTCCCAGATCTCGGCAGCAAAGTTGTCGCGGAAATCGCGCACGACCGTCAATGAGACATACGCCATGACGATGAGCGCCACACCGGGCAGGAAGCGCGCGAGGAAGGCGCGGCGGCTCTTTGCATCCATCGGCATGCGTACACAACGTGAGGCAATATCATCAGCGTTGGGTGCGGGCAGTCGCTCAAGCAGCCAAGTGGCGAAACAAAGTGGTGGTACAAACACCATGCCGGTGGCAAACGGCATCCAGAATTCACTGACCCCGTAGTGGATCATCAAATACATGCCCACCGACTTCACTACGCCCGAGGCAACAATGAAGCTGGCGCACATGAAGGCGCCCATCATCTCGGTGCCGCGCCGCCCTTCCAGATAACCGAAGATCACGCCCCACACCATGCCCAGCGGCAAGCCGTTGAGAAACAGGAAGGCGATATTCCATGGTGCCGGCACCAGTGCGAAGCCAAGCAGAGCCAGCCAGGCAAAGCCAATCAAGCCAGCCAGCGCCTGGGCGCGGTTCTGCCGCTGCATCTCAGCGATCCAGGTAATGCCGCGGACCTTGCTCAGCATGTAGCCGAAGACCTGGGCGATCACCAGCCACACTTTGTAATCGATACCGGCGACATACATGCCGCTGAACTCGGCCGCCGTGAACGGCTTACGGAACGCATACATCGAGGCATACGCCAGAAACGCCGCTCCACCGGCAAGCAGATTAATAGCCAGCTGTTGCTGGCGTGGGCCGGAAAACCATGAAGCGACACGCATTGCAGGCAACCTCTACAGGAATGCCAGGCATGGTGTGGCTGTTACGTTACAGCGGCGTGGCGGTGCCTAGGCAGGCGGGCAGGGCTGGTGCGGTTGATTTCAGTGGCGGTATGAATTTGCGAATGCCACGCGCGCTATCTCATAGGTTGAGATCGATCTATGCACGCAGGATGGCGATACCCAGTGCGGCCAGTGGTGCCGTCATGGCTTGGGGGGTCTCTTGTTCCACCACGATGGTGTTTGCCGCCGTGGCTTCCGCAATGACATAGGCCGATGCCGTATTGATCTTCTCTGACGAAGCCAGCACGACAACTTCCGCGGCACGTGCGGCGAGTGCGCGCTTGATATACGCCTCTTCGAGATCACCCGTACTGAGGCCGGCCGTAGGGTGTACGCCGGTGACGCCCATGAAATACACGTCCGCACGGATATGCCCGATGGCCTCGATCGCCGCAGCCCCCACGGCGACAACCGAGTGTTTGAACAGGCGGCCACCGATCAATATGACCTCGATGTCGGGGTGACTCACTAATTCGACGGCGATGCTCGGGCTATGCGTTACGACCGTCGCCTGAAGCGTGCTGGGCAGGTGTCGCGCCAATTGAACCGATGTGGTGCCTCCATCGAGGATCACGACTTGCCCCGGCAAGATCAATTCCGCCGCTTTACGTGCAATGGCCGATTTCGCCGCTGTGCTGATCTGTTGTCGCTGCCCAAAGTCAGCGGCAGCCGGCGAAGACGGCAAGGCGCCGCCATGCACCCGTTGCAACAGCCCCTCAGTGGCTAATTCACGTAAATCACGACGGATCGTGTCTTCGGAGACGCCAAACGTCTCGCTGAGCGCCTTGGCGATGACCTGACCGTCACGCTTGAGCGCGGCCAGAATGGCTTGCTTGCGATGTGTCGTCAGCATAGGGCGCTCACCGTGGCATTTGCACGAAAATAATTGATATTGCACGAAACTGCACGATAAGGTTTTTGGCAACCCTTGTCCAGACGAGAGCCGGTGTCATGAGCGAAACCATTGAGCGCGTGCGGGTGATCGAGAGTCAGGTGTTATCCGACGACTGGTATCTGCTGAAGAAAACCGTGTTCGACTTCCGCCGCGCGAATGGCAGTTGGCAGCGCCAGCAGCGCGAAACCTACGACCGTGGCAACGGAGCCACGCTACTGCTCTATCAACTCGCTGCGCGGCGAGTGGTGCTGGTCCGCCAGTTTCGTTTTCCAGCCTACGTCAACGGTCACCACGGCATGCTGGTCGAGGCGCCGGCGGGCTTGCTCGATCAAGCCACGCCCGAACAACGCATCCGTGCCGAGGTGGAGGAAGAGACCGGTTACCGCGTCGGTGAGGTGCGTAAGGTCTTTGAGGCTTTCATGAGCCCCGGGTCGGTGACCGAAAAACTGTTCTTCTTCGTCGCCGAATACGATACGGCCACGAAAGTGAGCGCAGGCGGCGGCATCGAAGCCGAAGGCGAGGACATCGAAGTGCTCGAGTTGCCGTTCGAGGAGGCACTGGCCATGGTTCGTCGCGGCGAGATTGTCGATGGCAAGACGATCATGTTGTTGCAATACGCAGCGCTGCATTTGTTTGCCGCGATTGAGAATTCGGCATGATGCGATATCAGCCCGTGACGGGATATCACTCGCGTTCCGGTCGATAGTAGGGAGTGCTTCATCACGCCATGATCACTCGTCGTTGACGCGGCGAAGATGAGGCATCACGTAGAACCAAGGTGTCTTATCGTACGGAGCGCTAGATAACAACTCGGCATGAAAGCTAAGCATTCATTTCCATGGACATGTAAAGGAGTTGGCCATGAAATTTGCTGCGGAAGCCAGACCTATCCCTTTGGGTACAAGAGTTGTCATTAAGCTTGCTGATGTCGCATTTCTTGATGGGGAAATTCACGCAGAGTTTGCTGGAGTAGAGTTAGGCGCCATCGTTTTGAATAAGGTGGTTATCCCCAAGGATTTTGTCGACGCGATAGTGGATTTCAGTGTGGGCGACAGGGATAGCCATATCTTGGGTGACACCGTGCCGGTAGATGTTGATCTCGACGATATAGCGAAGCAGCGGAAAAAAATCGTTGTGGATATGCGCCGTACCGACAATGCCGACGAATTTGAATTTCATCCGCTATGACCTAGAGCCGCCGATGGCCGATCTGAAAAGGTTGGCCATTTCAGTAAAGAGTCTGTCCTCATACTCTGCGTCGTCTCGTTGAATATCAGCAAGCGCCAGTTGCACAGCAGCTGCCTACTTTGGCTGGCATGTTTGCTGTCACTTCATCTGTCATTGCGCCTGCCGTCGTAGCTTCCAGCACACCAGACGCTACTGACAGAGCACGTGCCTCAATCGCACCTTTCCGCTCGCTGTAGCGGTCAACCAGGTAATCGCTGCGATCGCGCACCATCAGCGTGAACTTGAACAACTCTTCCATCACGTCCACGACGCGGTCGTAGTACGGCGATGGCTTCATACGTCCAGCATCGTCGAATTCTTGCCAGGCCTTGGCAACGGATGATTGGTTCGGGATGGTCACCATGCGCATCCATCGTCCGAGCACACGCAGCGCATTGACGACATTGAACGATTGCGACCCGCCGCAGACTTGCATCACGGCCAAGGTGCGTCCCTGGGTCGGGCGTACGCTGCCATCTTCCAGTGGTAGCCAGTCGATTTGATTCTTGAAGACGCCAGTCACTGCGCCGTGCCGTTCTGGGCTTACCCATACTTGTCCCTCTGACCACAGGGACAGTGCACGCAGTTCTTGCACCTTGGGATGGCTGGCCGGCACGCTGTCTAGCATCGGCAGTTCGTGCGGGTCGAATACGCGCGTCTCTGCACCGAATTGCTGCAGGATGCGCTCGGCTTCCAACGCAAGCTTGCGGCTGAACGATTGTGGCCGCAGGGAGCCGTACAAGATCAGGATGCGTGGTGGATGGCTTGAGCCTGCTGGCAGGGCCAGTTTGGTGAGCGTGGGTGTTTCCAGTGCATCGGCACTAACGTGGGGCAAATTCTGCATCGTCATGGGTAAGGTTCCGTCTTGCTTCGATTTCATAATTCTACCATTATGGAAATGTCGAATCTAACCCAAGGCCACCCATGTATCCGTGCCGTGTTTTATTCATCTGCACAGGTAACTCTGCTCGCAGCATCCTGTCCGAAGCGACGCTCAACCACTTGGGCAACGGTCGCTTCGAGGCCTTCAGCGCGGGTAGTCAGCCGACTGGTCGGGTTAATGCCTACGCGATTGAAGCGCTTAAGACCGTCGACATACCCACCGAAGGTCTCAGCAGCAAATCCTGGGATCGCTTTACGGAAGAGGGTGCGCCGACACTCGATATTGTTATCACCGTCTGCGACAACGCAGCGAGCGAGACATGTCCCGTTCTATTCGGTGATTTCGTGAGAAGCCACTGGGGCTTGCCCGATCCGGCCGCTGCACACGATGAGGGTGCCCTGATGGAGGCATTTCGTGAGGCCCATACGCTGATCATTTATCGCATAACGGCGTTGCTGAATCTGCCGGTGGAAACGATGAGTCGCGACGAGCTGCAGCAGGCGTTGGATCACATCGACACTATTACTGACGCCGAAGAAGAAGGCGCATGAGCCAGACGTCGTCATTTACACTGCCCGCGAGCGTTGTATCAAATAGCCCCGAGATTGCTACTCACATCATGCAGACCAAACAGGCCATTACGATCCTTTCCGCACTCGCTCAGGAGTCGCGGTTGGCGATCTATCGACTGCTGATTGAATATGCCCCTGACGGTCTTGCCGCGAGTTCGATCGCCGAGAAGCTGGGGGTGCCGAACGCCACGCTCTCTTTTCACCTGAAGGAGCTATCGCACGCAGGCCTTGTAACGAGTGAGCAACACGGTCGCTTCGTTTACTACGCGCCGGTGATTGAAGCGATGAATGACTTGGTCGGTTTTCTCACTGAAAACTGCTGTCAGCAGAGTGAATCTGTTTGCGCGGCGCCATCGGCATGCGCCGTGACTCCCTCTCGTAAGCCCGCCTCATCCAAGGTGGCGAAGCGCGCTATTCCCAAAAAGTAGCGAGCCACTGCGTATCCCATTCGCCACAGACATCACTTCGTGAGAGGGGTATGTTCATGCCGGTGATGAATATCCGGATAGTGCGGATGGCTGTGAGTTAGCGGCACGTGCGTATGCGGATGCGTGTGCGGCTCCTTGCCATCCCAATCGAAATCATGAGGGTGCTGGTGATGTTCGTCGTGCACATGCCTATGTGCGTGCGTCATGGGCTCATGGGTATGTACGTGCTCGTGGCGCTCGGTCAGGTGTAGCCACACGCCGCCAGCCATCAGGAGCGTCGCCAGCCAGAACGTTAACGAGGTGGGCTCGCCGAACCCAAGGATGGCAATCAATGCGCCGATGAAAGGGGCTGTCGAGAAATAAGCACCGGTGCGAGCTGCACCCAGGCCTCGCAGCGCAAGCACGAACAGCACCAGGCTGGCGCCATAACCGAGGAGGCCGGCCAGCATCGCTGCGCTGATCATGGATGCGGCAGGCAACGTCGCGCCCAGTGCAAACGCCAATAGCGTGTTAACCACGCCAGCCGTCAAACCTTTCAGCCCGGCAATGAACAGCGCATCTGAAGCCGACACCTTGCGTGTGAAGTTGTTGTCCAGCGCCCAGCACAAACAGGCGCCGACAATCAGCAAGGCGCCCGAGCCGGCGGTCATACTTTGTCCTGCGTGAGGCCATGCAAGGATCACGCTGCCGGCGACGATCAGTACCATGCCGAGCACGATGCGGCGATCGGCATTCTCGCGAAACGCAACCCAGGCGAGCACGGCGGTCAGTACCGCTTCCAGATTCAACAACAGTGACGCCGAAGCGGCCGATGTGCGCGTCAAGCCCAGCATCAGCAACACTGGGCCGAGTACGCCACCGAACCCGATCGCGCTCAGCAGCCATAACCATTCAGAGGTTGGCAAATGTGGCCTTCGCCAGCCACGGTCGCGTAGCAAACGGATCAGGCCCAACCCGACGCCGCTCCCGAGATAGAGCAGGCCGGCTAACAGGATCGGGGAGGTATTGCCGAGCAGCACTTTGGCAAAGGGAGTGCTGGCCCCGAACAGTACGGCGGCGGCAAGCGCCGCGAGGACGGCAGGTGATAGGGCTTTATTTTGCATGTGCCAAGCCTACTGCTGAAACCGATCACAAAATGGTTCCTGATTAGTGTCGAAGCTTGCTGCACGATGTTCCAGTTCCCTCTCTCCTCCGGGGAGAGGGTTAGGGTGAGGGGACACTTTTGCCAAGCAGGTTCATTGGAACATCGCTTTTATGAAGCTTATGGCAAGCCTTGGCCCCTCACCCCAGCCCTCTCCCCGAAAGGGAGAGGGGGCAAAGAGCTCTTGTTCAACTGAGTTTCGGTGCTAATAAGGCGACGATTTGCTTTGCAGTCATCAGTATGACCTGGGCTCCTCAATGCCCACCACCGGAGCCGCCAGCGCTATCGCTTGGGCGCAACGCGAACGCCAGTAGGGCGCAGATCATCACCGCGATGCTGGCCATTAAAAAACTATCGCTATACGCCGCAAGTAGCGACTGATGCCGCACGCTGTTATCGATCGCGGCAATGGCCTGCATGCGATACGGCGCTACGTTCGCCGCATGCAGTGCTTGCCAGCGGTCGATATGCAGGCCAGAAAATTGTTGAACACTTTCGATAATGCGCTCCCTGGTGGCGGGCGCATACAGTGTCGCGGCTTCGCCCATACGGGCAGAGTGGAATTTTTCGCGCTGCACGACGACCTGGCTGATCACTGCGATACCGACCGCGCCACCTGTATTGCGCACCATGCTGAACAGGCCGGAGGCCGAGCCCATCTCGGCTTTCTCCAGGCCGGCAATAGCCATCACTGAAAGTGCCACCACGACCAGCGACTGACCGATGCCGCGCACGACCAACGAGGGCACGATGACATTGGCGGCGCTGTTGTTCTCCAGGTGCACGTTCATATAGCAACCCAAGGCGATGATGACAAAACCGACGATGATCACCGTACGTGCACTCGTGTACCGCATCATCTTGGGTGCCGCAAAGGACATGACCAATTGGATCAGGCCATAAGGGATCATGGTCATGCCGATTTGCCGTGCGCTATAACCGTGCAGTTGTGCGAAATAGTTAGGAACCAGAAACACAGCGCCGAAGGTCACTGCGCCGAATACAAACTGCATGAAGCTCGATATGCCGAAGTTGTAGCGCGCCAACAGGCGCAGATTGATGAAGGGCTCTTGGCGCCGCAGCTCGATCCACACGAAGGCGACTAATCCGATCGCTGCGATCACGCTACTACGTACGATGAAGTCGGAGGCGAACCAGTCCTTGCGACCACCTTCTTCAAGTACCAATTGCAGCATGCCCAAACCAACGGTCATGGCGGCAATACCGCCCCAGTCGCCTTTGCGTAGCATGTCGAGTTTCATCGGCAGGGTATCCACCGACCACGCGATGGCAGCGAGCAGCAGTAATCCTGGCGGTAACTGCAGATAGAAAATGTAGCGCCATGAGTAAGCATCAGTGAGCCAGCCACCGATGGACGGCCCAGCGGCTTGCGCTACATTGTTGGCGATGGCGAATAAGGCCATGCCCAGCGGTAGTTTCGATTTGGGCAATTCGGTGGCGATCAGCTGAAATGAAAGCGGGATCAATACGCCACCGAAGCCACCTTGCAAGGCACGCAACGCGATCATCACCGCAATGTTTGGTGCGAACGAGCAGGCTACCGAAAATAGTAGGAAACCCGCGGTGCCAATCAGTAACACGCGGCGCATGGAAAATACCTGCACCAGCCATGCGGTGAGCGGGATGATCACAATTTCCGCGATCAGATAAGCCGTGGTGATCCACGAGCCTTCATCGAACGTGGCCCCCAGTGAGCCCTCGATTTCCGGCAAAGAGGCATTGGTGACGTGCACATTCATGCCGGCCATGAAGCAGCCGAAGACGCCACCAATTACCGCGACCCACTGGCGCAGTGTGACCGTGCTCGACTCAGCGCCCATGCACGGCTCCCGCGTTATGGCGCGTATCCACCGTGGCGATAACCGACATGCCTGGTCGTAACGCGATCTGTGGTTGTCCAGCGAGCAGGTGATCGAGCAGGATCTTTACCGGAATGCGCTGAACGACTTTGGTGAAGTTTCCGGTGGCATTGTCGGGTGGCAATAAGGCAAACAACGAGCCGGATGCCGGTGCCAGACTGGCAATATGACCATGCAGCTCTGCGCCATCGAATGTATCCACCGTGAGCGCTACCGGCTGACCTGGCTGCATGGCGCGTAGCTGGGTTTCCTTGTAGTTGGCGATGACATAAGCCGATTGCACGGGCACGACGGCCAGCAAGGGCAGGCCGGGCTCGACATATTGGCCGGTACGCACCGAGCGCTGGCCGGTTACGCCATCGACAGGAGCGCGTATCACCGTGCTTTCAAGATCGATGGCGGCCAGACGCAAGGTGGCTTGTGCTTGCTGCAAGTCGGCACGCGCCTGTTCCAGTGTGGCCTCGAGTTGCTGGCGCGAGCTACGCAAGATACGCGTGCGCCCTTGCTCGCCACTGACACTGGCCTTGTTGCTGGCCAGCATGGCCGCAGCCTTGCGATTCTCGGCATCGGCGGTCTGTGCCTGTTGCAAGCTTGCCGCATGTCGATCGGCCAGCGTCTGGAAGCGCTTGAAATCCATGTCGGTGCGATTCGCCTCGGCTTCGGCAGCACGCGTGTCCGCTTCGGCCTTATCGATCTGGCTGTGTTGTTGATCAAGCTGTGCGTCCATGTTGGCTAATGCAGCCTCATGGGCAGCTACCGATGCGCGCGCTGCGGCAACGGCGGCTTCGGATTGCTGCACCCGCGCGCGGTAGTCGCGATCATCCAGGCGGACCAATACATCGCCCGCCTTCACCGGTTGGTTGTCGTCTACCAGGGTGACGGCAACATAACCGGCAATACGCGGGCTGATGGTGACCACGTCGGCGCGGACATAGGCATCGTCGGTCTCTTGCATGAAGCGCCCAACGCGCCACCAGTGCAGCCCGTACCCGATGAGTAACAGGCATGCAGCCACGCTCACTACGATCCAGAGTGCGCGTTGCTTCCGTCGATCGCTGATGCCTGGCGTTTGTACCGTGGTGACGCTTGCGGGTTCAGAGGATACGGCGCTCATGGAGTCAGATCCTTGTGTGATGAGAGGAGGCGGACGTCGACGTGGCGCATGCGGCGATCCGAAGCCCCGCGTGAAGCGGAGGCGTGAACATCGAGAATTCCGTGGGGAGGACGCAGAGCCAAAGGCTCCGTTGAGCCGCATGGCGGTGGTCGGGGGCCGACATGGCTGTCGCGTGGGGTTACTTTGCCCTTAATGGCCAGCGTCAAACGCGCGATGCTTGGACATTTATCGTCGCAAAACAGACAATCGAGGCTCTCTCGTTCTGCCGGATCTCAACGTGTCACGTGCGATGGCTCTCGATCGCTCATCCGTTCATCACGACGACTGCCAGCAAACGCTTCGGCCGCTGGCCGCGATGGCTAGTGATCATTCGGATGGTGAGCACATCGCGCCGCATCGCCACCGACGCGCCCAGTTGGTACACGCCATCTCAGGTGTGATGACGATTGGCTGCCCGCATGGACGCTGGGTCGTGCCCACCGGGCGGGCGGTATGGGTGCCGCCGGATACGTCGCACGATATTCACATCGCTGGGTCGGTAAGAATGCGCACGGTGTTCGTGGAGCCTGGAACGCGCGCTGGGCTCTCTACCGTATGCGAGGTGATCGAGGTATCCACGTTGCTGCGCGAGGCGGTGATCGCCGCTGTGCGCATACCGTTCGACTACCGCTTGGGCGGCCGCGATGAGCGGGTAATGGAATTGATCCTGGACGAAGTGCAGGGGGCATCGCGGTTATCTATGCAGTTGCCCGTGCCGCGTCACCCACGACTTGCGACGCTATGCGCGCGATTGATCGCAGAGCCGGCATTACCCATGAGTTTGGACGAGGCCGCCCAAGTTCTGTGCATGAGCAGTCGGACGCTATCGCGCCTGTTTCATCGTGAAGTAGGTATGAGCTTTCCCGACTGGCGTCGACATACGCGCCTGCTACTCAGCCTGTCTCGATTGGCGGCCGGCGCTTCTATTTTCGAAGTGGCGTTGGAACATGGCTACGACAGCCCCAGCGCCTTCGCCGCCGTGTTCAAGCGTGTGATGGGCGTGGCGCCTAGCGTGTATCTGAGTCAGCTTGAGCTGATGTAACGGGGCCTGGAGACTGTTCGAAGTCTCCGCAATTCAACATCGAGGTATGCACGACATGGATGGCGCACCTCACACTCGTCATTGATGAGCGTGAGGCCTGGCTCTTATCGGCGAGGTCGCAGCCAGGCAAACCAGCTTGACGTGACGACGGGAATGCCCAGTGCGACCCATGCCAGTGCTTTCCACACCATGTGCTCTCCCAGCAGTGCGGAAAGCAGGCCGAACACGCTCAGCACTGCCAGTGCCGTAGGCGCAGCCCATATCCACCAGAAGCCGTGTGCAGCTTGTCGTATAGGAGTCATGAATGCGCCTGCGTCGGAAGTGCGTTTTCGTGTGCCGCCACGATTCTAGCCAAGCGCTCCGCATGACTCTTGCGTCGCGCGAGCCACAGATACAAGCC
>JBARCX010000103.1:0-11511 GCA_049794535.1 Rhodanobacter sp.
AAGCCTGCCAGCAGGCCGGTCCAGGTGTGCACTGTCTGGAAGGTTCGGATCGTTGCGGGTTTCATCGTGCGCTCACTTCAAATACCCATCGCATGACGGGTTAGCCAGAGCGCAAAGAAGGCAACAGCATTCGCGGCACCTAGCGTGAGCCATGCGCGGGTGCCGTTACGGAAGGCGTAAGCGCCGATCATGAAAGCGATCCAGAGCGGGAAAAACAGGATCAGCGCGGGAATGACATAGGCCGCGCCCTCTTCGGGCAGGGCCCGCATCAACAGGCTCAGCAAGGCCGCGGCCAGCGGAAACCCAAGCAGGGTGCCAGCGAGACAGCGGGCAATCATCGCGAGCCTGCGCGTGCGACTTCAGCTGTGCCGCACCACCAGGCGACATATGGAAGTGCTACCCAGGTCAGCATCCATGTGGTCAACGTGGCTGCGATGCCTGCGCCGAGACCTGCTGCTACCAGCCAGGCTGCTATGCCGCCGATGATCACGGCCAGAGCCGCGATGCGCGTGCTGACGTGCAAAGGTGCGCGCAGCAGCTTTTGCTGGGCGCTAGTCAGATAGATGAGGGTGGCGCCGGCCATGCTGAGCAGCAGCGCGCAAAGAGTCATCACGAAGTAGTTCCTGGATAGCGTGCCATCGACTGCTGCTGCCGGTCCTGGCGGGTCAGATAGTCGAGCGGGCACCATCGGCAATGCGAAGCATTCTCATTTAATGAAATGTTTATGTCAAGAATTTGCGACGGGATGAGGCGTGTGTTGCGGCGTAGATAGCCGTCCGTATGCGATGGCGGATGCGAGTTTGATGTCGTGCTGGCTTATGACATCGTGTGATGCACGCCAACTCCAGGATGGCGACGCCAGCCTGCATCACGCACAATGAAGGCCTGTCGCCGTCCGGCGACTAGCACTGAAACAGCGAGTCATGTCGCGGGAAGGCAGGAGCGCCCGTGGTCATGCGCGCTGGCATATCGACAGGATTTGCGTGACATGTTGCTGATGATCGACAACTACGACAGCTTCACCTTCAATCTCGTGCAGTACTTGGGCGAACTTGGACAAGAGGTGAAGGTGGTGCGTAACGATGCGCTGGACGTGGCAGGCATCCGGGCACTCAAGCCCTCGCACATCATGATTTCGCCAGGGCCGGGTACGCCGGACGATTCGGGTGTGTCGCTGGACGTGCTACGCGACCTCGCCAGCGAGATCCCGGTGTTCGGCGTGTGCCTCGGTCATCAGGCGATTGGCCAGGTGTTCGGCGGCAAGGTGATCCGCGCCAAGCAGATCATGCATGGCAAGACCTCGCCGGTACGCCATCGCGGACAGGGTGTGTTTGCCGGGCTGCCGGATCCGTTCGAGGCGACGCGTTACCACTCGCTGGTGGTGGAGCAGTTGTCGCTGCCGGATTGCTTGGAAGTCACGGCATGGACCGAAAACCCGGACGGCTCGATCGACGAGATCATGGGCCTGCGCCACAAGACGCTGCCGGTGGAAGGCGTGCAGTTCCATCCCGAGTCGATACTGACCCAGTACGGCCATGACCTGCTGCGTAACTTCCTTGGCCTGCCGCTGCAGAAACGCGCGGCATGAATGGCATGAGTGGGCGCAGCATCACCATTACGCCGCAGGAAGCGCTGCAGCGCACGATCGAACATCGCGAAATCTTCCATGATGAAATGATCGCGCTGATGCGGCAGATCATGAGTGGCGAGGTCAGTCCGCTGATGACCGCGGCAATCATCACCGGCTTGCGCGTGAAGAAAGAAACCGTGGGCGAGATCACCGGCGCCGCACGCGTGATGCGCGAGCTGTCGGCAAAAGTGCCGGTGGCTGGCAACAACGAGCACTTGCTGGATATCGTCGGCACCGGCGGTGATGGCGCGTCCAGCTTCAATATCTCCACCGCGTCGATGTTCGTGGCCGCGGCAGCCGGTGCGCGCGTCGCCAAGCATGGCGGACGCAGCGTGTCGTCCAAGTCGGGTAGTGCCGATGTGCTCGAGGCGCTTGGCGCATCGATTGACCTTGCGGCAGCGCAGGTGGCGCAGTGCATGGCTGAAACGGGTATCGGCTTCATGTTCGCGCCGAACCATCATCCGGCAATGAAGGTGGTGGCGCCGGTGCGTAAAGAGATGGGCGTACGCACGTTGTTCAATATTCTTGGTCCGCTGACCAATCCGGCCGGTGCACCCAACATCCTGATGGGTGTATTCCATCCCGATCTCGTTGGCATCCAGGTGCGCGTGTTGCAGCAGCTGGGTGCGCAGCGGGCCTTGGTGGTGTGGGGGCGCGACGGTATGGACGAGATATCGCTGGGCGCTGCGACCTTGGTGGGTGAGTTGCGCGATGGCGTGGTGCATGAATACGAAGTAGAGCCGGAAGATTTCGGGCTTGCGATGGCATCCAGTCGCAATCTACGCGTGGAGAATGCCGAAGAATCAAAGGCGATGTTGCTCGGCGCGTTGAGCGGCGAGCGCGGCGTACCGCATGACATCGTTTGCCTCAATGCGGGCGCGGCGCTATACACGGCGAATGTGGCCGATTCGATCGGTGCAGGTATCGAACTTGCACGCGCCACGATCGCTAGCGGTGCCGCTCGTGCGAAAATAGACGCCTTCGTGGCAGTCACTCGGCGGCTTGCTGCATAACTGTCACCACGCTACTTCGTTGAACAACATCTTATGACCGACATCCTGCAACGCATCCTCGCCCGCAAGGTAGAAGAAATTGCCGAGCGCAACGCGCAGCTTCCGCTGGCCGAATTGATTGCCCGCATTGAGGGCCTGCCCGACACACGCGGTTTTGCTGCAGCGATTGAGGCAAAGCTCGACGCGGGTCTGCCGGCAGTCATCGCCGAGGTGAAAAAGGCCAGCCCGAGCAAGGGCGTGATTCGTGCGGATTTTCGCCCGGCCGAGATCGCCAACAGCTACGAAGACGGTGGCGCGGCCTGCCTGTCGGTGCTTACGGATAAGGATTTTTTCGAGGGCAGTGAGGATTACCTGCGTCAGGCGCGTTCGGCCTGCACGCTGCCGCTGCTACGCAAAGACTTCATCATCGATCCGTACCAGGTGTATGAGTCGCGCGTGATCGGTGCGGACTGCATTCTGCTGATCGTTGCCGCACTGGACGATGCCGCACTGCTCGAGCTGTCGCTGCTAGCAGCGGAGCTTGATCTGGACGTGCTGTGTGAAGTGCACGACGCAGAAGAGTTGGAGCGTGCGCTGGCATTGCCGGTGCCGTTGATCGGCGTGAACAACCGTAACCTGCGCACGTTTGAAACCTCGCTCGATACCACTCTTGCGCTGAAAGCGAAGATGGGCGATGACGATCGCGTGCTGGTCACCGAGTCGGGCATCCACACGCCGGATGACGTGGCTCGAATGCGCGCAGCGGGTATCCATACGTTCCTGGTGGGTGAGGCATTCATGCGTGCCGACGATCCGGGCCGTGAGTTGCAGCGGCTGTTCGCGACGAACTGATCGCCATGCAATCAGGGGATATGGAAACGACATCCGACACCGTCGGCACGGAAGCGAGCACGTCGAACATCGTCCTGTTCGATTTCGACGGCGTACTGATTCATGGTGATGCTTTCTATCTGTTCGTGCGGGATCGCTACGCCCATTCATGGTTGTGCAAGATACTGGTCGTACTGACTTTGCCCTGGTGCCTGTTGGTGCTGCCGTTTTCACGGAAGTGGGCGAAACGGACATGGGTGCACGTTGCTGTGTTTGGGCTCAACGAGCGACGTTACCGCGCGATGGCCGAGGCGTTTGCCGATCAGCTGGTGCGTCGGCCGCGCCTGTTTTGTCGCGACGGGCTGCTAGCGTTGCGCAGGCATCAAGCCGCTGGCGATCGAGTGATCGTGGTGACCGGTTGCGAACACACCTTGGTAAGTCGTTTGCTTATGCAGCTGGGCTTGTCGGACCTGGAAGTTGTTGCTTCGCGCCACAAATCTACCTGGCTGGGTATGCGCATCAGTGTGCGCAACGTAGGACGGCGCAAGGTGCAAAGCCTTGCCGAGATGGGCGTTAAGGCCTGGCGGCTGGCCTATAGCGATTCCTCCCAGGATCTGCCGATGCTCAAGGTCGCTGCGGAGCCGGTGCTGGTTAATGCCACCCCGAAGTTGTGCAAGCGGGTGGAGCGGGCGCTTGGTCGTAGCACCACGCGTGTCGAGTGGTATTGATCGCTGTGATCTGAGCCAGGGCCTGTTTGTGTGAGCGCCGGGCTATAACCTTTTGATCGTGCAAAGCGTGGGTAAAACCCACTTGAAAATCTCCTCTGGCAAATATACGTTAGTACTTACGCATCTTCGCCGGAGACTCCCATGTACATCGCTTCACTCGGTGAATTGGCGCTAGGTAGCCGGCTCAAGGCGCTCAGTGATCAGTTCTATAGCGCCGCGGATGATGTCTACCAGGCGTGCGGCACGAGTATCGAATCACGCTGGTTCCCTGTACTACGTTATCTCTGGGAAGAGGGCCCCATGTCGGTGACTGAGGTGGCTGATGCGATTGGTCAGACACACTCGGCGGTGAGCCAGCTCACCGACAAGCTGGTGAAGGCGGGCATGGTGCGGCGTCGCCGCGATAACGCCGATGGCCGACGCAGCGTTCTTACGCTGACGGACAAGGCGCGGGACGCGCTTTCGGAGCTGGGCCCGATATGGTGCGCCGTTCGCAATGGTGTGGGTGTCGTACTGGGTGAGCACGCAACGCAATTGTTGGAAGCCATTGCTGCATGTGAGCGTGCTTTGCAGGAGCGGCCTATCGCCGAGGCGATCCTGGCCGAGCATGCCACCTTGCGCGCCACGCCGCTGCAGATCGTGCCGTATGAGCCTGCCCTGCGCGACGACTTCTATCGCTTGAATGCCCAGTGGCTGGAGCGATATTTCCGTCTGGAGGATGTAGACCGCGCGATGTTGAGTGATCCAGAACGCTATGTGCTGCAACCGGGTGGTGCGATCTATTTTGCCAAGCTGGGCGATACGGTCATTGGCACCTGTGCACTGTTGCAGGAATCGCCGGGTGTGTACGAGCTATCCAAGATGAGCGTGGACGAGACATTCCGCGGCTTAGGCGCCGGACGGCAATTGCTTGACGCGATGATTGCCGAGTTTCATCGGCGCGGTGGCACGGAGTTGTTCCTGGAGTCCAATAGTCGCCTGAAGACGGCGTTGCGCATGTACGAGCAGGCGGGCTTCCAGATGCAGCCGGCCGTTCGCGCGGGTTCGCACTACGAGCGGGCAGATGTGTACATGATCTATCAGCGGCCGGATGCGGCTAAATCATTCAAGGGGAGGCTCCCGGTAGCCGTTGTGAAGAGCAGTCGCAAGGCGCGCACTAAAGCCAGTGCAGCACTAGCTGGCTCAGGCTGATCAGTGTGATTAGCGTGCCTACCGCGATCATCATCACGCGCTCGGGCAAGTGCTTCACCAGCCACGCGGCAATGGGCGCTGCAATGACACCGCCGGTGAGTAGGCCCAGGACAATCGTCCAATGACCGATGCCGATGTGAAAAATCAGCGTGGCCGATATGCACAACGTCACCACGAATTCGGCGGCGTTGACCGAGCCGATGGTGCTACGTACTGCGCCGCCGCGGGCGATCAAGGTGGTGGTGGCAATAGGTCCCCAGCCACCACCGCCAATAGCATCGAATAAGCCGGCAACGAAGCCGAGCAGGCCGGGGTGCCGTACTTGGTGTTGGGTGGTGCGCTTGCCAAACGCGCGCAGCAGCACCATCGCGCCGAGGATCAGTAGATAGGCGTTGACGAACGGGCGGATCGTGTCGCCCGGCACCTTGGCCAAAACGGTTGCGCCAAGAAAGCCGCCGATGGCGCCCGGAATCGCCAGTGCCCAGAACAGGCGCCAACGGACGTTGCCAAGCCAGGCATGCGAGGCGCCAGATGCAGCAGTGGTGACGACTTCAGCAGTGTGCACGGTGGCGCTGGCCACCGCCGGTGGCAGGCCAAGTGCCAACAGAATCGTGTTCGATACCAGGCCGTAGGCCATGCCCAGTGCGCCGTCGACCAGCTGTGCGAGCAAGCCAACGCCAACGAAGAGAAAGAATTGCCCGTAGTCCACGCGGAGCCCCGTATGTGTAGCGCTCTATGCTCGGTGAACGACAGTGTAGGAAATACCAGGTGCGCGCCGCAGGTCGCTTGCGGCGCGCACCTTGGGTTTAGCGGGTGCCGCGTACCACGATAGTCTTGCCGGCAACGTCGATCATGCGCTGCTCTTCCAGCTGCTTCAGCACACGGCCGACCATTTCGCGCGAGCAGCCGACGATGCGGCTCACTTCCTGGCGCGAGATGCGGATCTGGGTGCCGTCCGGGTGGCTCATTGCATCCGGCTCCTGGCACAGGTCGAGCAGCGTGCGCGAGATGCGGTTGGTGACGTCCATGAAGGCCATCCGGCTGACTTGGCGCGAGGTGCGCAGCAGACGGTTGGTGAGCTGGGCGCCAATGGCGAACAGGATCTTTGGGCACTCCTCACGCAGCGGGCCCTCCATCAGCTGGAACAGGCGTTCGTAGCTGATTTCGGCCATCTCGCAGGGGGTGCGCGTACGTACCACTGATTCGCGCTGGGACTGCGCCACGAACAGGCCCATCTCGCCGATGAACTGGCCGCGGCTGAGGTAGGCGAGGATCAGTTCGCGCCCCTGTTCGTCCTCAGTGCACACGGCCAGCGAGCCGTCGATGATGTAGTGAAGCGTATTGGCCGGGTCGCCGGGGCGGATGATGGCCGTCTTTCCGGGGTAGCGGCGGCGGTGGCAAAGGCCGAGAAAGCGTTCCATCGAGGCGGGGTCAGGCGCGAAGCCGAGCGGAGCCTGGGAGCGTTCGAATGCCTGTTGCAGCTGATATTTAAGTTGCGGTTGCGCCACGAAGTTCTATCCCCAAGATTGATTGCCCCAAGTGCTGCAGCCACGGCAGCCGAAACGTATGCGGATCCCTACGCAACCGGCGCATTATGGCAAAGTCGTTGCGTAAGCCGCAGGTTCTGTTTTTGCGAAATATGCCGCATACTTCGCAGTCTTGTTGTCGCTGGCACTTTCGCGTGCCTGTAACAAGGGCGCGCTAGGCTTCCGCCTTCGCACTGTACTTGTCCTGCGGGGACCCTTGTTGCTAACCCGCCTCTACTGCTGGCCGCCGTGCGGTCATGGAGAGTCGCCGTGGTGAAACCCCTCCCGCGCCTGCGTTTGCAGGGCTTCAATAACCTGACCAAGGCTCTGAGCTTCAATATCTACGATATCTGCTATGCAGTGTCGGAAGAGCAGCGCCAGCGCTACATCGAGTACATCGATGAGCAATACGATGCCGATCGTTTGACCCAGATCCTCACGGATGTGGCCGAGATCATTGGCGCCAACATCCTCAACGTGGCCCGTCAGGACTACGACCCGCAGGGTGCCTCGGTGACCATCCTCATTTCCGAGGAGCCGATCGTCGAGAAGCTCGGCCGTGACACCATCTCCGGTGCCGTGGTCGCGCACATGGACAAGAGCCACATCACCGTCCATACCTACCCGGAAACGCATCCGCACAACGGTATTGCGACCTTCCGTGCGGATATCGATGTGGCCACCTGCGGCGTGATCTCTCCGCTGAAGGCGCTGAATTACCTGATCGACAGCTTCGAGTCAGATATCGTTGTGTGCGACTACCGCGTTCGCGGTTTCACCCGCGATGTGAAGGGTAAGAAGCACTTCATCGACCATAAGATCAACTCGGTGCAGGACTATCTGGCGCGCCATATCCGCCAGAAGTACGAGATGTTCGACGTCAACGTGTATCAGGAAAATATGTTCCACACGAAGATGCACATCAAGGACTTTGACCTTGATACGTACCTGTTCGAGGCGCATGCCGACGATCTTTCGTTCAAGGAGCGTCAGCGCATTGAATCGCTGCTGCGCCGCGAGATCGAAGAGCTGTTCCACGGTCGCAACCTGATGTGATCCATGAAAAACCCGCCGAAAGGCGGGTTTTTTGTGATCAGTTGAGAGGAGTGAGAAACGAGAGGGCGCTGGTGCTTGGACTCTTTTCTCACTTCTCCAGACTCGTTTCTAGATCCGGTACGCCACCGTTTTCATCACCGTTGAGCTGACATGCATCAGCTGCGGAATCGGGAACGGCAGTGCTACGCCGCCGCGCGCCTGTGCATTCTCTGCGTGGCGTACTTCGTCGGCCTGCATCTGGGTTAGTACGGCGCGCGAGCGTTCGTCTTGTGCTGGCAGTGTCTCCAGGTGCTCTTCCAAGTGGGCTTCCACCTGACGTTCAGTCTCTACGACGAAGCCCAGACTGACCGGATCGCCGACGAGTGCTGCTGCGGCACCGATGACATAGCTGCCGGCGTACCACAGTGGATTAAGCAGGCTCGGGCGGCTATCCAGCTCCTTCAATCGCTGAGCGCACCAGGCAAGGTGATCGGTTTCCTCGGTGGCGGCGTGCTGCAGATAGGTGCGGGTTTCATCGTGGCGAGCCAATGCGGCTTGGCCGTCATAGAGCGCCTGGGCGCAGACTTCGCCGGTGTGATTGATGCGCATCAGGCCCGCAGCGTGGCGGCGCTCGGCGTCATCCATTTCCGCCTCAGTCATGCTTTGGGCGGGCGATGGGCGCGTTGCTTCCGGTGCACCAGCGACGGTTTCCAATGCGCGCTCGATGCCTGCGAGCAGGCGATCGAGTGGAGTGAGCGTGCGTGCGTTCATCAGGGAAGCTCCAATTGCTGCGCCAGCAGGGTCAGCGGGTGTTGGTGTGGCCAGTGGCGGCCCTGTTCGGTCATGCCGGCAGCGAGATGCAGCCGACAACCGATATTGGACGACAACAGGCGTTGCGGTGCCAGCGTGGCGATCTGATCCAGCGTGTCATCACGCAGCCGCGCAGCGCGTTCGGGAAATTCGAGCATATGGCTACCGGCAGCGCCGCAGCAGTGCGGCGGGCGGGGAATGGGTGTTACTTGCAGTTCCGGTACGCGTCGCAGCAGTTGCAGCAGGGCCGTTTCGCTGCGAGCTACATTGATCTGCGTGCAAGGCAAATGCAGGGTTGCGCGCAGCGGTAGCGGGCGAAAATGGAGCTGTTCAGCGTGTGCGGCCAGCAGCGTGAACGGGTCGGTCACCGGCGCGCCGGGTAATGCACGACGCAAGGTGCCAAGACAGCCGGGCGTCACCGACAACAAATGCGTGGCGCCACAGGCGGCCCAAGCCAGGCGCACTTGTTGCGCCGCCTGTTCGGCGCTTTGCGCTTCGCCGCCGTGCAGGTCCATGGCGCCGCAGCAGAATGCGGGCAACATGCTGACTCGAAATCCGGCCGCTCGCAGCAGTGTTAGTGCAGCCTGTTGTGCTTCGGCGTCATCAATGCTGGCGACGCAGCCGGGAAATAGGGCGATATGTACGGCGCTTGCATCTGCCGCTGCGGTCACGGGACTGGGTGACTGGGTGATTGCGGCATCCGACATCGTTGCCAGCGCGGCGCGCCACGGTGAATAGGTGGGCAGCCATGCCATTGCGCGCTGCTTCCAGCGTGGCAGCCGTATCCAATGGGCGATCTGGCGCAATCGGCGAAGCTGCGCAGGATGTCGGAGTAAGGCCAATAGCCGACGCGGTCGCTGGGGTGCGGCCCCCAGTAGGGCTCGGGTTTCCACTAGCAATTCGCCATACTGCACCCCTGCAGGGCAGACTTTTTCACAGTTCAGGCAACCAAGGCAGTGATCCAGCGGCTTGCGCAGGGCTGGGGTAACCTCGATTTGGCCCCGCGCAACAGCTGCAGCGATGGCGATGCGGCCACGTGGCGACTCCGTTTCGTTGCCATCCAACGCATAAGTGGGGCAGACCGGTAGGCACAAGCCGCACTGCACGCACTGATCGGCCAGTACGGAAATGCGGTGGGGGGGGTTCTCAGACGGCATGCTCATCATGCTATCATTGCCAGCTCGCAGCCCGCCTGGCGTGGGCTTGCGCGATAGATGAAAGCTCCGCTATCATCTCGCGCCTTTGTTCCACCGATTCCGCTTACCGCCCATGTGGCGGCAGACAGGTATTTCGAAATGAAAACGTTCAGCGCCAAGCCGGAAAGCGTCAAGCGCGACTGGTTCGTGATCGACGCAACAGACAAGACGCTTGGTCGTCTGTCGACCGAGATCGCACGCCGGTTACGCGGTAAGCACAAGCCGGAGTTCACCCCGCACGTCGATACCGGCGACTACATCGTCGTGGTCAACGCCGAGAAGGTGGCTGTCACCGGCGCCAAGCTGGACGACAAGATGTACCACCGCTTCACCGGTTATGTCGGCAACCTCAAGACCACCAGTCTTAAGGATCTGCTGGCTACCCATCCGGAGCGCGTCATCGAGATCGCCGTGAAGGGCATGTTGCCGAAGAACCCGCTGGGTCGTGCGATGTATCGCAAGCTCAAGGTGTACGGCGGCGCCGAGCATCCGCATACCGCACAGCAGCCGCAGGCGCTGGAACTCTAAGGAAACATCATGGCGATTCAGCAGAATTACGGCACTGGCCGTCGCAAGACCTCCGCCGCCCGCGTGTTCCTCCGCAAGGGCAGCGGCGCGATCGAAGTCAATGGCAAGAAGCTCGAGCAGTTCTTTGGTCGTGAGACCTCCTGCATGATCGTGCGTCAGCCGCTTGAACTGACCCAGAACATCGACAAGTTCGACATCAAGGTGACGGTCGCCGGTGGCGGCATCACCGGTCAGGCTGGTGCGATCCGTCTCGGTATCGCTCGCGCTCTGATCGAGTACGACGAGACCCTGAAGTCGCCGCTGCGTAAGGCTGGCTTCGTGACCCGCGATGCTCGTGAAGTCGAGCGTAAGAAGGTCGGTCTGCACAAAGCCCGTCGCGCTACCCAGTTCTCGAAGCGCTAATTGTTTCATTCGAGCTGGCTCCATCGGAGCTGGCTCAAATAGAACAACGGCTTCGACGGTACGGTGCAACAAGTCAGAGCGCACCGTGCTGGCAGGTTTTGGGAGATCGTCTAACGGTAGGACAACGGACTCTGACTCCGTTTATCTAGGTTCGAATCCTAGTCTCCCAGCCAAAATAAAAAGCCCGCCTTTATGGCGGGCTTTTTATTTTGGTCTGTGGCTACAGGAAGCGGGCCATGTTCGGCTAGTTATCTGGAACTTGTTGGGCGGCGCGCGGCGCGGGTGCATGGATGGGGTGAACAACCCTGGCCTCCTAGCCAGTAAGCAAAAGGCCCTGATTTCTCACGGCCTTTATGCATTTCAAGTATTCTGAAATTGGATCCGCTTCCTTAAAAGCAAAGCCCCGCAATTGCGGGGCTTTGCTTTTAAGGAAGCGGGGCGAAGCAAAAATCGCTAACAAGCCCACTGCGCGCCATTAACTAGCAGCGCGGTTGTCGGCTTACAGCTCTTTGTCGCCCACCAGCACGACATCGGCTGGGCGGCGTGCAAACAGGCCGACGCTGACAATGCCAGGCAGCTGGTTGAGTTCGTTCTCCAGTGCCACCGGATCGACGATCTGCCAACCATGCACGTCGATGATCC
>JBARCX010000104.1:0-2719 GCA_049794535.1 Rhodanobacter sp.
CACGTGGGCTACTTCAGCCGGCTCAACTGAGGTCTCGTCCGGGCGTGTCGTCGCGTGTCGCCGGCCGGTCAGTGATTGGCTTTTTGGCCATCTATCTAACTTAAGGAAACATCATGTCACTTATGCAAATCACCCAGATCAAGATCGGCAAGAACGGCGAGCAGCTGCCCGACGATGCTACCGAGTGGGATGCCTTATATATCCCCGAGTACGGCCGCATGTGGAGCGCCGACAATGTAGGCGACGGTCGAATGAACGACGTCGATGCTACGGCAGCATGCAAGGCGCTCACGTTAGGTGGCTTCACAGATTGGTACGAATGGTCGCGTGAGGAAGCGCTAGCCATTGTCGATCTGACGAAATTCAATCCAGCCGTCGATGAACGCTTTTTACGCAATATCAAAACTGACTACTGGTATCGCACCAGTACTGAAATTGCGGGTTCTTCGGATCTCGTGTGGGGCGTCTATTTCTCCTACGGCAACGTGTACAACTACAACCGGTACCACAGAGGTCTCGTCCGGGCGTGTCGTCGCGTGTCGCCGGCCGGTCAGTGATTGGCTCCTTGGATAAATGACCCTCCTATGACCTTCTCCCTCCCACCTGTAGTGCGTTCAGCGCAGGGCATTGCTCGTGACATTGAGCTGGCCGTGGCGCGGTTCCCGCGCATGCACAAAGACACATTCGGTACCGACCTTCGGGCACGCGCCTGGGCGGTATTGCGTACGGCCAATCGCGCTGCGAGGGATCACAAGCAACAGGCAACGTGGTTGGAACGGCTTGTGTGGGAGGTTGATGAGCTGAAGTTGTCTCTGCAGCTCGGCAAGGAGCTTTCGGCATTTCGCAGCTTTGCTCAATTCGAGCATCTCATGCGCAAGGCGGCCGAGATCGGCCGTCAAGTCGGTGGTTGGTACAAGCAGCATCACCCGAAGGGCCAGAATGCGCCGCCGCTCGCGCCGGCGCAGCGTGCCCAGACACTGAGTACCTGCTCCACCTCGAGCGTTGAGGTCAATTCATGACGACGCCACGCTACCCCACACCGGGATGTGCGGCCGGATCGCAAGTGAGCCGGGAAGCGGGTTCTTCGGATCTCGTGTGGAACGTCAATTTCAACAACGGCAACGTGAACAACAACAACCGGAACAACAAAGGTCTCGTCCGGGCGTGTCGTCGCGTGTCGCCGGCCGGTGAGTGTCAGGGTGAGGTGAGCCTACAGGCTCTGTATCAAGCATGGCGATCAGCTCGCCGAAAGAAGCGACCCAGCGGCAATCAGCTTGCCTTCGAAGCGAACTGGGCAGACGGATTGCTAGACCTACAGCAACAGATTAATGAGCGGCGTTGGGCGCCAGCACCGACCACCTGTTTCATTGCGCAACGGCCGAAGGCACGGCAGATCCATGCACCGGACTTCAAAGACCGTATCGCGCACCATGTGGTGGTTCCTAAGCTCGAAGCTATCTATGAGCCGGTCTTTATCCACGACAGCTATGCCAATCGAAAAGGGAAAGGCACCCATGCTGCGGTCAATCGCTTACGTCATTTCGTGCGCCAGGTGCATAGCGGTCAGGGCAGAGGCTGGTACCTACAGCTGGACGTGCACAACTTTTTCAACAGCATTCACCGCCCTACGCTGTACGCCATGCTCAAGCCCAAGCTCCAGCGTGGAGGCCTGAGCGATACAGCGCTTCACATGGTGCATGCGCTGCTACGCCACCCAGTTCAGCGTCAGGGCATCATTCATCGTTCCACAGCACAAGAGCGCGCCCAGGTACCGTTTCATAAGCGCTTAGAGAATGCTGCCCCGGGGTGCGGTCTACCCATCGGCAATCTTCCTTCCCAGTTCTTCGCCAATGTCTATTTGGATGCGCTCGATCAGTTCGTGAAGCACGAGCTAAAGGCACAGCGTTACCTGCGCTACGTTGATGACTTTGTGATCGTGCACCGTGACCGGGCGGAGTTGGAACGATGGAAGGTAGCCATCGAGCAATTCCTTGCCGATAAGCTTCAGCTTCGGCTTAAAGACGATGTCCGCTTGCGCCCCTTGTCGTCAGGCATCGACTTTCTAGGCTACGTGGTCTTTCCCACTCATACGCGGGTTAGGCCGCGTGTCCTGCGCCACATGCGTGAAGGCCTAACGGAATGGCACCGCGCACATGCAGTACCGGGCGCGTTTAGCGCGACACCCGATGACCTCCGCAAGCTGGGTTCAATTCTGGCCAGCTATGAAGGTCATCTACGTCACGCCAACGCATGGCGCATTTCACAGCAGATCTCTCGCACCCATTCTTGGGCGCATCGACTGAGCCGCCCCATGCGGTTCCACCATCGGCTTGAAGGTCAGCGTCTGACCTTTCCAATGCATCGCGATGAGCAAAAACAACCAGCCGGTAAGGAGCGCGGTATCAATGAATGACGTGGTGACTCTGGAACAGGTACGTGATTGGCATCGCAAAGAAGCACGGGCGTTTCGTTGGTATGCGGGAGGTCCGTGGGATGAAATTGTTGCCAGGCACAAAGCAATGGCCGAAGCAATTGATGCTCATCTCGCCAAACCGCTAGCCGCAACTATCAAGGAATCCTTAATAGTTGAAGGAGATCCAAAGCCCGACTTTATTGGTCAGCCGCCAACCAGCCCCGGCACCAATGGAGGCTGGTGATGTCTAGTTGCTCAATGGCCGCTGACGATCAGCGAAACAACGGCCACAACCAAACTCATCAC
>JBARCX010000105.1:0-34527 GCA_049794535.1 Rhodanobacter sp.
GAGTGAAGATAACCGACGCCGATTGCAAGTATCCCGACTGCCAAAACGGGCTGAACAATGCGTTGGGCGCGATGAAGGCTGGTGTTGCGAATTGAAGTCAATTGCAAAACAGAAAGTGACTGTGCCACCGGCGCGCAGCTGGCTGAGCAAGCCAACCCATTCGTAACCGGCATTGCGCAGGCGCTACAAACTCCTTTGCCGCAGCACTTACAAATACCAACAGCTACCGTTTCTTGATGTACGAAGCAATGCATCTTTCCCCCTAACGCCTTGCAGGCCTCAGATCGAGGCATATGCACGGATGCTCGGGCTCGGGGTGTATCGCGTCAAGTGTGGGAGGTCGGTGTCACTTCGATACGTCGGAAGACATCGTAATGAGACGGCATTGATGGTCTGACCGATGCCTGCGCTTGCTGGTTTCTCAGCTTGACGCTGCACGTCGGCAGGTTTAGCTTGCACGCGTCGCTGCACATTCAGCGATCGGGAGTAAGAACCCGAAACAACCAATGCGGGAAGCGCTGCACGGCGCTTTTCCGCACACCCGCGTTTATGGCGGGCGTGTCGGGCAGGCTTCGGCCTGGCCGGGCCATTGGTTCTCGGTTTCTTACCCTGGCACGTCCGCCGCCCGCGCCCTGCGAGCGGCGGCTTCCATCGCGCAAAGGAGCGTTCGATGAATGAGCAAGCCAAGGATACGTGGATCCCTCTCAGCGTCCGTTATCGCATCGACCCTGAGGCTGTCCCGCAGGATCTACTCGATGATGCAGTGATATGGCTGGACTATGCGCACGGCATCGCCCACTCGCTGGGTGAAGCGATTCACCAGATGGATGAAATAAATGCCGATCGCCTCGCCAGCGCGATGTTCGGCGTGGCCACACTTATCGATATGAGCCGACGCAGTACGGCGCATGCGCAACGGTGCATGCAGGTTTGGTGATGTAGGTCAGTACTTGGGGCCGGGGCGGCTCGTGTCGCCTCTGGCCCTCAACGATCCGCGCGCTTAGCCTTCAGCGCTCTCGTCATCATCCGGCAGCGGCTGCATCGTGCCGGGCTCTACCGCGAGCTGGCTGGCGGCGAGTGCGACTTGCGTGCGGTTGTTGACGCCGAGCTTGCGCATGATCGCGGTCATGTGTGCTTTGACTGTGGCTTCGGAGACGCCGAGGTCATAGGCGATCTGCTTGTTGAGCAGGCCTTCGGCGATCATGGTGAGTACGCGGAATTGCTGCGGGGTGAGCGCGGCGATACGTGCAGCGACATCAGCTTCGTCGGGCTTCAACTCCGTGTTGCCGCCGAGCAGCTGATGCGGCAACCACACATCGCCATCGAGCACGGTGTGAATCGCCTGCACGATGTCTTCGCTCGATGTGGATTTAGGGATATACGCCGCCGCACCATGTGCGAGTGCGCGACGTGCGACGTGCGCTTCCTCATGACCGGAAACGACGATGATGGGTAGGCCGGGATACTGGCCGCGGATATGTGCCAAGGCGGAGTAGCCGCGCGCGCCGGGCATATGCAGGTCGAGTAGCAACAGGTCGGCGTCGGGATACTGATCGACCAATGTGAGCAGCGTATGCACGCTGTCCGAGCTGTGCACTTTTGCTTGCGGTAACGCACTGAGCACCGCGCGTTGCAGGGCATCGCGGAACAGCGGGTGGTCGTCGGCGATCAATACATCGGACATGATGCTGCGCTTTCTCCCTGATGAAAGGATGTCCGCACGTGACGATCCCTTGGCCCGTCATCCCGGTGTTAGCCGGGATGACGGAGTGCGAAGTATCGGCGTTACTTGATCAAACGTTCGTCAACCAGACTCTTTACTACTGCCGGGTCAGCCAATGTCGAAATATCGCCGAGTTGGTCCGGCTGGTTCTCGCCGATTTTGCGCAGGATGCGGCGCATGATCTTTCCGGAACGCGTCTTCGGTAGCGCGGGCGCCCACTGGATGTAATCCGGCATGGCGATCGGGCCGATCTCCTTGCGCACCCAGGCCACCAGCTCTTTGCGCAGTTCGTCGGTGCCGGTTTCGCCGGAGATCAACGTGACATAGGCATAGATACCCTGGCCCTTGATCTCGTGCGGACAACCGACCACCGCCGCCTCGGCGACCTTGGGATGTGCGACCAGCGCGCTTTCCACTTCGGCGGTACCGATGCGGTGGCCGCTGACGTTGATCACGTCATCGACGCGACCGGTGATCCAGTAGTAGCCGTCTTCGTCACGACGCACGCCGTCGCCGGTGAAGTAGCTGCCGGGATAGGTGCTGAAGTAGGTCTCGATGAAACGCTGGTGGTCGCCGTAGATGGTGCGCATCTGGCCCGGCCACGAATCGGTGAGGATCAGATTGCCTTCGGCAGGGCCTTCCATCCGCTCGCCATTGGTATCGACGATGGCCGGTTTCACACCGAAGAAGGGCTTGGTCGCGGAGCCGGGTTTGGCGTCGATCGCACCGGGCAGCGGGGTAATCAGGATGCCGCCGGTTTCGGTCTGCCACCAGGTGTCGACGATTGGGCAACGCTCGTCGCCGATCACGTGGTAGTACCACTCCCATGCCTCGGGGTTGATCGGTTCGCCGACCGTGCCGAGCACGCGCAGCGAAGCACGCGAGCATTTCTTCACCGGCGCATCGCCTTCGCGCATCAGCGCGCGGATCGCGGTGGGCGCGGTATAGAACAACGTGACCTTATGTTTGTCGATCACCTGCCAGAAGCGGCTGAAGTCGGGGTAATTGGGTACGCCATCAAACATCACCGTGGTGGCGCCGTTGGCCAGCGGGCCATACACCACATAGCTATGGCCGGTGACCCAGCCCACATCGGCGGTGCACCAGTACACGTCGTCTTCGCGCAGGTCGAACACCAGTTCGTGGGTGTAGCTGGCGTAGACCAGATAACCGCCCGAGGTATGCAACACGCCCTTCGGCTTGCCGGTGGAGCCGGAAGTGTAGAGGGTGAAAAGCGGGTGCTCGGCTTCCATCGGCTCGGCCGGGCAGTCGGCCGATTGGCCGTCCATCAGGTTGTCGTAGTAACGGTCACGGGGTGACTGCATCGGCACCGCAGCACCGGTGCGGCGCACCACGATTACGGTTTCCACGCTGTTGGTGCCGGGGCGCTCCAGTGCCGCATCCACATTGGCCTTGAGCGGAATATGCTTGCCGCCGCGCTTGCCTTCGTCGGCAGTGACCACCAGCTTGCAGGCCGAATCGGAAATGCGGCCGGCCAGCGAGTCTGGCGAAAAGCCGCCGAACACTACCGAATGGATCGCACCCAGGCGTGCGCAAGCCAGCATGGCCACAGCGGCCTCGGGCACCATCGGCATATAGATGGCGACGCGATCGCCCTTCGTTACGCCCAGATGCTTGAGCGTGTTGGCGAACTTACATACTTCGGCATGCAGCTCGCGATAGGTGATGCTGCGCGACTCGCTGGGGTCGTCACCCTCGAAGATGATCGCGGTCTTGTCGCCGCGCTCGGCCAAATGACGGTCCAGGCAGTTGACCGACACATTGAGCAGGCCATCTTCGTACCAGCGGATGTGGAAATCCTTCAGATCGTAGGAGACATCCTTGATCTTCGTGGGCTTGCGTGCCCATTCGAGGCGGTCGGCAATGCGGCCCCAGAAGCCGTCCGGGTTCTGTACGGATTCGGCGTACAGCTTCTCGTAGTCGTCCTTGCGGATGCGTGCCTTGGCAGCGAACGCGGGGTTGACCGGATAGACCTTGGACATGCTTGCCTCCTGCGGGCGAAAGGGATGCTCGATACGAAGTGGCTTGCTGCGCGCGGGGGCGGGCAACACAGGCTTCGAGTGTAGCGTCAGCTCGGCAGCGCGCGTATGGAGCGTGCTTCGACTTTGGTCGAGGTTCGACTATTGGCCAATAGGCGGCCGCAACGCAGCATGGCCATGCTCGGGTCGTGTATTGACCTGGGGAGAGGCAGACATGACATTGTCATGCAATCGACGTTGCAGCACATTGCTCGCATTGAGCATCGCCTGCGCCTTGGGATTGCCGTTGGCAGTTCACGCGCAAACGCAAACAACAACAAGCAGTTCCGATACCACCAGTGCGCATGAGCAGCAACTTGAGCAGCGTGTGGATCAGCTGGAACAGGAAGTGGCCGAACTCAAGAGCATGGTGCAGGCGCAGCGGACTGCGCCCGCGCAGGCTACGCCGGGTCAGGCTGTAGCCGGCCAGACCGCAGCGACGCAAGGCACGACAACTCAAGGTGTGTCTGCACAGAACGTGGCAGCGGCTCCGACGAGTCCCACCTTCGTCAGCGCACCAGGCATAACGGTGGCCTTGCACGGCTTTATCGACGCCACCGCTTTTAGTCAGAACAAGAGCTTCACTTACGGCAACGGTCAGAATGCCGAATACCCCATCGCGGGTTCCAAGGGAACGCTCAGCGGTGTGGATGTACGCAACACTCGCTTCTGGCTCGATTTTAGCGGCGCGAAATTCGCGGGCGACTGGGTCGGCGGCGGCCACATCGAGATGGACTTCTTTGGCGGCTATAACGGCACCGGTGCCTACAGTCAGCAGCAGCCGATACCGCGTCTGCGCCAGGCGTATATGGACCTGACCAACCCCGACACGGGTAGCACGGTGCGGATCGGTCAGATGTGGGATCTGATGTTCCCCATCGACAACACACCGTCATCGCTCTCGCACATTGCGTTCCCACTGGGTTATGGCACTGGCATCATCGGTTGGCGCTTCCCCGGCATCGTGTGGATGCAGGAGCTCAACCACGGTTCGACGGGCCCCCTCTGGCGTTTGGATCTAGGCGCGTTCGAGGGTTCGTGGAGCGGCCCGGATGGCGCGGTGAACAACACCAACTACCTGACCGCCGGCAACGCGGACTTCCGTCCGCAGATCGAAGCACGTCTGCATGTGCAGGACAAAGACTGGCTCGCATATTTCGCAGCGCACTACAGCCAGGTGGATCTGCGCGGTGTCGGTAACACGGCGGAAGCGCCCATCCAAGCCAAGGTAAAGAGTGTCGGTTACGAGCTCGGTGGCAGTTGGAAACCCGGCCCCTGGATGTTCAAGGCGCTGGCTTATTCGGGTAGCGGCCTTGGCGAGATCTTCGGTGATCTATCCCAGTTCGGGGACATCAAGGACACCGGTGGCTTCGTACAGGTCGGTTACAACTTCACACCGCATTGGAGCAGCAATGTGTTCTATGGCATGAGCAAGCCCAATGCGAACGATGTGATCCGCTGGATGGGTAACGGTTCGACGGGCCTGCTCAAGAGCCGTCAATCGGCGATCAATCTGGAATACGCCTCCGGTTCCTACGAACTCGCGCTGGAGTGGATCTACGCGCAGCTCGATTCCACCACCAACGGCGTCAACCGCAAGAGTACCGATGGCAATCAGGTCAACGTGAGCGCGATGTACCACTTCTGAGTGTGACGGTAGCAGCGCCGTACGCGCCGCTACCGCATGCGGGCTCTGATCACGGGGAGAGGATGTATGAGCAGTACAGGCACGCAAACGATATTTTCCAACCCGGCCCCGCTGGGCCTGGCCGGCTTCGCGTTGACGACATGGTTGCTGAGCATGATCAATGCCGGCTGGTTCAATGGTGACTCGCTCAACATGGTGCTGGCCTGCGCGATGGCCTACGGCG
This sequence comes from Rhodanobacter sp., assembly GCA_049794535.1. Taxonomy (GTDB): domain Bacteria; phylum Pseudomonadota; class Gammaproteobacteria; order Xanthomonadales; family Rhodanobacteraceae; genus JBARCX01. The sequence continues at coordinate 5,634 of JBARCX010000105.1, forward strand.
GTACCGTGCAGGCGATTGCCGGCGTGATGGAACTGCCGCGCGGTAACACCTTTGGTGCCACGGCCTTCCTCAGCTACGCGGCGTTCTGGTGGTCGTTCGCGCTGTTTGTGTTGTTCCTGCACGATAAGGTGCCACCCGCATTCGTCGGCTGGTATTTGTTCCTGTGGGGCGTATTCACGTTCTACATGTGGCTCGCTACCTTCCGTTCGCCGCGTGCATTGCAGCTGGTCTTCCTGGTGCTGTGGATCACCTTCTTCCTGCTCGCAGCGGGCGAGTGGACGGGGGCGGCCGTGCTGCACATGGCCGGTGGTTATGCTGGCTTGCTCACGGCGGCGTTGGCGTTCTATTTATCCGCGGCCGAGGTGATCAACGATTCGCAGAAGCGCATCGTGCTGCCGATAGGTGCGCCACGCGCGGCGGGGTGAAGTCGGTCAGCTGGAGTGGGCGATCAGTCGAGCGGTTTGCCTATCCGCAGGCGGTACGGCTTGGCACGAACTACACGGAGACTTTAGATATGCTCCAAGAGCCTGTTCAAAGTCTCGGCAATTCAGCATCAAGGTGCGCATGATGTAGATGGCACACTCCACGCTCGTCATTCCGGCGCAGGCCGGAATCCAGTGGATTCAGTAATCAGAATATCGATAACACTCATCTGCTGCAGTTTTCGTGGGCACGTTTTGTAACGATATCGCTCGACCCTAGCCTTGCGGCCACTGGATTCCGGCCTGCGCCGGAATGACGAGCAAAACAATCGTGCCCACGTGTGCCCCATGGCTCGATGCGGAGCCTTTGAACAGGCTCTAAGATCTGCACAGGGGCACGCATCTGGCGTGCCGGTGCCACGGATCGACATCGATGTGCAGGGGTTGCATATGCAGGTAGCGGATTCGTCATCACGGCGAGGGTGGTGGCGCGCTATTGCCTGGATAGGGATCGTCATCGATCACGGCAAGCCGATTCGCGTTTCACTGCTGGTGCTGGCGGTGAGCGCCTTCGCTGCGGTGAACGTGGATCAGGTGGCCGAGCTGTTCCTGATCGCCGTGTGGACTGACCCTAGCATCACCCGATATCTGTCGCTGCTCGCCGGCAGTGCGCTGGCTGGGCTGGCGATCTGGTACACCGCGCGGCAGGCCTATCGGCTGGTCTATCCACGTTGGCCGTCATTACAAGATCCTCGCGCGGCCTGGTTGCGTGACTGGTTGCCGCGGCTGCTCGGCGCGGCAGTACCGTTAGTGGTGTTGCTGGGCTTTTTGCTGGCGCTGCACACCGTGCCGCATGGTACCTGCAGCACGGCCTCGGCGTGTTCGCGGCGTGGATGGCGTGCTGCCGGTCTGTTGCTCGAATCGATGGTGCTCATCGGGTTCTTCATAACGCGTCGTCGTTGGGTAAATGTGTGGCGACAGCGCACGGAGGCGATGCCGTTAGGCATGCGCGCCTCGCATGAGCCACGCGTGCATCATCTACGCATGCTGGGTCGCGTGCCGTTGGGCTGGTTCATGGCGATCATGGCGCTGAACGTCTTGGCCACCGTGCTGGTGGTATGGCAACCGCGCATGCTGGATGGCGTAGGCCCGCTGGCGATACTGCTGCTTGGTGCCAGCTTCATGTGCATGAGCGGTGGCTTTCTCTGCATGTTGGCCGATCGTCGCGGCGTGCCACTGCTTACGATGTTGCTGCTGATCAGCCTGCTGATGCATGCGCTGCATTTGAACGACAACCATCGTGTGCGGCAGTACCCGGCGATGAGCACGCATCAGCACCCGGCTACCGAACCTGCGGAATCGAGGCCGGATTTCACGGCCTATGCCAACGCGTGGCTGGATAGCCGTTGCCAACCCACGCAGCCGTGTCCGGTCATCGTGGTGTCGTCCGAGGGCGGTGGCATTCGTAGTGCGGCGTGGACCGCCATGGTGCTGAGCCGACTCACGGCACAGGTGCAGGCGCACCATCCGCGTGCTGGCGGCGAGCCGCTGCTTACACGCTATGTGTTCGCCGCAAGCGGAGTGTCCGGTGGCAGTCTAGGTTTGGCCAGTTATGTAGCGCTGCTGCGTCAGCCGTCATCAGCCGACGCCGCCCATCTGGAGTTACGCGCGCAAACCCTGCTCAGCCACGACTTCCTCGCACCGATGCTGGCCAACATGTTGTTCGTCGATTTCACTCAGCGCTGGTTGCCCGGTGCATGGTTCGACGACCGTTCCCGCGCGCTTACCCACGCGTGGGAACAAGCCGCGCAACAGCAGGGCATGGGCGCATTCGCGCAACCCTTCAGTGCGTTGTACGAGCACGCCGACGGTAGTGTGGATACATCGTCACCAGCACTGTTCCTCAACAGCACCACGGTGGAGCAGGGCTCGCGTTTTGTGCAGCATCCGTTTCGACCGTTCATCGCATCGCCCTGGACGGCTGCGTTCGATGGTTCGACCCGGCTCGATCCACGCGTGCCGCTGAGCGAGGTGGTACTCAACAGCGCGCGCTTCACCTACGTGAGCCCGGCTGGCACGCTGGAAACCACGCCACCCGTCGGTGTTGCGCCGCCAGTACCTGCCACGCTGCAGTTGGTTGATGGCGGTTATTTCGAAAACTCCGGCACGACCACTTTGCTCGAAGTGATTTATCGGCTCCGCAGCATCGCGGCACAACGCGAGCAGCCGTTGCGCATCATCGTGCTGCACATCAGTAACGATCCGCTGGAACACGATTTTGTCGCGGCACACGATCCAACGCATCTGCTGCCGCTCTATACGACAGTTTGCCCGGCACCGACCGGCATCGATGCTGCACAGGTGAGCGGCGAGGTGAGTGCACCGATCAAAGCATTGCTCGATACCCGTAGCGCACGTGGTGAATATGCACGCGCGCGGTTGCTCGCATCGCTGCATATCGATCCTGCGAACCCGATGCGTGGCGACGTGCTGTGGCATTTCCGTTTATGTCCGGGCAACTACCCCATTCCGCTAGGTTGGACTATCTCAACGCCGGTATTCGATGAAATGGGTCGGCAGCTGCAGCAGAATTATCCGCTGGTACAAATGACACAGTGGCTGGATGAACAATTGTCGGCGGCTGTGGCCCCACCGATGTCGCGCTAGTTGAGACTGCGCCGGCGCAAACTAGCCGCATGATCGGACCACCACACGCACACAAGGGTCGTGGCGCGGCCTCCAATCCGGAGGGGCGCTTTGAATCCATCCGGCATCACGCCGAGGACGACGGCTGGCAAAGCGCCATGCTCGACGAGGATGCCCCGCGTCCACGCACTGAAGTGACAGAGGAACGTGCGCGCTCGGTGATCAGCCGCAACGATTCGCCGGACATCGCCTTCAGCCAAGCGATCAACCCGTATAGGGGATGTGAGCACGGCTGTATTTATTGCTTTGCCCGACCGTCGCATAGCTACCTCAATCTTTCGCCCGGCCTGGATTTCGAGACCAAGCTACGCGCGAAAAGTAATTTCGCTGAAGTGTTGCGCTCGGAGTTGGCCAAGCCGGGCTACACGATCAGCCCGATCAACATCGGCAGCAATACCGATCCTTATCAGCCGATCGAAAAACGCTGGCGGCTCACGCGTGCGGCGCTGGAGCTCCTAGCCGAATGCCATCACCCCTGCACCATCGTCACCAAGAATGCGTTGGTCGAACGCGACCTCGACATCTTGGCACCGATGGCACGCGAAGGGCTGGTGCAGGTGTTCGTGTCGGTTAACTCGCTGGACAACCATCTCGCCGCCAAGCTGGAGCCACGCGCTACCGCGCCACATCGGCGTATCCAGGCCATTCGTACATTGGCTGATGCAGGCGTGCCGGTGGGTGTGTTGGTGGCGCCAATCATCCCCGCGTTGAACGATAAGGATATGGAAGCGGTGCTGGCGCAGGCCCACGAGGCCGGTGCACGTTGCGCTGGTTACACCGTGCTGCGTTTACCGTACGAGTTAAAGAGCCTGTTCCGCGAATGGCTGGCATTGCACGCACCGCAACGTGCCGAGCACGTCATGAGCCTGGTGCAGCAGATGAATGGTGGGCGCGATTACGACAGCAACTTTGCGACGCGTATGCGTGGGCAGGGCGTATTTGCGGATCTGTTGCGTCGACGTTTCGAGATCGCTTGCCGCAAGCATGGTTATGGCCGTGCACGCGAACTGCATCTGGATACCACGCGCTTTGTACCGCCGCGCAAGCTATCACCACAGGGGCAGCTGTTTTGATATCGCTGCACTTGGACCAGCGTAAATAAGTGATCTGTTAGCCGAAGCGTTGGCGTAAATGGACCATGTGCGCGCGATTATCGTCAGCGATGCTACGGAAATCCGTACTCACGTCGGCATGTTCGGCGACACGTTGCCAAAATGCCGTGGCCCACACAGCTGCTTGCTGCCATTGCAGTAGCGCAGCTGGAATCGGCGGCGGTGGCTGATAGTCGCGTGGTGGCATGCTGCCACTGCTGGCGGGCCGGTAAAGCATCGGCAGCATGTCATAGCTGGGGCATGGCGTAAGCGGGAGCGCGTCGTCGAGAAAGAAGGCCAGGTTGCCGAAGTGCATATCGGTGTTGCCGATCATCTGGCCGAACCACCACAGTTGTTGTATCTGCATCAGTGCATCCGTGGTCAGCCAATCTCGGCGATGCATGCGTTCGGCAGCGGCGGCCCAGTTGTCGCGGATGCCGTCATGCGCATCGCTCCACGCTGCCAGCGAGATCACGCCGCGCCGGCCATATGAGCCGATGCGATCGAATCGAGTGGACTCGAAGCAGAGTCGTCCATCGGACCAGACCAGTTCGCTCTTTGCGCTGGGTAGGCCATGCTCAGCCAGCAGCTCGCCGGCAAGGTGTTCACTGATCAATAGATCAGCCCAACGTCTTCCCACAGGGTTCGTCTCGACACGCTCGGAGAACTTGACGATGACGTAGCGCTGATGGCCGTCGATGGTCTCGACGCACGCAGTGAATTTGGGTTGCTCGCCAGCCGCCGAAGAGCCGACCTGTTCACCGGCCAACGTGGCATCGGCCAGTGCGGCATAACGTTGCTCGCGCGCAGTCGATGGTATCGGTATCGGGTTGGCGCGCAGTGCTCGTTCCAGTGACGATTCGCCAAGCACGAAATTGCCCGGGCCATCTTCGCCACGTCGCAAGAGTGCGGCGAGAACAGCGTCGCTATCCCAGCGCATGATGTCCTCACTCAATCCAAGCTCACGTGCGTGCTGCTGTGCAAACAGGCGGCCCAGAAAACCTTGCGGGCGCATATCGTCGATGAACCATGGCAGGCCGGGAAACAACCCGTCGCTGAATTCATCGCGTAGCCAGCTCACAGCTTGCTCTGTATCGAGCCAGCAACTCCCGCCATGCAAGGCAACCAGCTGGCCAAAAATCTGCGGCTGTCCGGCAGTGTCGATGCGATACAACGGCCAGCGATTTCCCAATCCGCGCACATCGCGCACCACGGCATAACGCGAGCTACGCGCGTGGCCGATCTTGACGACCTGGTTTCCCGCCGTGGTGAGAAGCCTCGATATGCTGGGTTGGCTGGCGCCGAGTGCCTCGCCTAGTTCGCGCGCAGTCGCTACCTGGCGTAGGCGCAGGGTGGCGAGCAGGCGATCGTTATTTTGAGTGCGCGAAGACATGATATGAATAGATACATGAATAGATATTTCATATCAAGTAAAAATATTTCAATAAGTTACATTTATTTTAGCTGTTCATGCGAATAGATTTTTGCCAAAAAATAAACCGCCGGTGGTTTAGGCCGGCGGTTTTTGATTCACAGGTGGTGTGCTACGGCTTACTTCGATGCAGGCAAGTACCTGCCGAACCAGCTCAGCGCGCGCTGCAAGACATCGCGCTGATTCGCTGGATTGTTGAAGTGGTGACCTTCGTTTGGATACACCACCAGCGTGGTGGGTACGCCCAACGCGCGTAGTGCGTGCCAGTACTCGAACGATTGCGGCGCCGGGCATTCCGCGTCGCGATCGCCCACCACGACCAAGGTCGGTGTTTTCGCCTGCTTGATGTAATTGATCGCCGAGCTCTTCGCATAGGCGGCTGGATCGTCATACACCGATGCGCCAAAGAACGGGATCATCCACTGATCGATCAGGTTCTGGCCGTAGTAACTCTGCCAGTTGGCGATGCCGGCACCGGCCACCACCGCGCGGAACCGCTGCGTTTGGGTGGGTATGAACATGCTCATGAAGCCACCGTAGCTCCAGCCGGTCAGGCCGAGGCGATGATCATCCACAGGCACCTTTTTCTCCACCGCATCGACACCGGCGAGGATGTCGCGCATATCGCCGTAGCCGAAGTCCTTGCGATTGGCCTGCACAAATTTTTCGCCTTGGCCAAAGCTGCCGCGCGGATTAGGCATCAACACGAAGTAGCCCAACGCGGAAAGCGGCGCGCTGCCATAGCCCACGCCAGGCCAGGACGGAACGACCGCACTCGATGGGCCGCCGTGCACGGCGACAATCATCGGGTAGGTTTTATTCGGGTCGTAGTTGGCTGGATACAGCAACCAACCCTGCACGTGGAAACCATCGTTGTCCCACTCGACGGATTCAGCCTTACCCCAGGAGGGTTTCAAGGCGGCATTGATATCGGTAACCGCAGGGGGCGCCATCGTGCCGAGTGCGCCTGCATGCACTTCCGGTGCATCGGCGTAGGAGCTTTGCATGAAAGCGATCTGGCGATGGTCTTGCGATAGCGATACCGCGATTGACGCGCTGCCATCGCCGATGCTGGCCGGCACAGTGAACAGCACGCGTTGCTGGCTGGCCGCGTTCGCTTCCACCGCATACTCGGCGAGCTGCACCTGGCCGTTGCTGAACTGGTTGACCAGCATCGATTGTGGCCCAGTCCAGCTCAGCCACGCAGGTGTGACATGCGTGCCTGGGGTGAGATTAGTCACCGCGCCACCGTTGCTTGGCACGCTATAGATATCGCCACCCGTGGCGCCTTGGTCACTCATCAGGCCGCCGATAAAGGCGATCCGCGAACCGTCCGGTGACCAGCGTGGTAGCGCGATCTGCAGGCCATGCAAGGGACCCTGCACGGTGTTCGGATCGACCACGCCTGTGGGTCTGGCACCAGCTTGCGCATCTTGTGTATAGAGCTTGGCGATCCACCAGTTGTTGTCGCCGGGCGGCTGTGCGGCGACATACGCGATCCGCTGGCTATTCGGCGCCCAGGAGAATTCATAGATATAGGCGCCGGCAGGCGTGATCTGTTGCAACTCGCCACCCGTGGCAGCCACGGTAGCCACGCGCTGTATTTCGAGCCCTTCGACACCAATTTCGCCGGCAGCCGGTTTGGCCGCGGCCAGCGCGCTGGCCATGCGGGTGGCGCCTTCCACGTACAGAAGGGCCAGCGTCTTACCGTCGGGCGACCAGCTCAGGCCATCGGCATAGCCACGTAGGCGCGTTAAAAGCGCAGGCTTGCCCGGGTCGCGGGTATCGACCACATAGAGGTCCTTTTGCTTGCCACCGATGCCGCTCTGGGCACTGCCGCAATTGGAGAGAAACGCGAGGTGGTGCGAGTCGGGTGCCCAGGCGATACCGTCCTCGCTGCAGCCGGCGGATCGCGTAGCCAGCCCGATGTGCTTCGCGTTCTTACCATCGGCATCCGCCAGTTCGATCGCCGGTTTACCGTCCGTCGACACCACCCAGGCAAGCTGGTGACCATCAGGAGATAGCGCCACTTCGCTGATCTGCCTCACCTTGCTCAAATTGGCGAGCAACGCCTGGATACGTGGATCGGCCGTGCTGCGCACAGAGGCGGTATCAAACGACGCGGTGGTGTCGGCCAATACGGCGGGCGCGAATGCCACCGCCAGCAGCGGCAACAGCAAACGGGCAGGTTTCAACATGGCGGTAACCTTCGAATAGGCTCGGGGAAGGCCGTCACGCTAGCAGGAGATCGACGGAGGACCCAAATCGTCCGTTTCGACACAACCAGTCAATTAGGTAAGAACGGATGCGGTCGTTCTTGCAGACCACGCCAGCCGCGACGACCAAGCCAGAGCAACATCACGATGAGGGTGGCCCACGCGGCGGCGAGCAGGGTGAGCCAGAGGCCGCCAAGGTCGAGCTGGACGCCGTTACTCAGCGTCGGCAAAAAAATGCTTATGCAGATCAAGCCGTAACCGAATGCAGCGAGCAGGCCGGCGCCCCAGTTCGATACCGGCCGGCCGCCTATCGTGGACAACGCAAACGCCAACATAAAGCCGATACCCCCCAGCTGGCTGAGCGACAAGAGCACCGTGCTCGCCAGGCTCATGTGTAGCCCATTGGCCAAGGCCAGCAACACCAGCAGCAACAGCGTCTGCGCTCCCAAGGGCAGCAGCAGAATGGCGCGTAGCAGATCGCGCTTCATGCACGCGGCGTTATGCAACCCGGGCAGCAGCGCCAGTAGCGGCAACTCGGCATTGGTTTTCTGCCAACGTTGTTGCAGTGGCGCCAGTAACAAGATCGAAAGCATCGCGCTGCCGAAGCCACCGAACCAGATCAGCATGAGCATGCCGCCGGCGTGCCAGGCCGAAGCCCACGCATGGGTAGCGTGCTCGTGAAAGCTGCTTATCGTCATCAGCACCACGAACAGCATGCTCGGTATGAGTAGCAGTGCGAGCTGGCGCAGTCGCCCTGTCAGGGTGAGCGGTATAAACAGGCCACCGAGTGCCACCCGCAAACTGTGCACAACGTGGTCTGGCCCGCATCCGCGCAGATCGGCCTTGGGCTGCATCCAGTCGGGACGGTTACGGATCTGCTGCGTGTTATCTACGCCACCACCGGCAAAGCCGCTGCGAATATTCCAGCCATTGCCGAAGTTGCCGCGGCGAAACTGCAGCACCATCGGTTCGCTCATGCCACCTTTATAGGGATCATCCGCATGCAGCAACCGGCGCCAGCAGAGCGCTGCGATCAACAACATCGCCAGCGCTGTGGGTATACCCCAGTGGATGAAATCCGGCGTCGATGGTCCTGGCAAGTGCAAGCGTGCAGGCAACGCTTGCAACGTCATGGGCAGGAAGCCCGCAAACGCACTCAAAATGCGTGGTAACAGCCCGAACAGCAGACCGCATAGACAACCCAATGCGAGCAAGGTCGCGATGGTCAGGGCATGGCCGGCGAACAGAGCCAGCGCGCCCGCAGGCAGGGTTACGCAGAGCAGGCCATACAACAGCATTGCTGCGATTACGTTGCGCTGCACACCTGGTATGCGCAATTGGCGTGCATCGACGGCCAGCAGAGCCATGCTGGAAAACACAAAAGCCCATAGGAAGCCGTTGCCGAAACTCAGGAGCGCGAGCGAGCCGATCCACCAATCGGATTGGTGTAAGAACATGCCCATAGCGATGGCGCCAAGTACGGCGAGCACGGTAATCACCAGCGCCGTCCAGCGCATGGCGGGTCTGCAGGCACGCCAGGGCGCCAGCATCACGGCTTGCAGATTCATTCGGCGATCTCCACGAACAGATCCTCCAGCCCCAGTGCATCGATGCGTGCGCCGGGCAGCGTGGCGGCTTCGGGCCAGTGGCCGTTGGCATCGCGCTCTACCATCAGGCTCAGGCTGCCATCCTCATGGCGTCGTCGGCTGAGCGACTGCGTGGGCGCAGCGATACTCATCTTCGCCGGCAGCCACAATCGCGCATAGCGCTCCTTGGTCTCGTCGACGCTGCAACGCATCAGCAGCTCGCCCTGATGCAAAAACGCGACATCCGACGCCACGCGTTCAAGGTCCGACACGATATGGGTGGAGAACAACACGGTGGTGCCGGCTTCACCCGCGCGCATGGCCACTTCGCGTAACAGCTCGCGACGCGCTACCGGGTCGAGCGCAGCGGCGGGCTCATCCAGCACCAGCAGTTCCGGTTGAGAGGCGAGCGCACGGATCAGGTCGACGCGCTGGCGCTCACCGGGGGATAGCTTGGCCAGTAACTTGTTCGGCTGAATCTGCCAGCGCGTCAGGGTGTTTTTTACGAACGTGGCATCCCAGCGCGGATAAAAGCGGCCGACGTAATCGAGCATCTGCTGCGCCGTCAGCCATGCCAGTGCCTCCGGTTGCTGCGGCACGTAACCAATGCGTGTTTTCGTCGCGTCGCTGAGCTTGAGCGCCGGCTCGCCGAAGACGAATGCCGAGCCGGCCAGCGGCACGAGCAGCCCGAGCATGGCGCGGATCAATGTGGATTTGCCGGCGCCGTTGCGACCGATCAGGCCCAATACGCTGCCCGGTTCCAGTGCGAGATCCAAGCCGGTCAGCACGTTGCTACCTTCGTAGCAGTGCGCCAGTCCGTGGACGGCCAGAGGAGAAATGGACGAGCGTGCAACTTCCTGTAATGCGGCGTTCATTGAGAATCCCCCAACAAGTTATCGATCGGTTTCAGCCACGCCATGCGATGGGCGGGTGACGAAGGGATGGGCCAGTACCTGCGCGCTGGCGGTTTGTTGTCTGCGGCAAGAAACGCCGCCGACGCTCATGGCGACGGGTTCCTTGCTGTAGGCGATGCTGTAGTCGGATGTGTATCGGCACCTACGGGAATCAGCAGTGCTTTCAAGTCGAGCAACACATGCACCAGCATCGGCCACAGCAAACTGCCGGTGTCGATGTACAGCACGGCCAGTAGTGCGCCAAGGACACCGGCAGCCAACATGCCCGTGTAGCCCTGGTACAAATGCGCCCAGCCAAAGGCCAGCGCAGCCAGGGCAACGAGTAGCACGGAGTGGGCATGCGGCAGCACAGAGTGCAGGGCGCCCAGACCGAAACCACGCCAGATCAGTTCTTCGGTAAGTCCGGCAGTAACGGCCAGCGCTGCGAAACCCCAGCGTTCACGAGATGTTCGCGGCAGCATGCGGGTGACATTCGCGCCTCCAGCCATGCGGGCGGCCGCTGCTTTGTTTCTGCGTAGGACGACGACGGTAATCACCATTCCAGCTATAGCCGTCGGTATGAAGCCGACAAGAAAGCCAAAATGGGCTTCGTTGGATCCCGGCAGGTTATGTGGCAGGCACAGTCCCAGTTGCGCTGGGGTCCAGCCGGCAACGCCCAGTGTTAGTACGAGAGTGATCAGCGCCAGAGCCCAGCCTTGCCATGTCCACTGGCGATAGAAACGCAGGCGTGCACCGCTATCACCGGTATCCAATGCGGCTAGCAGACGCCGATGGGCGATGCGCCCAAGCAGCGGCTCGCCGATAAGCAGGTAGGCGGCGAGAGCGATCAAGGTAATCGAGGCGAGCATTCATTCCCCCAGCAGTTTGGCTAGCCGCCGTAATACGGGTTCGGCAGGCAATTCAAGTTCACTGGCGTGTCGCGCCAGTTCCAGCAATTGCGGCTCCAGCAGAGCCAATCGTTGGTTCTGGCTGTGCGTAGCTTTGTGCGTGGCGGCCACCACCATGCCCTTGCCGCGCAGGCGTTCAAGCAGGCCCTCGCTTTCGGCTATGCCGTAGGCGCGTGACACCGTCATCGGATTCACCGCATGGAAGCCGGCCACATCGCGCACCGAGGGGAGCAGTTCACCAGGCGTGAGTTGGCCGCTGGCGATCAGCCGTCGCAGCTGCGCCACAATCTGCCGATAGATTGGCTCGGGCACGGCGGGTTGTATGGTGAGTAATGAGGCATCCATGTGTATCAATACAACAATACACTTGAGGATCTGTCAATCGTGACCATCGGCATGGTTTGCATTGCATGCCTGGTCGGAGCGTGGCCGGGCACATCCTTTACAATGTGACGATGAAAATCGCCTCGTGGAATGTGAATTCGCTGAATGTGCGCTTGCCGCATCTGCTGCAATGGTTGGCCGAGGCGCAGCCGGACATCGTGGCGCTGCAGGAAACCAAGCTGGAAGACGTGAAGTTTCCGCGCGATGCGTTGCTCGCGGCCGGTTATCACACCGTGTATGCCGGGCAGAAAACCTACAACGGCGTGGCGATCCTCGCCCGTACCGAGCCGACGGATGTCGTCACCGACATTCCTGGGCTGGACGACCCGCAACGGCGCATTCTTGCCGCCACCATCGGTAACTTGCGTGTGGTCGACCTGTACGTGGTCAACGGTAAGGCCGTGGGCGATGAAAAGTACGCCTACAAGCTCGACTGGCTGGCCAAGGTTCGCAACTTCCTGGCGGGCGAGATTGAACGTCACCCGCAACTGGTGGTGCTGGGCGATTTCAACATCGCGCCCGACGACCGTGACGTGTATGACCCCGTTGCCTGGGGCGAAGACATTCTCTGCTCACCGCCCGAGCGGGCCGCGCTAAAAGCGATCACCGATCTGGGCCTGCACGACAGCTTTCGGCTGTTCGAACAGGGTGGCGAACACTACAGTTGGTGGGACTACCGACAGGCAGGATTCCGGCGCAACATGGGCCTGCGTATCGACCTGATCCTGATCGGCGAGGCATTGAAAACGGCTGCCACTGCGGCAGCGATCGACCGTATACCGCGGAGCTGGGAGCGGCCTTCGGACCACACCCCGGTGACGCTGGATCTGGATATCTGATGAATACACCGAAGACCGACTGGCCCAGCTCGCTGGACGACAACGAACTGGAAGAACTGGACCGCTACCTGCGCGCCCATGCCTCGGCGGATGACGGTCACCTGCTGCTGGACGGTGTGCACGGCCTGCTCAGCGCGCTCACCGTGGGCCCGCTGCATGTGCTGCCGGAAGAGTGGCTGCACGAAGTGCTGCATGAGCCATTCGTCGACGAGACGGAAGGCAATCGCGTGCTCGCCCTGCTGGCCAAGCTCAACGATTCAATCAGCGCTGAGATTGAAGTGGATGCCTACGAGCCGATCCTCGGCGAAGTGGATACCGAAGCCGGCCCCATGCTGTCTGCTGCGGGTTGGTGCGAAGGCTTCAGTCGTGGCATCGACCTGCGTGCCGGGCTGTGGGAGGGGCGTCTCGCCGACGACCCCACGCTGATGGAGCTGCTCGGCCCGGTGATGGCGCTGGCGGTGGATGAAGGTGTGCTCAGCGCCGAGGCGGATTTCGACAAGCTGACCGACGAGGAGTACGACGAGTGCCTCTCGCAACTGCCGGCCGTGCTGACGGCGGTGAATCATTACTGGTATCAGCACCCTGCCACTGAGGCAGAACTCAATGCGATGGCGAAACCCGTGGCGGAAGAGAGCGATGACCACAGCCCGCCACGCCAGCGCAGCGGTCATTGGGTTCATTGAGCCCGTAGCGGCGGGTTGTTGCGAAGGTGGAACAATCCGTTCGCGTAGCAAGGCTTGGATAGTCATGGCCACAAGGCCATCTTGGTGACCAGTTAATCCTGCTGGAGCAAGCCATGAGCGATCGCACCATCACCCGCCGCATCCGCGGCACCGACACATCCGACGGCGCGGGCGTGAAGCTCAAGCGCGTCATCGGCCAGCCGGGCCTAGATATGCTCGATCCGTTCCTGCTGCTGGACGAATTTCGTTCCGACCAGGCGGGCGACTACATCGCAGGCTTCCCCGAGCATCCGCATCGCGGCTTCGAGACTGTCACCTACATGCTAGCCGGGCACATGCAGCATGGTGACAACCACGGTAATCGCGGTGACCTCACTCCGGGCAGCGTGCAGTGGATGACCGCGGGCCGCGGCATCCTGCATTCGGAAATGCCGCAGCAAGAGAACGGCCTCATGTGGGGTTTCCAACTGTGGGTGAACCTGCCGGCGAAGGACAAGATGACCGCGCCGCGTTATCAGGATATTGGCCCCGAGCGCATTCCGGTCGTGCATCCCGCAGATGGCGTCACCGTGAAAGTGATCGCTGGCACATTGGCCGGTGCCACCGGTCCGGTGGAAGGTATCGTCACCGCGCCGATCTATCTGGATATCGCCGTCGAAGCTGGTGCGCAGATCGATATCCCACTGCCGGAAGGCCATCACGCGTTCGCTTATGTATTCGACGGTAGCGATGCACAGGTCGCTGGCGAGAAGCTGGCGCGCAGCGAACTGGCGGTGCTGTCGAGCGGCGAAAACGTACGCATTGCTGGCGGCGTCGCACCGTCGCGCGTATTGCTGGTGGCCGGTCAGCCGCTTAATGAGCCCGTGACACGCTACGGCCCGTTCGTGATGAACACGCCGGAGCAGATCCACGAGGCGATTGCCGACTTCCGTGCCGGCAAGTTCTGACGCTCCACGTCCGGGGTTGCCCTAATCGACAAGGGCGCAGGCATCACCGCCTGCGCCCTTGTGCGTTTCAGCGCGTGCGGAGGTTACAGATGCGAAGAGCACACCGTTCCGGAATCCCAGCAACGGGGCGGCTTCCGGACGATTTCGGCTGAGCGGCGTGTGATCGCCGTGGCGAAATCATGGAACCTTGTTAAAGATTTGTCGGTCAGTGTCGTTCTGGTACGGGTGATGCTTCACTCAATTCACGGTGAGATGTCTCATCCAGCCCTGGTATCCCAGGCGTTCTGGGTGGCCATTTCGCGGTTTGTTAGGGGTTCGTAGCAGCAAGTCGCTTTGTCGTTAAATAAACATTAATATTTGTCCACTCATGCGGCTGTACGCTGCAGTTCCTGCAGAAGACGAAGAAATAACAGGTAAACCACTGTTTTTACTGCCATGAATATCTTGATTCTGACCATTTGCCTGACCTTGCTCGCGTTCATCGCGATGGCAGTCAAGCGTGTGCCGCTCGGCCAGGTGTACAGCCTCTATCGCCACGGTAAGCCGATGCGTTTGCTGCAGCCAGGCACGCATATGGTGCTGCCATTGCTCGACCGCGTTGCCCATCGCATCGATCTCGGCGGTCGTGTGCTGCATTTTCAGGAACCGTTGGCCAGCGCGCACGACGTGCGCGGCACGGTGTACTGGCAGGTGCTGGAGCCGGAACGCGCCGATGCGGTGATTGAGCAGGCTGATCAGTTGATCCGTCGCGGCGCGCTCGATGCGCTGCGCGAAGAGGCCGAGATCGCGAATGTCGACAGCCGTGAAATGAGCGCACATCTGAAGCAAACGTTGAACGGCACGCTGCGCGAGCGCGGCGTCATGGTGACCCGGGTCGAGCTTGAGTTCGCCTAAACCGATAAGACACAGGGCTGCCCAAGAGCGCCCGGTCCAGGGGAAAGCCTTAAACCCGCCATGACGGCGGGTTTTCTTTTTGTAGGGTGTGGCCGGATACTGCCCGACCCTCGCCACCGACCATTGGAACCTGCATGACTGCGCGCACTGCCCTACAAAGCCGACTCGAACAGGGCATCGCCGCGCTTGGTCTGTCGTTGCCGTCTGGTGCGGTGGAGCGGTTGCTCGACTACCAGGCGCTGCTCGAGCGCTGGAATGCGGCGTATAACCTCACCGCCGTGCGCGATCCGGCCGAGCAGGTGACTCGTCATCTGCTCGATTCACTGGCGATCCTGCCGTATGTACAGGGCGAGACGTTGGCCGATCTCGGCACCGGCCCCGGCCTGCCAGGCATCCCGCTGGCGATTGCGGCGCCAGGGCGACAAATCCTGCTGGTGGATTCCAACGGCAAGAAGGTGCGTTTCCTGCGTGAGGCGATCCGCGCGTTGAAGCTCGATGGCGTGCGTGCGGTGCAGTCGCGCGTGGAAGAGGTCGAGGGCCAGTTCGACTGTGTCACTGCGCGTGCTTTCGCCAGTCTCGCCGACATGCTGGGTTGGGGCGGCCATTTGCTGGCGCCGAACGGGATCTGGCTGGCCATGAAGGGCAAGGCTCCCGACGAAGAGTTGCCGGGCGTACCGGCCGGCTTCGCGGTGCGGGGTATCCACGCGCTGGCAGTCCCCGGCTTGGACGCGGAACGTAGCCTTGTGGTGCTTGGCCGGACAGGCGCTTGAGTCGATTTCGGCCAGCGTGCAGTTGGCCTGCTAATCTAAGCCCCCTTTCGCGCACATGAATCGACGAGACATGGCCCGCATTATCGCTGTCGCCAACCAGAAGGGCGGCGTCGGCAAGACCACGACGGCAGTCAATCTCGCTGCGGCATTGGCCGCTGCGAAGCGCAAAGTGTTGCTTGTCGATCTTGATCCGCAAGGCAATGCCACGATGGCATCGGGCGTGGATAAGCGTCTCGCCAAGCCGAATGGCTGCGAGGTGTTGCTTGAAGAGGTGTCGATTGAACAAGCCATCGTCAGCACCGAAGCGCACTACGACCTTTTGCCTGGCAACGGCGATCTGACCGCTGCCGAACTCAAGTTGATGGATGCGCTGGCGCGCGAGAGCCGGCTGAAGGAACAGCTCGCGAAGGTCGCCGACAAGTACCAGACCATCCTGATCGACTGCCCGCCGTCACTGCACCTGCTCACGCTTAATGCGTTGACTGCAGCGAATGGCCTGCTGATTCCGGTGCAGTGCGAATACTTTGCGCTCGAAGGGCTATCCAGCTTGTTGGATACGGTGAAGGCGGTACGTCAGCGCTTGAATCCGCAACTGGAGATCGAAGGCCTGCTGCGCACCATGTACGACGTGCGCAACAACCTCGGCAACGAAGTTTCCGCGCAGCTCACCCAGCATTTCGGCGACAAAGTGTTGCGCTCGATCATTCCGCGCAACGTGCGCCTGGCTGAAGCGCCGAGCCACGGTCAACCGATTCACCTGTACGACCGCAGCTCACGCGGTGCGATCGCCTACATCGGCCTCGCTGGCGAGATGATTCGTCGCGAGCGCGGTGCGCAAGCGGCGGTCACCGCATTGCACGACATGCACGACGACGGCGTGGAAGAAACGCTGAACGCGTCCGAGCACATTCACCAGGAGTAAGCATGGCTGCCGCGAAAAAACGTGGACTCGGACGCGGGTTGGATGCACTACTTGGTGGCGATGGCGAAGGTACTCCCTCGGTAATCGAGCAGGAGGGAGAGCTGCGCATGCTGCCGATTCAGCAGATCCAGCCCGGCAAGTACCAGCCGCGCCGACACTGGAATGACGAAGCGCTGGACGAGTTGGCCGCCTCGATCAAGGCACAAGGCCTGATCCAGCCGGTGGTGGTACGTGCCATCGGCCACAACAGCTTTGAGCTGATCGCCGGTGAGCGTCGTTGGCGCGCCGCCCAGCGTGCCCAGCTCAGCGAGTTGCCGGCGCTGGTCAAGGACGTGCCGGAAATCGCCGTACCAGCGATGGCGTTGATCGAAAACATCCAGCGTCAGGACCTTACCCCGCTGGAAGAAGCCGATGCACTCAAGCGCCTGATCGACGATTTTGACCTTACCCACCAGCAGGCCGCCGATGCGGTTGGCCGCTCACGCGCGGCAGTATCCAATCTGCTGCGCCTTACCGAGCTGCCGGCGTCGATCAAGAAGCTGCTGGACGAAAGCAAACTGGAAATGGGTCATGCCCGGTGCCTGCTCACCTTGCCTGAGCGCGATGCTGAGCGCCTGGCGCTGGAAGCCGCGCGTAACGGTTGGAGCGTGCGTGAGCTGGAAGAGGCCGCGCGCCGCGCGCAGACCGCACCGAAGGGCAAGGCCAAGAGCGCGACAGCGCGTGATCCGAACATCGCTGATCTGGAGCGCGAGCTGGCCGAGCGTTTCGCCACGCGGGTCGAGGTGGCACACGGTCGCGGTGGTCGCGGCAAGCTGGTCATCCACTATCACAGCAACGACGAACTCGACGGCATTCTTGGCAAAATTCGTTAGGAACTTGCATAGGAAAAGAGTGGAGAGGAGTGAGAAACGAGAGGGTAACGCTGGCACGCTCTGACTCTTTTCTCACTCCTCTTCACTCTTTTCTGTTTTTAAGGCCCTGTTAGAATCCGGCCGCCCGTTCGTCCTGTTTTTGCAAAACCAAGGCTATCCCCATGCCGCAACTATCCGTCGTCGTCCCCGTCTTCAACGAGCGCGACAACATCCCGCCGCTGCTTGCCGAGATCGCTGCGGCATTGCGTGGTCGTGTTGATTTCGAAGTGATCTACGTCGACGACGATTCGAGCGACGATAGTCGTGCGGTGCTGGCGGCGCAGAAGGCTATCTATCCAGAATTGCGCGTACTGCACCATGTCACGCGCAGCGGGCAGAGCACGGCGGTATGGAATGGCGTGCGTGCGGCGCAGTCGCCGTGGATCGCCACGCTGGATGGCGACGGTCAGAACGACCCGGCTGACGTGCCCAAGCTCATCGCTGCACGCGATGCGGCAGCGCCCGACGTGCGATTGTTCGCCGGCTGGCGCACAACGCGCCGGGACAGCTTCAACAAGCGCATCTCCTCGAAGGTCGCCAATGCGGTGCGCTCGCGCATGCTGCGAGATGCCACACCGGACACCGGCTGTGGCCTCAAGCTGTTCGAGCGCGAAGTGTTTCTGCGTTTGCCGTATTTCGACCATATGCATCGCTACCTGCCGGCGCTGGTCAAGCGCGCCGGCTTCCAGAGTCAGAGCGTGCCGGTGGGTCATCGTCCACGCACCGCGGGCACCTCCAAGTACGGCATGCTCGACCGCCTATGGGTGGGCTTGGCTGACCTGCGCGGTGTGGCTTGGTTGATGCGCCGTGGCAAGGTGACGCGTGTTGAGGAACTCTAATATCTGATACTCGTCACGCAGCGTTATACGACGAGGCGTATGCTGGAAATCTTCCCGAGAGGGAGTGATTGATCCATGAGCATCAGTATCAAACGTGTCTACGAGCCGGCGGCAAAGTCCGATGGCCGGCGTGTACTTGTCGATCGCCTGTGGCCGCGCGGCCTGAAGAAGGAAGACGCGGCGATCGACGTCTGGATGAAGGACCTTGGGCCATCAACCGCACTACGCCAATGGTTCGGCCACGATCCGGTGCGCTGGGAGTGCTTCCGTCATCGTTATGCCAGCGAGCTGGATGGAAAGACCGAAGACTTACGCCCCTTGGCCGAGCAGGCAGAGCGACACCACGTCACCCTGCTGTTCGGCGCACGCGATGAAGAACACAACAATGCGGTGGCTTTGAAGGCTTACCTAGAAGTGTGGCTGCACGCGCACGGGCCGCGGTAACGACTTGAGAGTGCTGTGCTGTGCAAGGGCCCTCAACGCGATTACCGCGTGCTTGGCTGCCAGGTCGCTATAGCCTGCCGCGTGCGCTCACGGCCTAGCTCGATCAGTTCCTTCGCGCGATAGAACTCGTACGGGGTGGAGACATTGCGCGGTAGCTGGATCAGCAGGTCCGGCGCATAGGCCGCCAGGCGGAGTCGCGACAAGTTGGCCTGCATCAGATCCATCGACTGGCCGAGCAGTTCCAGCGCGCCCGATTCGTGCGGCTTGCTCTCTGCGGGTGGCTTGTCTGCGCCGTGTGGTAGTAGCCGACCAAGCAGGTTGCCGAGTCGTTGGCGAGTGCCGCCTGACTCGTCGTTTGCGACCTCCGCTGCTACGAACTCAGCGGGGCCGTCCATGCTCACCGCGATCAGGAAATCGGCATGCTCGCGGATCAAGGGTGTCACCGGTACCGGGTTCAGCAGTCCGCCGTCGATCAGTCGACGACCGTTAATGCGGTGCGGACGGAACACGGTGGGAATCGCGATGGATGCACGTATCGCATCGAACAACGAGCCGCGGCTGAGCCACACCTCGCGCTCGCGATCGATATCGGTGGCCACCGCAGTGAACGCTAACGGCAGTTCCTCGATATGCGCGTCGCCAACCAGCTCGCGCAAGGTGCCGATGATCTTCTCGCCCTTGATCAAGCCGCCGCCGGAAAACGTCCAATCGACGAGTTTGAGCACGTCGAACTTGGCCAGCGTCGTCACCCAGTCGCGGTATACGTCGAGCTTGCCCGTGGCATAGATGCCGCCGATCAGCGCGCCGATCGAGCTGCCTGCGATAGCAACGATTTCGAACCCGTGGGCTTCGAGCTCCTCGATGGCGCCGATATGGGCCAGGCCCTTCGCACCACCGGCGCCGAGTGCCAACGCAACGGTGGGTTTGCGCGGTGCGCTGCTGTCAAAGAGATCGGTGTGGCTCATAGCAGACTCAGCGTGGTGGCGATTGGTACCCGCCAAGCGCCAGCTGCAGCAGGATCTTCATTTCCTCGCGCAACGGCAATGGCGCGACGATTTCCGCATCCGGACCATGCTTGAGCACGTCCATCAGCAACTCCTTCGAATTCGAGTACGGCAGCTGCAATTCATAGCGACCGTCGGACAGCCAGCTGCCTTTCTGTTGCGAGTGCCAATGCTCATCAGCAACCCAGCGCGCCGCGTGCTCGGAAAAGCGGATGGTGGCCCACGCCTTCGGCTTACCGGCGAAGATGCCGTAGCTGGAAGCAAGCAAATCGTTGAGATCGTTCTCGGCCACATCGATCGCGGCAGCGTCCAGTGCCTGTGGCTCGGCGATGCGATCCACCGCGAAACTGCGTAGTGCCTCGCGGTCGTGATCCCACACGTCCAGATACCAGTTGTCGCGGTAATGGGTAAGGCGCTGTGGCGAGACCGTGCGCTTACTGTCGCTATTGGTGGTGCGTGCGCGGTAACGGAAGCGCAGCTGCTTTCGTTCCAGCACGGCGCCCGCAGCAATACGGAAGGCCTGTTGGTCGAGCTTGCGCTCACCCCACGGGATCACCCGGATACGCTCGATCGGCAGCGCCTTGCCGCTGCCCTGGTCGGACAACAGGTTTTCGATGCGCGCCTTGAAGGGCGCCAGCGCACCTGCCAGCACACCCGGGCCAGAGCGACCGATCAACTCATTGAGTGCGAGCAACGCGGCCAGCTCGTCGGACGTGAGCCAGAGGCCGGGCAGCTCGAAGCGCTCGCCTTGGCCCGCTTCGTAGCGGAAGGCCGCGTGTTCGCCACCCGCGCTTTCGAGTGGTGCGCCCAGCGCATCGCGCAGGAACGCCACATCGCGGTACAGCGTGGCGCGCGAGCACTCCAGCTCGTCCATCAGCTGCGGCAGTGGTACGGGATAGTGCGCCGATTTCAGCAGTCGGTGCAGGGTAAGAATGCGCTCGTAGCGGTCCATGTCGATTGTCGGCAGCAGGCTTTGTGTAGCATGGGCATGGTGCATGGTCGCTGCAAGCGGCGCATGTGCCGTTCCCCATCCCCCGATGTGCGAATCATGTCACCCGAAAATCGAATGTCTGACAACGGCAGCCTGCCCAGTGGGTTGGTGCAGATGCTGCTGCTGGTATTGACCATATGCGGCTATGGCTTGTGGATGTTGCTGGGTCTGGCGCTGGCGCTGGGTATCTACAGCTCTGGTCGTGGCGAAGCGTTGGTGCCGCTCATGCTGGGCTGCGTGTTCGTCAGTGTGGGCCCGTTGCTGGCCAGCCTGCGCTTGTTGCCGATGATGCCGGACTGGTACGGCTGGCGGTTTGGTCACCGGCAGCGGCCCACACGCGAGACCTTAATGCTGCTGGCAACCTATCTGCCGATGCTGGGCGTGGCGGGGTTGGCGCATGGCGACAATGATTTCTGGGCCACCCGACTGGTGGGTGCGACGCTGATGGTGTGCAGTCTGGCCAGCGTGGTGCTCAGCGCTTACGGCTATCGAGCACGCCATTTGCCGGAGCTATCGGGTATCGCAAGCCAAATGCCGATCAGCCGGGTGGTGTCAGCCTGGTATGGCGGTGGTTTGTGGCTGTGGCTATGCGTGATTTCGCAGGACGCCAGCAATTGGCCAGGCGGTGGGCGTCCGTGGATCCTCGGGTTATTGCTGCTTGCCCTGCTGTTGGGGTTGGTGGAGGGCATGCGTTGGCAGGCGTTGCAGTCAGTCTCAGTGGATGGCCGCGAGGCACCAGACATTCTGAAGGGCCTGCAGACGCAGCGATTCGTCGCTGCTGCGCTTACCTACGCCATACCTTGCCTGAGCCTACTGCTGGCGCACGCCGGCAGCGATAACCGCTGGATGGCGCTGCTGGCGGCGCTGGCCTGCGTATCGGGCAAAAGCCTGGAGCTTCATTTGTTCGATATCGCGCTGCATCGCCGCGCTTCTCACCGGGAGTCGTAATTCGGTACGGGTGATACCGAATACGTGTAACGCCGGCAGAAATATTCACGAAAGATTCAAGCCACT
The DNA here is from genome assembly GCA_049794535.1 of Rhodanobacter sp. GTDB lineage: Bacteria > Pseudomonadota > Gammaproteobacteria > Xanthomonadales > Rhodanobacteraceae > JBARCX01. The sequence continues at coordinate 27,530 of JBARCX010000105.1, forward strand.
CGGCTAATGTGCGTGCGGAACATTGTTTTAACAAAAGGACCCTCCCCCCAATGAAGAAGATACTGATCGCGAGTGCGCTGCTCGCATCGTTGACCTGCTTCGCTGCACAGGCAGATGACGCTGGCGCCACCACCACGACCAATAACAACGGTGATTGGACGGGCTCAGGCGAACTCGGCTTCGCATCGACCACCGGTAACTCACGTTCGCAAAACTTGAACGCCAAGTTGGGCATGAACCAGGAAACCGACCAGTGGAAGAACAACTTCTTCCTGGATGCGTTGCGCTCCAAGGGCCAGGTGAAGGTGACCGATTCGGCAGGTGCCACGGTCAACCAGTTCGACACCACGGCGAACCGCTACGACATGGGTGCCTCGGTGGGCTACAAGTTGGATACGCGCAGCTACATCGTGACCGCCGCGCGTTACGAGCACGATGATTTCGGCGCCAACCGGTGGCAGGCCGTCGTCTCGGTGGGTTACGGCTATATCGCCTTGAAGACCGATCGCACCGAGCTGTCGTTCGAAATCGGTCCTGGTTTCAAGGAATACCAGCCAGCTTCAAGCACGGTCCTGATAAACGGGGTCGACGTGCCCTTCACCCAGTCGCGGCAGGACGAAGCCGTGGCGCGTGGCCTGGTCAACTACAAATACCGCCTCACCGCCAACACCTCGTTTGACGATACGTTTCTGGTCGAAGCAGGCTCCAAGAACAAGTACTACCAGAACGACGCAGGCATCGCGGTCAGCATGACCAAGAAGCTGTCGCTGAAGGTGGGCTTTGAAGTGCGCTACAACAGCACCGTGCTGCCGGGTGTCCGCAAGACCGACACGCTGACCACGACCAACATCGTCTACAACATCTGACGGACACCGCCGCTACCCAGTAGCGGTATGTCGCTCCAAACAAAAGGCCCTGCCGTTGGCGGCAGGGCCTTTGCGTATTGATATCAGTAGCGCTGTCAGTGGCCGAGCAATTTGCCAGCGCCCTGCGCAAACAGTGCCTCAGCCACCTGACGACCCAACGCCTCCGCTTGATCGCCTTCAGCCGCGGCTTCCGCACGAATCAACTGGCCGCTGGCCGCATCGCCGACAAGGCCGTGCAGGTGCAATCCACGCTCGGTGACCGTGCACCACGCGCCGACCGGTACGGTGCAACTGCCACCCAGTGCGTGGTTCATCGCGCGCTCGGCACTTACCGCGAGGCGGGTATCGGCATCGTCCAGCACCGCCAGCCGTTGCAGCACGGCCGGGCGATCATTACGCGCCTCGATCGCGATGGCCCCCTGTCCCGGTGCGGGCAGCCAAGTGGGTGCGGCGAGTCGGTTACGGATGCGCCCATGCAGGCCCAGTCGTTCCAGCCCCGCACAGGCCAACAGGATCGCTTCGAAGTGACCCGCATCGAGTTTGCTCAATCGCGTACCTACGTTGCCACGTAGATCGAGCAGCTCAAGATCAGGCCGTACGGCGCGCAATTGCGCCTGTCGACGTAGCGACGAGGAGCCCACGCGTGCGCCGAAGGGCAGTGCGGCCAAGTCGGCGAAGTCGTTGCTGATGAACGCATCGGCGGCATCGGCGCGTGGCAGGATCGCCGGCAGCGTAAAACCGGGCTCCAGTTCGGCCGGCACATCCTTGAGCGAATGCACGGCGAGATCGGCGCGGCCTTCCAGCATCGCCACTTCGAGTTCCTTGAGGAACAGCCCTTTTCCCCCAATCTCCGCCAACGGCCGGTCGATGATCTCATCACCACGCGTGGTCATCGGCACCAGCTCCACGATCAGATCTGGATGCGCTGCACGCAACAGCGTCGCCACGTGCTCGGCCTGCCACAGCGCAAGCGTGCTCTGACGGGTGGCGATACGCAGGGTGGTCGGGGTCATGGAAGCTCCGCGGTGATCAATCGGCATAGCCCTATTGTCGCGCAGTCGCTGTATGAGCGCGGGGACGAACTGTCGCAGTCGTCGTGCTTTCCGAAAGTTTGTTATGTCTTGCACGGGAGTCACCCCATCCGCAGTAACTTCCGCAGCGTCGGCAGATTACGCCGGCTAACCTCGGGGGTGGATGCAGTGCCGGCAAGCCGGGCGAGCACGCGGCCGTCGGGCAGGGTCTTCAGGCCAACCAGGCGTGGAGCCGGAACCAGGCAATTGCGGTGCAGGCGAATCAACTGATCCGGGTAGGCCTCTTCGAGTTGGCGTAGCGATTCGTCGATCAGCAACTCGCCGCCGTTGTGTTGCACCACGACGTACTTCTCGTCGGCGAGCAGGCAGATCACTTCGTCCAGCGCGACGCGAACCTGTTCGCCACGGACACGGGCATGCAGATAGCCGACAGGTTCGCGCGGCGTGGCGGCAAGTCGCTGGCGGGCGCGTTGCAAGGCATCGCGCAGGCGCTCCAGTCGCACCGGCTTAAGCAGGTAGTCGACAGCGCCTAACTCGAAGGCATGCAGCGCGTGATTTTCGTAAGCGGTGCAGAACACGATCTGCGGCCGCGCGCGACCGATCAGGCGTTTTGCCAGCGCGGTGCCATCGAGGCCGGGCATGTTGATGTCCAGCAGCAGTACATCGGGCTGCAGTTCGCCGAGTGCGGCCAAGGCAGCCTCGCCATCGCTAACGTCACCGGCAATCTCCACGTCGGCGCACTCACCAAGCAACGCGGCTAAACGCGCGCGCGCCAGCGGTTCATCATCGACGATCAGTACGCGCATGGCTGCCCTCCAGCAGATTGCCTTCCAACGGCAGTTGCAGCCGCACCACGAAGCGCCCGTCTTGCGGACCGGCTTGCACTTGCGCGCGTGCACCATAGCGGAACGCGACACGCTGGCGCACGTTGTCTAGACCATGACCATTGCCAGCTTGCATCGAGGTGAACTGAGCAGAAGAGATCGGGGGCAGGGCCACAGGCAGCGGGTTGTCGATCGTGAGCACTAACGCTTTCGCCTCGCGCTGTCCGCGCAATATCACCTCGCCGCCCTCGCGCAGCGGTTGAATGCCATGACGCACAGCGTTTTCCACCAGCGGCTGCAGCAGCAGACGTGGCAACGGGTAGTCGTGCGGCAGGCCATCGAGCTCGCGGCGCACATGCAGCCGCTCGCCAAAACGCAGCTGTTCGATCGCCAGGTAACGTTCGATGAGTGCCAGCTCCTCACCCAAGGTACCATCGCGTGAATCGTGCTGGCCTAATGCCGCACGAAACAGCTCGGACAAATCCTCGACGGTGCGCTCGGCGGCGGCGGGATCAACCCGTACCAATGCCGCCACGGTGTTCATGCTATTGAACAAAAAATGCGGCCGGATGCGCGCCTGCAAGGCATCGACTTGCGCATGCGCCACGGCCGCTATGCGTGCTTGCCACTGCGCTAGTACATAGAAATAACGCAGCATCGCTGCGCTGAGCAACGTCGCGATAATCGCGTTGTTGCGTACGAAGATGCCCATGCTGCTGTTGATCAGATCCATCTGCATCGCGCTATCCATCCACTGCGCGATCGCGCTGGCCAGCGCCACGATCGACACCATCAACAACCACACCCCGAGATACGGTAGGTATCCAGGCAAGCGTTGCAGCAGTGGTCGCAGCTTGCACAGCGCCACGCCGATCACCAGCGCCAGCCAATCAGCAAACAGCATGCCCACGCTGTAGCCACGCCAGCCGTGGCTGCTGTCGGGCGCCAGCCACATCACTGTGACGGTTAGCGCACCCACCACCAGCAGCGCAAAAATGGCCGGCAGGCCGCAGAAATCGGGCAGCAGGCTCGGCTCAACCGGAACGCGTGGTGGCTCGTGGCGGGCAGGGAGGTCGCTCATGCGGCGAAGTATGCCGCAGCCATGGGATCAGCCGATCAGTCGCTCACCCAACCAGTGACTCAGGTCGGCAATTTCCTGGGCGTTCACCGAATGCGGCATGGGGTAGGTATGCCAATCCACGTGGTAGCCCAGCGATTCGAGCAGCGTGCGCGAATCCACCCCGCGCTGCAGGATCACCACCGGATCGGCGGTGCCGTGGCCCCCGAAGATCGGTACCGCTGCATTTGCCGCACTGCGTTCGGCGGCAAGCGATGCGCTCATGGGTACGTAGGTGGACAAGGCCACGATGCCGGCAAGCTTCTGTGCATGGCGCAAGCCCGCTGCCAACGCGATAGCACCACCCTGCGAAAAGCCAGCCAGCACAATGCGCTCGCTGGGTATGCCGCGTTCCTGCTCACGAGCGATCAAAGCCTCGGTGGCGGCGATCGAGGCACGCATACCGGCCTCGTCCTGTCGTGACAGCAGATCAAAACCGGCGATGTCGTACCACGCGCGCATCGGCACACCACCGTTCACCGTCACCGGGCGCACCGGCGCGTGTGGAAATACGAAGCGCAGGGCCGGCCAGTCTTTCGCGATCAACTCGGGCACGATCGGCGCAAAGTCATGGCCATCCGCACCCAGGCCATGCAGCCAGATAATGCTATGCGTGGGGTTGGCGGCGGTTTCGTGTTCGACGGCGGGCAACAGGCTCATGACTTGGTTCGCAGATAAACGACAAGAGCGGCATCGTAGCAGCCGCTCTTGTGATTGTTGGCTCAGCGCGTTTCAAGCGGTACTTAAGCCGCTTGCGATTTCGCCATTTGCGCCAATGCACGTTGATGCGATGCGTGGATGTTGTCGCGCTCAGGCAAGGTGCCGTTTTCAACACAGCCGATCCACTCATCGGTGTTGAGCACGGCAGCGAAGCGCGACTGTTCCACCACCGTGAATACGCGATGGATCTCCTCGGCGCTGGCAAACCCTGCGCGGTTGGCATACGACACGCTACCTGATGCATCCATCAGGAATTCCACCTGCAGGCCTGCATCAAAAGCATGCTTGATCGTGGTGTCGTTGCAGTTGTGCGTCATGTAGCCGATCACCGCGAGCGTGTCGATGTCGTGCTGCTTGAGCCAGTCAGCAAGATCGCTGCCGGTAAATGCACTGGGCAGTGCCTTGCTCAAGTAATGGTTGCGCGGGCGGCTGGCCACCACCTCATGCAACTGCCAACCGTGCGAGCCATTGGCGAACAGCGGCGCGTCGGCCGGTGATGTTTGCTGGACCACAATCACCGGAATGCCGGCGGCGTTGGCCGCATCCATTGCCTTGCCGATGTTCGGCAACGAGTCGCTTAGCGGTGGATATTCGATACGCAGGCCACCGGTTTCGTACTCATTCTGCACATCAATGACGATAAGGGCGCGGTTCGGAGCTTTCTGCTGGGTCATGGCGGCATTCCTTGATTAAGTAGAGATGAGTAAGTGGGACATGTGTCCCGGTGAGGAAATGATCCGCCGATAGGGGTATAGTCGGCAGTGGCCCAAATGCCATAATTAGTTAGAATCGGGCCAACACTGCAGGAGTCGTGTCATGGCGTTGATCAAAGTGGCTATCGCGGCGTTCGACCAAATCCTACCCTTTCATATGTCGGTGCCATGCGCTGTATTTGGCGAGGCGGCTGGCGACGAGCCGTTGTTCGACGTGCGTGTATGCGCGGTCGAGCCGGGCGAACTGCGTAGTCATACCGGCTTTACCATCGGCACGCCCTATGGTTTGCGCGAACTGGAGCGTGCGCAGATCGTCGTGGTGCCTTCGTGGCGTGATGCGCACGAATCCGCGCCGCCGCCGTTGCTGGCCGCATTGCGCCGCGCGCATGAGCGTGGCGCGTTGATCGTGGGCTTATGCCTAGGTGCTTATGTGCTGGCTGAGGCAGGCCTGCTCGATGGTCGCCGTGCCACCACGCATTGGCGTTGGACCGAACTATTCGCTCAGCGTTTCCCGCAGGTACAACTCGACCCGGGCGTGCTCTATGTCGACGAGGGCGACGTACTCACTTCGGCGGGCACGGCGGCCGGTATCGATTGCTGCTTGCACGTAGTGCGCCGGCAGTTCGGCGCGGAAAGGGCCAACCGCATCGCGCGCACGATGGTCGTGCCGCCGCACCGGCAAGGTAGCCAGGCGCAATACATCGAGCTACCAGTGCAAACGACTACCAGTGAAGGTCCGTTGGCTAAAACGCTGGACTGGGCCACGCGCCATCTCGACACGCCACACAGCCTCGATTCGCTCGCCACGAAAGCCTTGATGAGCCGACGTAGTTTCACGCGGCATTTTCGTCAGCACACCGGGACCACCGTGGGTCAGTGGCTACTCGGCCAACGCCTCGCGTTGGCGCAGCGGATGCTGGAAACCACCGCGCAACCGATCGAGCGGATCGCCGAACGCGCCGGCTTCGGCTCCGCACTCTCCATGCGCCAGCATTTCGGCGTGGCGTTCAACACCACGCCATCGATGTACCGCCGCGAATTTCGCGGCGGCTGAGTGGATCAAAGTGTTGAGTAGGCATTGGCGATATCATCTGAAGTTCGTCATCCCTGCGTAGGCAGGGATCCAGTGGACTCAGTGCACGGGTCGTGCGGCATGGCAACCGGGTTCGCCTGCCGCGGGCTTTCGAACCCCTGCCGGGGTCCGAGTCACTTTCTCTTGCGTGCCCAAGAGAAAGTAACCAAAGAGAAGGGCACCCCCGGTGCGACGCCCTACGGACATCCTGTCCTTCGGGTGCGTGAGGTTCGGCCGGGCTTTTCGACAGGGCTTCCTGCCCTGGCGAAAAGGAATCGACGTCCCTGTCGATTCCCCTGCGAGCCTGTCGTCCGAACCTCACCGTCGCACAGGGGGCCCCGGGAGCAGCGCGCGTCCTGCGCGCACTATTCGAAAAGCCGAATCAAAAACAGCGACCGCAACAGCAGCAACAGCGCGCCCCGCACGACTTAATTCCTCGACGCTTCCGCAAACGCAAGCACCGTGCGTACTGCCTTAAAGCAGCACGACCGAATGAGTGTGCGGAAATAAAAATAGGAATTGTCCGATTCTGAGCTCTCGGCCCAAGTCCCATCCTGCTGACCCATAGCGTGATGGTTAACGAGCTCTAGGGCATCAGCCCGTCCTCAGGCAACGCAGCCATCACGCACGGCTTTCCGCATACGCAGGATGCGTA
>JBARCX010000106.1:0-14944 GCA_049794535.1 Rhodanobacter sp.
GCCACACGTGTCTAAACGCAAGCCGTTGTACGCCGCACTCGCCTTGGCGACCTTGTCATTCGGCGGCTGCCTGGGAATACCCGCGGCTGCCTTTGCCGCGCAGACATCTCCGCCTCCTGCACCCGCAACAACAACATCGCCTACAACAGCGCCGCCGGCACAAGCGTCCGATAGCGCAAAAGCGAAGAAGGACGACAAGAACAAGAAAGCCGACAAGGACAAGAACGGGGACGCAAGCAACCCCACGAATCTCCAAACGGTCGTCGTCACGAGCTTTCGTCAGTCGGTCGACCAGAACATGCAGGACAAGCGCGATTCCAATTCCATCGTCGAGGTGATCAACGCGCAGAACATCGCGCAGTTCCCCGCCAAGAACATCGCCGACGCGCTTGCGCACGTGCCTGGCGTGGTCATCACCCGCGAAGCCGGCGAAGGTAAGACAGTCAGCATCCGCGGCCTTTCCCCCGAGCTGACGCTCACGGAATTGAACGGCAACTACGTGGCCTCAGCCGATACATCGGCCGGCCTGACACGCTCGTTCAACTACACGCTGATGCCGGCCAACATGTTCTCGGACATCAAGCTCTACAAGAGCCTGGAAGCACGCCTGGACGAAGGCGGCATCGGCGGCAACGTAGACCTGCGCACGCGCCGCCCGCTGGAGATGAAGGCGAACGACGGCTTCGTCTCCCTTAACACCGCAGGCTCCGACAACAGCGGCAAGGTCACGCCACAGGGTTCGGCCCTGTGGTCATGGAAGAACAAAGACCAGACCTTTGGCGTCCTCGTCGCGGGCTCGTACCAGAAGCGTCGGGATATCGATTACACAGCCAACGCATCCAGCTGGCACTGGTGGGGCAACAACTGCACCAGCCAGGCGACGTGCACCGCCCCGCCCACCGATGTGCATGGCAATCAGTACGGCCCGGATGTGGCACCCAACCTTGCACTGTGGCCCGGCGGCGGCGTAACCGACCAGTCCGGCAAAAGCTATTCGGGTTACTGGATGCCGCAGCAATTCGCCACCAGCCAGAACCAGCTAGACCTGACGACCCGGGGCGCTCAGGCGACCATGCAGTTCAAGCCCACCGATCACTTCCTGCTGACGGGCAACTACTTCCGCTTCGAGCGACAGCAGACCCAGATCACCAATACGTTGGAGGTTCCCGAATGGGGGCTGCCTACCGGCAGTTACGCGGACCAGCAAGGCAGGCTGCTCGCTCCCAATGGCCTGACGTTCGACCCGTCGCACACCGTCGTCACCGGTGCGAACTACGTTCTTCCGCCTGCAGGCACGGGCTGTAACTCGCTGACCAACCCCGTCACCGGCGCGCAACGGCAGCCGGTGGACGTCTGCTCCACGGAGATACCGTGGGTCACGGGTAATTACTCCGTCGAGAAGGCCACCTCGCAGACCATCAACCTCGAAGGCGAGTGGGATAACGGTGGCAGCCTCAGCGGATCGTTCAACGTCGGCCGTACGTGGGCGACGGGCGGTCCGTCGGTGGAGTTGAACATGGCCGCCAAGCCGCGCAACTTCGTCAATGGCCAGTGGGTGGATGGCAGCAATGGAGCCGCGTGGAACTTGAGCGGCACACCAACCCTTACGACCTCGCCGAATGTGCTGCAGAACATGCTCGCTGGCGAGGGACAGGTGGATCTTGGCTCGACCGGATCCAACATGGTCAATACCAGCAACTCGCAGAATTTCGCCCAGGCGGACTTCACGTGGGCCTTCGACAGCGGCTTCGTGCAATCGCTGCAGTTTGGTCTCAAGTACCGCGACAACCACGCCGAGCAGCAGAACAACGAACTGCGTTGGTATTGCAAAGGCACCACGTTGCAATTCCAGACCTGCGATCCGAATGCCGGCCAGCTGCCAGCGGGCTTCCTCCTGCCGAACTCGCTCAATGGGAACACTGAGGCCTACAACGACAACATCTTCCCGGCGATCAATTTTCCGGCCTATTACAACTACCTCAACGCCACCTACAACCAGGTGCTCTACCCTCACCCCGAAGACAAGTCCACGATCCAGGAAAAGATCTCGGCTGCCTATGTCCAGGCGAACTTCGATACGGGGACGCTGCGCGGTAACGTGGGCCTGCGTTTTGTCAGCACGAAGCAGGACCTCACCGTCGCCGACGAGATCACCACCAACAATGCGGTGTATTACCACGACGCGGGCGGCAACATCCTGATCTGCCCGACCACCGGCAAGAACATCGGTGCCGGCGCGTGCGCACCGGGCGATTTCCAGTATCTCCCGCAGGAACAAGCGGTGATCGAGACGTTCACCAACGCCTCCACGGCCAAGCGGTACAACAAGCTCCTGCCCAGCTTCAACGTCGCATGGACCTTGGCGGACGACTTCGTGCTGCGCGCCGCTGGGTCGCAGGCGATGGCCCGCGCCAACTACACCGACCTGGCCCAGTTGGGTAGCCTCACCAATGACACCCAGGCTTACTACAACGACCGCAAGCAGTTCGGCGCGCCCCTGCCCGGCTGGTACGGCAGCGGCGCCAACGCCGACCTAAAACCGTTCACGGCCACCCAGTTCGACCTCGCGGGTGAGTGGTACTACGCGCCCGAATCGGTCGTCGGCCTGGATCTGTTCCAGAAGACGGTGAAGAACTTTGTCGTACCAGTCACCGTCAACAACATCATGGTGAATGTCGGTGGTACTCAAGAGAACTTCATGCAGTACAGCACCAATGCCAACGGCCGTTCGGGCACCTCCAAGGGCATCGAGCTCTACACGCAGCACACCTTCCCGATGGGCTTTGGCTACATCGCCAACTACACGCTCAACAAGACCAACGAAACCGCTGTCTCGCTCGGTGACACGCAGGTCGGAAAATCCGAACTGATCGGCAGCGCCAAGTATGCGGCGAACATTTCGTTGTTCTATGAAAAGAACGGACTCTTGCTGCGCGTCACCAACAACTGGACGGGCCGAACGATGCAAGGGCTTTCGTCCGGTCTCCCGATCTATACGGCGCCTTACAACCAGATCGATCTGAACGGGGATTACGAGTTCACCAAGCACTTGATGGTGACCGGGTCGATCATCAACCTGACGCGCTCCACGTCTCGCTCGTATCTGGGCAGCGACACCACGGCGCGGCTGAATCAGCTCGAATACGCCGGACGTCAGTATTACGTGGGTGTCACGTACAAGTTCGGAGATGGTGGTTGAAAAAAGTTGTGAGTCACTCTCCTTTTGGGCACGCATAGAGAGCACATGAACGTGCTCGGCTTTGCGAGTTTTTGCTCCCTCCCCTGCTTGCAGGGGAGGGAGACAAATCGCAGCGGACGCGCCTCCATCTCTGCACCGGGAAAGACCATGAACTCATTTCTCGCACGCCTTCGCGGGCGCACCTCTTCAATCCGCAACTGGCGCGCTGCGCTAGCCGTCGCGCTGGCGATCTTCGCGTTCGGAAGCATCAGCACAAGCCGTGCGCAGAACGACAACGCGCCACCATCAACAGCAACGGCCGTCGATGAAGCTAATCCGCTGGTTGGCACCGCGCCGCTGGACCGGCAGGCGTTGATCGGCAACGCGCCGCCTCCGGGTGAGCTGCTGTATTCGGGCATGACCTCGCCTGGCGCGAGCCTGCCGCAAAGTTCGACCGAAGCGGCACCGGTCAACGTCAACGTCGATCTCAGCTATCCCACCGGCGTTGCCACGCCGTACTACTACGCCCGCCCGACAATGATCGGTTTCACCGCTGGCGGCGGCTCAACCTACGGCGGTCGTGCCGCACCGATGATCATGCCGGTGGTGGGCGACTGGACCGTGCCGCCGGACTATGCGCCGTCGTATTACGACAAGGCGAGCGAGAAAGCATCCCCCGGCTACTACGCCGTTGATCTCGTCACGTTCCACACCCGTGTCGAATTGACAGCGACGCAGCGGACCAGCCTGATGCGCTTCACCTTTCCGGCGAGCCACCGCTCGAATGTCGTCGTGAACCTGCGCCGCCCCGGTGGCAATGTGGAAGTGATCGGCGATCGCACCATTCGCGGCGTCACCGCGGGCGAGCGCCCAGAGGATGACTCGGATGGCCCCTGGTTCGTCGCCGAGTTCTCGCGGCCGTTCGCCAGCTTCGGCACGTTCCGCGCGAACCAAGATGATCAGGGTTATGGGATCGGCAACCAGGACGTGCAAGCCGACCGGCGCACTGTGTCCGGAAGTTATGCGGGCGCCTACGTCACCTTCGACACACAGGCTGGCGAACAAGTACGGGTCAAAATCGCCCACGGTCACAGCGCTGACGAAGCTGAGCAGCGGCTGCGCGCCGAAGACCCGAATTCCGATTTCGAGCACGTGCACGCCCAGGCGCGCGCGGCCTGGGCGACGTTGCTCGACCGTGTCGAAATAACCGGCGGCACACCGAAGCAGCGCATGCTGTTCTACTCCACGCTGTACCACTCCTTCGCCAGCCCAAAGCTGATTGTGCGCAAGGGCGAACGCTTCACCAGCGCGGACGGCCACGTGCAGGTCGCCGACTACGACCGCTACGGGCCAGTGCCTTTCTGGGATACCGGCCGCAACCAGATCACGCTACTGATGCTGATCGAACCGCAGGTCGTGCAGGACATCATGCGTTCCGAGCTGGACCGGGCGCGCGAACGCGGCTACATGGACACCTCGTTCCACGGCGACCATGCCGTGTTTCTTTATGACGGCGCGTGGCAGCGCGGCATCCCGTTCGACTACGCAGCCGTCTATACGTATCTACGTAAAAACGCGACCGACCCCAACGGGCCACGCGGTTACCTCGCCGAGTATATGAAGAACGGCTGGATCTCCGATATCGTCCCGCCGGGAAATCCCAGCCCGCCTTACGCTGGTGGCAAGGCGGGCGCCGCCACAACGCTCGAATATGCCTGGGATGATCACGCGCTGGCTGATGTCGCGCATCGGCTCGGCAAGACGGAAGATGCGCAGATGTTTCTGCGCCGCGCCGCGAACTACCGCAACGTGTTCGATCCATCGGTGGGCTTCGTTCGCGGCCGCACCGCGAACGGCAAGTGGATTTCGCCGTTCGATCCGGGCGAGCCGTACTACAACTTCATGATGAAAGAAGCCTCGGGCTGGTCCACGCTGTGGTTGGTGCCACACGACGTGCAAGGATTAATCGACTTGCTCGGCGACCGCGCCGCGTTCAACGCCAAGCTCGACGCATTTTTCTCCACACCCTACAAAGCTAAAGGCATCTGCCGCGACTGCACCGGCATGATCGGGGAATACGTGCAGGGCAATCAGCCGGACCAGCAAGCGGCCTACCTCTACGCATGGAGCGGCCAGCCCTGGAAAACGCAGGCGCTGGTACGCCGCATCCTCGCCGAGATGTACGGCAGCGATGCCAGCGGCTACGCCTACCCTGGCATGGACGATCAGGGTTCGACCTCGTCCTGGTATGTACTCAGTGCAATGGGCTTCTACCCGGTCGATCCCTCCAGCCCTGACTACATCCTCGGCAGCCCAATCTTCGACCGAGTCCGCTTGCACATGGGCAACGGCAAAGTCTTCGAAATCGTCGCGCGCAACAACTCGGTCCAGAACATGTACATCCAGTCCGCAACACTCAACGGCAAGCCATGGACCAAGCCCTGGTTCAGTCATGCCGACATCGCAAACGGCGCCACGTTGGTGCTCACGATGGGACCCGAGCCAAACAAGAACTGGGGCGCCGCCCCGCCCGAAGCGCCGCCTTCGATGTCGGCGGACCGGCTGTAATCGCCGGTCGCCGCGATGCGGCCTCGGTCCAAAGAACCGCCATTGGGTAGCACTTGCTCCAAGGCTTCTTCTCTGGTTTTAGGTAGGTTGCGGTATGTCATACCGCAACCATCACAAGTTGCCTTAGTGCGCTGGAACCCAGCCGAGCCCGAGGCTCTTTTGCAGCGACACGAAATCTTTCAGCAGATCGGCGCGTCCTTCGACGAGGTTTTGCTGCGCAGAGAATTGCATGCGTTGTGTATCCAACAAATCGATCAGCGAGGAGGCGCCAGCACTGTAACGCTGGCGCATCAAGGTAGCGGAGCGATCAGCCGATGCTTCGATCTGCTGCAAGCGCGCCACGCTCTCGCGCTGGTGACCGTAGCGGGATAAGGCATTGTTGGCATCCTGCAACGCGGCGAGCACGGTTTGCGCATAGCGAGCATCGGCTTCGTCGCGGCTCGCTTCGGCTTGGCGAATACCGCTGCGCGTGCGTCCGAAGTCGAACACGTCCCATTGCAGATACGGCACGCCAAGCCAGGTAAGTGCGCTCTTTCGGGTCAGATGCCCGGGGTCGGCGGCATTGGAGCCGACGAAACCCAACATTGTCACCTTGGGAAACAAATCGGCGGTGCGTTCGCCGATCTGCGCGTTGCTCGCAGCAAGCCGGCGTTCGGCGGCGCGGATATCCGGGCGCTGCTGCAACATCTTTGCTGGATCGTCGATTGGCACAATCGAGGGCAAGCCAGGCAACGGAGCAGGTACCGATAATTCGCGGTCGAGCGCGCCAGGCGCTTGGCCGGTGAGCACAGCGAGTTGATCCAACGACTCCGTGATTTGCTCGTCCAGCGGAATGAGTGTCGCGCGAGTGTTTTCCACCTGCGTGGTTTGACGCTCGACATCGGCATCGCCCGCAACACCGCGTGCGCGTCGCTGCTGGATCAAGACGAGTGTTTGTTGCTCAAGTTCGGCCGATTGATGGGCCAACGTGAGGCGTTGCTGTTGGTCGCGCAGACCGATATATGCCTGCGCCACTTCGGCCGCGAGCGACACCTGCGTATCGGCGAGATCAGCATCGACGGCGTCAGCCTGGGCCGAGGCAGCTTCGATTGCCCGACGCGTGCCACCGAACAGATCGAGCTCCCAGGACGCATCGAAGCCGGCGGTGTACAGCTGCAACGGCCCCTGCCCCTGTGACGCCGCTTGGTTTGCGTTGGTCTGCGATGTTTGCAGGCCGGACAAATCCGGTTTCCGTGTGCGTAGCGCAGCCGCATCGGCCGACACGGTCGGCAACGCGTCGGCGCGCTGTTGCTGCAGCTGCGCGCGCGACTCGCGTAAACGTGCCTGCGCCGCTTGCAAGTTTTGGTTGTGCGCCAGCGCCGCGTCGATCAATGCACTCAGTTGCGCATCACCCAGCGTATTCCACCACTGGCTTGGCGCGTGCGCCGATGCCATACCTGCCGCTGGCGCGCGCACAAAAGCATTGGCGTGCACTGCACTGCCCGCTACGTCCGGTGCGCCTCGATAATCGGGGCCAACGGTGCAACCGGGCAATGCCGCGAGCAAAGCGAACATCACGAAAAACAGAGCGCACGAAACAGATGAGTCGGTGGTACGCATGACTAAAATCCTTAGTGGCCGGTCGCGGCCGGCGCGCCATAGTTGGGCGTCTTCAACAGCAACGCGAGTGGCATGCAGCACAGCAGCGCGATACCGAGTAAGTAAAAAACTTCGGAATAAGTGATCACCATCGCCTGCTGCTGAATCTGTGCGGCAAGTTGGCCGAGCGCGCGCATCTTCGCGTAGGCCATGTCTCCGGTTCGCGCGAACCAGGCTGCTGCGTTGGCGGCGAGACGATCTTGGCCCAGCACCGAATTCGCCGTCAGTGATTCGCGAATGGCCGCCACATGAAACGTATTACGCCGATCGATCACGGTGCCGATGATGGCCAGGCCTATCGAGCCACCGAGGTTGCGCGCCATGTTGTAGACACCGGCAGCGTCGCCGGCTTCCTCCCGCGTTACCGCAGCCATCGATGCCTGGTTCAACGGCATGAACACCAGCATTTGGCCGGCGCCGCGAATCAGCTGTGACCAGAAGAAATCATGGCCGACGCTTTGCGCCGTCAAATGGATATCCAGCATGCAGCTCACAACGAAACACAGCAGGCCGATGATCACCATGATTCGAAAATCGACCTTACCCAGCAGGCGCGGAAGTATTGGCATCATGAGAAAAGCGGGTACGCCTGAGACCAACATGACCCAACCGGATTGTTCGGCGTTGTATCCGGCGATCAGACCGAGAAATTGCGGTATCAGATAGATGACCGAATAGAACACCGCGCCGACCACAAGCACGATAAAGATGACGCTGGCATACCTCGGGTTGCACAACAGGCTTAAGCGCATCACTGGCCTTTTGGCTGTGAATTGTGAGATTGCGATCAGCACCATGCCCGCCAGCGACAACAAACTCAGCCAGCAGATCATGTCGGACTCGAACCAGCGTTCGCGCTGACCTTCTTCCAGCACCACGGTAAGCGAACTCAGGCCCGCCGACAGTCCGGCGATGCCCAGCCAGTCGGCCTGCTTAAGCGCATCCCATTGCGGATGATCCACTGGCAGCCCAAGCAACAACAACGCGATCAACCCGATACACACCGGCAGGTTGATGAAGAAGCACCAACTCCAACTGATGTTTTCCGTGAGCCAACCGCCCAGCACCGGCCCCAGCAATGGTCCGAGCAAAACGATCAAGCCAAAGATCGTCATACCAATCGGCAACTGAGACATCGGCAGGCGGCTACGGATGATGGTTTGGCCCGTCGGAATCATTGCCCCGCCAGTCAGCCCCTGGCCGATACGGCCGATGATCATCGCTGTCAATGTGTGCGACATACCGCACATCATCGAAAACAGGATGAACAGCACCGCGCCGCCGAGCAGAAAATTGCGTAAGCCGAATACGCGCGTCAACCACGCTGCAAGCGGAATAATCACGATTTCCGACATCAGGTAGCCGGTCGAAATCCAGGTGCCTTCCGTACCCGTGGCTCCGATTTCACCCTGGATCTGCGGTAACGCAGAATTGGTGATGGAAATGTCGAGTGTGGCCATCAATGCGCCGAGCGAACCGGCCGCCACGGCGATCCAATCCGCAGCACTGGCATGTTCGGGATGACTGGCCGGCATGGCAGCCGTCTCAGCCATGACGGTTGCCTGCCGTCGTCACCGACTGATCGTCGTGTGCCGGGCGCGTATCCACATCTACCGTTACCGACAAGCCGGGAACCAGCAGTTGGCGTGTCTGCACATCAGTATCGATGCGAATACGCACCGGCACACGCTGCACGATCTTGGTGAAATTGCCGGTCGCGTTTTCCGGTGGTAGCAGGGCGAACTGCGAACCGGTGCCTGGCGCGAAGCTGTCGACCACGCCGTGCAGATCCGCGTCGGACAGTGCATCGACGTGCAGGCTCGCACGCTGGCCTGCACGCATTCGGCCTATCTGGGTTTCCTTGAAGTTGGCGGTGAGATACACGCTCTGCACGGGCACGACAGTCATCATCCGCGTGCCGGGTTGCGCATACTGGCCAACGCGTACCGTGCGATCACCGATGCGGCCGGCCAGCGAACTGCGAATCAGCGCGTCTTGCAAATCGAGTCGGGCCTGCCGCGCGGACGCCTGCGCCACCTCCAGTTGCGCCTGCGCTTGCATGAGCTGGGCGTTCAGGTCGGCCATTCGTGCTTGTGCTTGATCAAGCGCAGCGGCGTCAGCGGTCAATGTCGCGCGCGCCTGGTCGCGGTTAGTGATAAGTACCGACAACTGATCGCCGCTTTCGGCACCGGTCGTTGCCAATGGTGCGTAGCGACGCACTTCCTCTTCAGTGTGGCGGCTATTGATCGCGGCTACTTGCTGCTGCGCCCTGGCCTGCTCGATCGCGGCATGCTGCTGAGGGATGCCTGCCTGCGCGCGCAGGATATCCGCATTGCGCGCATCGATCGTAGCCTGGGCTTGATCCAGTGCGGCCTGATATTGGCGACTATCGAGCCGCACCAGCGGATCGCCGGCCTTTACCGAGACGTTGTCGCCGACGTAGACGTCGGTGACATAGCCGCTGACCTTCGGGGCTACCGTAACGCTGTCGGCCTGCAAGTAAGCATCGTCGGTGCTCTGCATAAAGCGCCCCACGAGCCACCAGTAAGCAAGCGCCAAAATCGCCGCGATAGCCAGTAAAACTCCGACAGGCATGAGGAAGCGACGTATTTTCGAAGGGCGCGCCGGCGAAGCGCCGGAACCTTTCGATGCATCGGCGTCTGATGCAGATCCAGTCATAGGGGGCATGTGTGGCTGTCCAAAAGTATTCCAGTTGGAATATTTATTCCGATTGGAATACATTTGTCAAATGTTATTGTTGGAGGGTAAGCAGGAGAAAATACACATGAGAGCCAGCGCATGAGCCCAACCAAACGTCCGCGTCGCCCATCGGCGGGCGGCTACGCACGTGGCGATGAAACACGCCAGCGAATCATCGTTGCGGCCGTGAAGCTATTCGGTGAGCACGGTTTCGCCGGTGCCTCGACACGCGACATCGCCGCTGCCGCTGGGGTCAACGCGCCAGCACTGCAGTACTACTTCGAAAACAAAGAAGGCGTGTATCAGGCGTGCGCCGAATACATCACGAACGATCTCAGAGACCGTTTCGCTCCGGCCATGCGGCAAGCCAATGACGTATTGAAGGGCAATGGCGACATGGATGCGCTGATCGATGCGTTCATCGGTATCCAGGGCGTCACCTTGGACAGCGTACTTTTGCAACCACATGCGTCGAACAGGCGACTCTTCGTGGCCCGCGAGCTTGCCGAGGAAGAAGCCAGCGTCGTCTCCAAACTGCTGCATCGACGATTGAAGCAGCCGCTGAATAAGGTGACCTTGGCGCTGCTTTCGCGCATCACGGGCATCAGTGCCAATGCTCCTCTCACGCGCATCCGGATGCTCACGCTCAAAGGCCAGATCATGCCTTTCTACCATCCTCCGGGGGCCTGCCTGGATCTGCTCGGATGGAAGGAGATCGATGCAGCTAAGGGCGCCTTACTGAAAACGACCGTGCTGGAACAGACACGTACCTTACTCAATAGCTGGCGTGCCATCTCGGCAACGAGCCAAGCCAAGTAGCAGCGTGCCGTCGGCTACGACGAACGCGGCAACGCGACCACGATGGTCGTCGGTAAGAACGACAAGATCGAGCAGCGCGTACTGCAGACGAATCGGCCGGCCGGAGAAAACGGGATCGTGACCGGCAGCGTCCAGGCGAGCGACCGGGTGATCCCGGGTGCAGACGCGCCGCCTTAAGGCGGCGCGGGAAGACCAGCCGTGTATCTACTTTACGGGGCATAGCACGGACCTTCATCGGGGCGAAGGCGGTGCCAAACATGCCGTGCCCGCGTATCCAAACTCGCCCGCATATCCTGTTTGCATGCGGCTGACCGCTTGCCACGCAAAGTCAGCCGCTGGCCACGCAAGGGCGCCCGCTCATCACAAAATGACGGCGCGCATTTTTTGGCTTCCCCACCATGGTGCTAGGTCACATCGATCTACCATCCCGAGGGGAGCACTCATGAAGTTGCGCGCATTCGTCTGGGCCATGGCTTTCGCACTGGGCTGTACTACGTCCGCACAAGCCGCTGAGCTGCTTGGGCCCGGCGTCATTTCCACTGGGCTGCAAGAGACCACTGCCGCACTGTCGCCGGATGGGCAGACGCTGTACTTCATGCGCTCCGACTTCGCCGAAACCGACGACACCATTCTGTTCTCGCAGCGTCGCGGTAAAAGCTGGTCCACACCGGAGGTGGCTTCGTTCTCGGGACAATGGCATGACTCCGAACCGGCCTACACACCGGACGGTAAGCGCCTGTACTTCGTCTCCAATCGTCCCGTGCATCCGGGCGATGCACCCGTAACAGCCGAGATGGGCGGCCAGACTTTCGCTGGCACTAACCTCTGGTACGTCGAGCGGCAGGCAGAGGGACGTTGGGGCGAACCTGTGCATGTGGATGGCGTGCTCAACGACGGCGCCATGCTCTACAACCCTTCCGTTGCAGCTAACGGCGATATCTATTTCTCTGCGCATCGGCCGGATTCCGGCAAGCTCTACCAAATCTATGTAGTTCACCCCACGGGCAACGGTTACTCAGCGCCGCAGCGGGTGGAACTAGGCGACCTTTCGCATAACCGCATGGATCCGTGCGTTGATCCACAGGGCCGCTTTCTGCTGTTTGCCGGTAATGAAGGCGACTCCCTGGGCAATGCCGATATCTACATCGCCTTCCGCCAGACCGACGGTAGTTGGAGCAAACCGGAGCACCTGGGGGGTGACGTGAACACCAAGAGTCTGGAGAACGCGCCAACGCTGGGCCGGAAATTCGGCGAGCTATACGTATCCAGCAACCGCCAAGAGGAAGTGCATTTTCCCAAGTCACGCGACACCATGGCCTCGTTGCAGCAACGGCTGAGTGGCCCACTAAACGGCTCGCGAAATATCTGGCGCGTGGATATTTCCGATGTGCTCCGCGCACACGACATCAAGGATTGAATCAACCTGCCGAACGTCCCATATTGAGCGCATGGCTGACTACCGAGGTGCCCACTCCATGCGCAATGAAACTTTTGAAGTGACGCACACCGACGAGGAATGGCGCCGATTGCTGACACCGGAGCAATACAGCGTATTGCGAGGCCATGGCACCGAGCGTCCGGGCACCTGCAGCTTGCTTCATGAGGAACGAAATGGCGCATTCGCCTGCGCCGGCTGCGGCCAGCGGCTGTTCGCTTCTGGGACAAAATTCGAAAGTGGGACCGGCTGGCCAAGCTTCGACACCCCCGCGCCCGGCTCTGTCGAAACCACCACCGATGAGAGTCACGGCATGCGCCGCACGGAAGTCCATTGCAGCCGTTGCGGTGGTCACTTGGGGCATGTCTTTCCGGATGGACCGCCGCCGACCGGTTTACGCTATTGCATGAATGGCGTCGCGATGAACTTCGTGCCCGATTGATTGGATCGTCGATTTGATCGCGACTGCTTCACGCTGCCCCTAACACTCTGGCCACAGGCACACTGGGTTGCGGCAACGCGATTTCCAAGCGCGCTCCGCCCATCGGCGAGTCCATCGCTCGGAGATGGCCGTCTTGGGATTGAATGGCGCGCATGGCGATGGCGAGGCCCAGGCCGAAACCCCCGGTGTCGCGATCACGGCTACGGTCGAGGCGATGGAAGGGTTCAAAGATGGTTTTACGGTCGGCGCTGGGAATGCCGATGCCGTTGTCGTCGACGCGAATCATCAACTTCCCGCGCGCAATTTCAGCGCTGACTGCGATCTTGCCTTGGCCGTAGCGCATGGCGTTCTTGACCAGATTGATGAGCGCGCGTGCGGTTAGCCTGGGATCGATGATGGCCTGTTCGGCAGCGATGCTGACGGTCACGGTGCATTGGACGTCGAGTTGCTCCATTTCCAGGGCGAGGCTACCGATAACGCTGTCGATCAATTCGACGAGGTTGACCTGGTACGGATCGGGAGCACGGTCAGACTGATCGAGCGCACCGTAGGACAACAGCTCGCCGACCAGCTGATCCAGTTCGTTGACGTCGCGAGATAGGGCTTCGGTGTGTCGCTGCCTCTCCGCTTCGGTCTTGGCAGACTGGAGCAGCGCCAGGCCAAAGCCGAAGCGTGCAATGGGCGTGCGCAGCTCGTGAGAGATCGCGTGGATCATGTCGTTCTGGGTGGTCACCAGGGTTTGTATGCGCCCAGCCATGCTATCGAAGCGCTTGGCCAGTGGCGCGATGCTGGAGTGTTCCGGCAATGCGGCGCGGGTATCCAGGTTGCCGTGGCCGAAACGCTCGGCGGCTTTCCTGAGCTTTTCCAGATCCCGCCAATGTGCGCGCAGCCAGAAGAGAACTCCGCCGAGCAGCACCAAGGCGACCGAGGACCAGGCCAGGATTTGAAAGGCGATCACCGCGAAGCCACTGCGCGCCTGGGTCACGCGCAGGAGCTGATCCGTTGGCGGGATGCCCACCAGCAATTCGCCGGGTATGTGTTCGACGGAGTAGCCACGTGCGAGGTGCTGCTGTTCGGCGGCGCTCAGGTTCCAATCGAAGCGTTTGGTCAGATTGAACTCGATCAGTGGGAATGGCGGACGGGTATTGGCGATGGTGGCATTCCATTGCGACTCCGGCACCTTGGCGAGCCGGTCGCGCATGACGTAGAGCGCCGAGTGCACGCCGTCGGCATCCGTTTCGTTGTAACGGCTGACAAACAGGTGTTGCATGATGGGCACCACGGCCATCGCCGAGATAGCCACGCCGATGATCAGCAGCAAATAAAGTTTATAAAAGCTACGCAGCATGGATAGAGCCTGTTTACGATCTTTGCGTGGCCCGCGCCGGAAGCTGTTTGTGCGCAGGAAATTAAGAACTGACGAAGGACGACGTCGGTACACAACTGAGTGATGACGAAGTGCCGTGGGCAAACAGATTCGGCCCCGCACTCAGTAAGGATGGGGGTGCCCCTGAGTGGCCACCATGCGGCAGCGCGCGGCTTGACCTGACGGCCAGTCAGGTACTGCGCCACGCACTACCACCTGGCGGCCACTCAGAGGCAACGCGGGCTACGCAAAAATCGTAAACAGGCTCTTAGTCTTCCCACGCGTAGGGATTGAACAGATAGCCGCGCCCCCAGATGGTCTTGAGCTTCTGCGGCTCCTGAGCAAGATCGTCGAATCGCCGACGCAGTCTTGATACGCCAGCATCAATAGTGCGATCCAGGCCATCGAACTCGATACCGCGCAACTGCTTCATGAGGTCATCACGGCTAAGCACCTTGCCTGGCGCGCGGGCGAATGCCAGCAGCATGTTGTATTCGGTGGTCTTAAGTTCGACAGCCCGCCCCTTCCAACGGACATCGCGCGACAGTTCGTCGATGTGCAGTTTTCCGAAAACCAGCGGCGAGTCCCCTTCCCTCTCATTGGGCATAGCGTGTTCGACCGTTCGGCGCATGATCGCCCGCAACCGGGCCAGCAGCAGTCGGGGCTCGACCGGCTTGAGCACATAATCGTCGGCACCGATTTCCAGCCCGGCGACCTGGTCGATGGTGTCAGCACGCGCAGTGAGCATGAGGATCGGTTTGTTCGAGATCTGGCGCAGCAGCCGGCAGACCTCAACAC
>JBARCX010000107.1:0-17355 GCA_049794535.1 Rhodanobacter sp.
TCTCCCACAGGGACTACCTTCGGGTCGCCGGTGGAAGAGAGGCTTACAAAACGGAGTGCATGGCATGTTCGGTTACTACCTCGACCTCGCGCTACACAGCCTCAAGCGCAACAAGGTACTCACGGCCTTGATGGTGTTGGCGATTGCGTTGGGCATCGGTGCCAGCATGACCACCTTGACCGTGCTGCATGTGTTGTCTGGGGATCCGTTGCCTGGCAAGAGCCAGACCCTATTCGTGCCGCAGCTGGACCCTGAGGACATGGACGGTTATCAGCCGAGCGATGAGCCACCGGATCAGATGACCTGGATCGACGGGATGAATCTGCTGCGCGCGGGGCGCGCTGATCACCAGGCATTGATGGTGGGTGGATCGGTGCCAGTGGAGCCGGCGAACGCGAATGTCGATCCGTTCTATGCCGACGCGCGCTATACCACCGCCGATTTCTTCACGATGTTCAATGTGCCGATGTTGTACGGCCACGCGTGGACGACTTCCGACGACAACAGCAAGGCACGCGTTGCGATTATCACCAGTACGCTCAACAACAAGCTGTTCGATGGCAAGGACAGTACCGGTCAGACGCTGCAGCTGGGTGATGATTCACTGCGTATCATCGGCGTGCTCAATAACTGGCGGCCTAGTCCGCATTATTACGACCTCCGCATGGGCGGCAGCTTTGCGCTAGCGGAGGATGTCTATGTACCGCTGAGCACCTCGCGTGATCTTGGGTTGACCATCAACGGCAGTATTAACTGCTGGGGCGGGCATCGAAGCGACCAGATGGCGACCGCACCATGCACCTGGCTGCAGTTCTGGGTGGAGCTGGATAGCCCGGCCAAGGTGGTGGCCTACAAGGAATACCTCACGCATTACTCGCAGGATCAAAAGTCGCTTGGCCGTTTTCAGCGTCCAGTGAATGTACGTCTGCGCGACCTGATGGGGTGGCTTGATTATCAGCGGGTTGTACCGAGTGATGTGCAGTTGCAGACCTGGCTGGCCTTCGGTTTTCTGCTGGTATGCCTAGTCAATACGGTGGGCCTGATGCTGGCCAAATTCATGCGTCGTGCCAGTGAGCTTGGAGTGCGACGCGCGCTTGGAGCATCGAAGCGTGCGTTGTTTATGCAGCTGTTGGTGGAGTCCGGAGTGATTGGGCTCAGTGGTGGTATCGGCGGGTTGCTCTTGGCTGCGCTCGGGCTGTGGTTGGTGCGGCAGCGAGCCTCCGATTACGCGACGCTCGCTCATCTGGATATGTCGATGTTGTTGGCCACGTTCCTGCTTGCAGTCAGCGCCAGCTTAGTCGCCGGCCTGCTGCCCGCCTGGCGTGCTTGCCAGGTGACCCCCGGACTTCAATTGAAGAGCAACTGACATGGATATCCGCCCCATTCTTTCGACTCTGAGCCGGCACAAGATCACCGCGTGGTTGCTGATCCTGGAGATCGCGCTGACCTGCGCCATTATCTGCAACGCGGTGTTCCTCATCAGTCAGCGCTTGGAGCGAATGTCGATGCCGAGTGGTGTCGCCGAGCACGAGCTGGTGGAGGTCCAGATAGCGAATCCTCACGAACGGCCCGATGCCAAGGCGCGCGTACAAGAAGATCTGTCCGCACTACGACACATTGCCGGCGTTACTCAGGTCAGCCTTGCCAGTCAGCTTCCATTCGGAAGCTCGGAATCCAATACCGACGTAAAGCGTGATCCGACACAGAAGTTGCCATCGTTCAGCGCGGCGATGTACTTCGGTGAAAATCTCTTGCAAACCCTGGGTACGCAATTGGTTGCCGGGCGCAATCTAAATGACGATGACTTGCGTGATTTCGATGAGGTCAACAAGGCGGCCGCCAATGGCGATCCCAACGATAAAGGCTTGCCCAAGGTCGTGGTCATTACCCAGGGTATTGCCGACAAGTTGTGGCCCGGCCAGAACGCGCTAGGGCGGCAGATCTATTTCAAGAATGTCGCGGTCACCGTAGTGGGTGTGGTGGCGCACTTGGCACGACCGAACAATCTATCGGACGGTGCGCAGTACAGCGTAGTGCTTCCGGTTCGCATGCTGGAAGGCCAGGGAAGCAGTTATCTGATACGCACCGCGCCAGAAGATAGGCAGCGCGTACTGTCGGCTGCGTTGGCCGCCCTCAAGGCCATCGACCCCAAACGTGTGGTGCTTGAAAAACGCACCTGGGACGATGTGCGCAGCCAGTTCTTTCAGAACGACCGTGCGATGACGGGTTTGCTGGTTGGTATATGCGTGGCACTGCTGTTGGTCACCGCATTGGGCATTGTCGGCTTGGCCAGTTTCTGGGTATCGCAGCGGCGACGGATGATTGGTGTGCGCCGTGCGCTGGGCGCCACGCGCGCCAATATCCTGCATTACTTCCAGACCGAGAACTTTGTACTGGCGACGATAGGCATTGCGCTGGGCATGGCGCTGGCTTACGGCATCAACCTATACCTGATGCTGCATTACGAATTGCCGCACCTGCCGGGTATTTATTTCCCGATTGGCGCGTTGTCGTTGTGGCTGATTGGTCAAGTGGCGGTGCTTGGGCCTGCACTACGTGCTTCGGCTGTTCCACCCGTTGTGGCGACACGGTCGGTGTGATGTTTGCCTACTACCTACATCTCGCGTTGCGTAGCCTCACGCGCAACAAGGTGCTTACAGCGCTGATGGTTCTCGCGCTGGCATTGGGCATTGGCGCGTCGATCACCACGCTGACGGTGCAACGGCTACTCTCTGGCGACCCACTGCCGCAAAAGAGTGCGCGGCTCTTTTATCCGCAGATAGATCCCTATCCCAAGGACGGTTATATCGCAGGGGAGACTCAGCCTCAGCCGATAATGGCCTATATCGACGCGATGAACCTGCTGCATGCCCATCAGGCCAAGCGGCAAGCAGCGATGGCATTAACTGCAGCCAAGATTGTGCCGAAAAGTGCCGACGAACATCCGTACTTCAGTAATGGTGTGATGACTACCGCGGACTTCTTTTCGATGTTCGACGCACCCTTTGAGTATGGCGGTGGGTGGTCAGCTGCCGATGATGAAGCGCATGCGCAGGTCGTGGTGATCGCCGATTTTCTCAACGACAAACTATTCGACGGCACCAATAGCGTAGGTAAGACCATTCGCATCAACGATCACGATCTGCGGATCGTGGGTGTGCTCAAGCACTGGGCACCACAGCCGCGCTTCTACGCACAAGAGTTGGGCGGCCGCAGTTATGGCGATGGCGATGCCGTGTTCCTGCCGCTGCAGACGGCACGTGCCGCCCAGATGACGCCACAGAACGACGACTGCTGGGCCTCGGGGAATACCGATAACCTGGAAATTTCGCCTTGTATCTGGCTGGGCTTTTGGGTGGAGCTTTCCAGTGAGAGCGAAGTCGCCAAGTACAAGGCATTCCTGTCGAACTATGTGCAACAGCAGATCGCTTTAGGTCGCTTCTCTCGCTCGGATGTGGATCTGCCAGATCTTATGCAGTGGCTACGCAACGAACGCGTCGTACCCGATGACGTGCGGTTACAGGTGGGCCTGGCGCTCGGCTTCCTGTTGATCTGCGTCGTTAATACGGTGGGCCTGCTGCTGGCGAAATGTCTACGCCGTTCGGGTGAGATTGGTGTGCGTCGCGCATTGGGTGCTTCGCGGCGCGCGATCTTCGCGCAGTTCATGGTTGAGGCGGCCATTGTCGGCTTGGTCGGCGGCGTCCTGGGTCTGGTCTTTGCCGAGCTGGGTTTGTGGCTTGTGCGGCATCAACCCGCTGAATATGCCGGGCTGGCACATATGGATGTCCCTATGTTCTTGTTCACCTTTGTGGTGGCACTGGTGGCCAGCCTGGTGGCCGGAATACTTCCGGCCTGGCGTGCCAGCGTGCTTGCTCCCGCGCCGCAATTGAAGGCGGCCTGAGGTGACTATGGAAATCCGCCCCATACTCGCCAGCTTGCGTAAGCACCGTATCCCGGCCTTACTCATTGTGCTGGAGATCGCATTGGCCTGTGCGGTGCTATGCAATGCCGTATTCATGATTAGCCAGCGTGTAGCGGACATCCATCTACCGAATGCCATCGATGAGCAAGGCATCACGGTGATTACCGTCTACGGTACCGATCCGAAGCGTGCCGCCAGCGATATCCCGCGTAACCTCGCTGCGCTGCGTGGAATAGCTGGTGCCAAGGCGGTAGCCGTCACCAGCTCAATGCCGCTGACTTCCGACAACTGGGGTTGGTCATTGGGTACCAACCCCGATGCGACTGTGAATAACGCGGTGAACATCTCAGCGTACTTCCTCAGCGAAGGCGGCGATAAAGCCCTAGGTCTGCAATTGCTGCAAGGGCGACTCTTCAGCTCGGAGGAGTACGCGGACAGTAAGCGAGGAGAAACGCCGCTGGTGAGCTCGCACGTCATCGTAATCACGCGCAGTCTGGCAGAACGGATGTGGCCGGGGCAGCCGGCGCTGGGCAAGGTGCTCTATGCCAAACCGTTGGCATATACGGTGATCGGAGTGGTGGCAGACGTACTGCGTCCGTCTGTGGGTGGCCGGGCACCCTACAACGCGACATTCTTTCCGCTTAGCCCGGACGATGTGCTGAGCTACTACCTGGTGCGTAGCGCACCACAGGACCGCGACCGGATCGTGCGGGAAGCGCAACAGATACTAAGCGCACTCGACCCTATGGCGGTTGTGAAAGGCCGTCGCTTCAGCGATATACGTGACCATTATTTCGCCAACATGAGCAGCATGGCGTGGATGCTGGTGCTGGTATGCGTGGTCATGCTGGCAGTCACCGCATTCGGCATCGTCGGGCTCACCAGTTTCTGGGTGCAGCAGCGACGGCGGCAGATCGGCATACGCCGAGCGGTGGGTGCTACACGCCGACACATCATGCAGTACTTCCAGACGGAGAACCTCTTGCTCAGTTCCATGGGGGTACTGCTTGGCATGGCATTGGCCTTCGCCATCAATCTCTATCTGATGACGCATTACGAGATGCCACGTATGCCTTGGTACTACCTGCCCATCGGGGCGATTTCATTGTGGTTATTGGGTCAGATCGCGGTATTCGGTCCGGCACGGCGAGCAGCAGGAGTGCCGCCGGTAGTGGCAACACGATCAGTTTGACGTATGGGTTTTACCTTTTTCCGTTAAACGGAGTGCGCGGATGTTCGCCTATTACCTCAATCTCGCGATACGAAGTCTCAAGCGCAACAAGGTGCTGACCGCGCTGATGATTCTTGCGTTGGCGTTGGGTATTGGTGCATCGATCACGACGTTGACGGTAGTAGGCGTGCTCGCACGCGATCCATTGCCGCAAAAGAGCGCACAGCTGTTTCACCCGCAAATCGATCCGCTGCCTAAAGAAGGTTATGTGCCTGGGCAGACCCGGCCGCAAGCCGACTTTACCTATACCGATGCGATGAACTTGCTAAAGGCGCACAAGGCCGAGCGCCAGGCGGCAGTGGCTACGCTCCCCGTCAAGATCATGTCCCAGCATGAAGGCAACCGTCCGTTCTTCAGTAGCGGTGCTTTAATCACAACCGATTTTTTTCCGATGTTCGATGTGCCGTTCCAGTACGGCAGTGGCTGGAGCGCAGAGGATGATGATGGCCGCGCAAACGTTGCCGTGATTGCTGATTTTATCAACGACAAACTGTTCGGCGGTACGAACAGCGTAGGCAAGACCATCCGCATCAACGATCACGATTTCCGCATCATTGGTGTACTCAAGCGTTGGGCGCCGCAACCGCGCTTCTACGCCGCCGAGTTGGACGGTCGCAGCTACGGTGATGGCGATGCCGTATTCGTCCCTCTACAGACAGCCTTGGCCGATGGGATGAATACACCAAACATCGGCTGCTTTACGGATGGTGATCAGCGCAACCTGGAAACGGCGCCTTGCACGTGGCTGGGGGTTTGGGTCGAGCTTGCTGATGACGCTGCCGTCGCGAACTACAAGAATTACCTCTCGAACTATGTGCATGAGCAAATCGCGCTTGGTCGTTTCTATCGCACTGACATTGCGCTACCGGATCTGATGTGGCTGATGCACATGGAGCAGGTAGTGCCTGATACCGTGCGCCTCAAAGCTGGATTGTCTGTCGGCTTCTTGTTGATCTGCATACTGAATACGGTGGGCCTGTTATTGGCTAAATGCCTGCGTCGCGCGCAGGAGATCGGTGTGCGGCGTGCGCTCGGTGCGACGCGAGGCGCGATCTTCGCGCAGTTCATGGTCGAGGCGGCAATCATCGGCCTGGCCGGTGGTGTACTTGGTCTGCTGTTTGCCGAGTTGGGTTTGTGGGCGACTCGCCATCAGTCCTCGGCATACGCCAACCTCGCGCGTCTGAACATTCATATGTTCTTGCTGACTTTCGTCGTTGCGCTGGTCGCCAGCCTCGCTGCCGGTTTGTTGCCGGCCTGGCGTGCCAGCGGGCTCGCACCCGCTCCACAATTGAAGGCCGGCTGAGGTGATCATGCATATCCGCCCGATTCTCGCCAGCCTGCGTGCTCACCGCACACCGGCCATCCTCATCGTGCTGGAGATCGCGTTGGCTTGCGCGGTGATGTGCAACGCCGTGTTTATGATCGGCCAAAGCGTTTCCGATATTTACTTGCCGAATGCCATTGATGAGTCAGGCATTACGGTGATCAGTTTGAACGGCAGCGATCCTACCCTTGGCGCAAGCGACATACCACGTGATCTTGAGGCGCTACGCAATATTCCTGGGGTAACGGCGGTCGGCACTTCGAGCGCGGTACCGCTGAACAGCCAAGGGCTCGGTGCTGCTTTTGGCACGAACCCTGATACGCGGAGTGAGGACACAAATGCCATCACTATCGAGTATTACCTGCTTGGCGAAAGTGGCGATAAAGCGCTCGGCTTACGCTTGCTGCAAGGGCGTTTCTTCAATGCGGGCGAATACTCCAATAGCACACTTGGCGGGGAACTCTTGCCGACCACGCATGTAGCGATCATCGCGGTCAGCTTGGCGAACCGTTTGTGGCCTGGGCAAAACCCGCTGGGCAAGGTGATGTACTCCAAACCGCTTTGGTACACGGTGGTTGGCGTGGTGGCCGATGTACTGTGTCCTGATGACGGGGCGCGCGTGAAAGGTGATCGGGGTTTCTACTACAGCGTCTTCTTTCCGATCAGTCCCGGCAGTGCGCTGGGCTACCTCGGTCCTGGCAATGCACTGAACTATTACGTGTTGCGCACTGCGCCCAAAGATCGTCGACGCGTCATGCGCGAGGCAGTGCAAAAGCTGAGCGATCTGAATCCAGCGGCTTTGGCCAAAGGGCAGAGCTTCACCGACATCCGAAACCAGTATTTCACCGATACCAGCAACATGGTCTGGATGCTGGTGCTGGTATGCGCGGTGATGTTGGCGGTGACGGCATTTGGCATCGTTGGCCTCACCAGTTTCTGGGTGCAGCAACGGCGACGGCAGATCGGTATTCGTCGTGCGCTGGGCGCCACACGCGGACACATTCTCGGCTACTTCCAAACTGAGAATTTCTTGCTCAGCACGGCCGGTGTGGTTATCGGCATGGTGATGGCCTTCGGCATCAATCTCTTTCTGATGCGGCATTACGAAATGAGCCTGATGCCCTGGTATTACCTGCCTGCCAGCGCCATCACGTTATGGGTAATCGGGCAGGTGGCCGTACTTGGCCCCGCGCTGCGTGCAGCTGCGGTTCCACCTGTTGTAGCAACACGGTCGGTGTGAGTGACATGACAACATCAAGGAGTGATTGACACATGTTTGGCTATTACCTCGATTTGGCTTTGCGCAGCCTCAGGCACAACAAGCGCTTGACGACGTTGATGGTGCTGGCGATCGGGCTCGGTATCGGCGCGAGCATGACGATGATCACCGTGCTGCACGTGATGTCTTCCGATCCGTTGCCGGGGCGCAGCGCGCAGCTTTATTACCCGCATATCGATCCGTTGCCGCTGGATTTCCAGCAGAGCGACTATGGTCCGGATCCGAGCGTGAATTTTACTTGGCCTGATGCGATGGCTTTGCTGGCGGCACATCGCGCGGAACGACAAGCGGTGATGGCGGGTGGATCATTGCTGGTGCGGCCTGCGCAAGCTGGATCGCGACCGTTTCATAGCACAGGCCGTTATGCCACCAGTGATTTTTTCGCGATGTTTGGCGTGCCGTTTCGACAAGGCAATGGCTGGTCGTCGGCAGATGAGGATGCGCGGGCAAGGGTGGTGGTTTTGAATGAGGCGCTCAGCCGTAAATTGTTCGGTACGACGGATAGCGTTGGTCGCATGGCGCGGCTAGGTGATACGGACTTACGAGTTATCGGCGTCACTGCCGATTGGCAGCCACAGCCGATGTTCTATGCGGATGCATCGGAGAAAGCATTCGGCGATTTCGATCAATTTTTCCTTCCCCTGCAAACGGCCGTGGATTTGAAGTTCGATACCGACGGCAATCAGTCGAGCTGGGCGTCGTTCAGTGGCGATATGAAGAGCCCTGTGATGACCTGGCTACAGGTATGGGTGCAGCTGAAAGATCCCGCGCAGGGGGCTGCTTATCACCAATTCCTGGTGGATTACTCGGCGCAGCAGAAATCACTGGGCCGCTTCCAGCGACCACCGGACAACGCCGCGCTGTACGGTCTGATGCCATGGCTGGATCACGAGAATCTTATACCCGCTGATGTGCGCCTGCAGTTATGGCTGGCGCTTGGTTTCCTACTCGTGTGCATGACCAATATCGTGGCGCTTCTGCTGGCGAAATTTCTGCGTCGCAGCGGCGAGATCAGTGTACGGCGTGCGCTGGGTGCGCGCCGCAGCGACATCTTCATGCAGCTTGGTATCGAGTCGGCGTTGATCGGCCTGGCCGGAGGCGGATTGGGTTTGATCCTCGCGCAGATCGGGCTGTGGAGTATCCGTCGCCGCCCCGATGACTATGCGCATCTGGCGCAGATGGATATTCCGATGTTGCTCGGTACGTTCGCGTTGGCAGTGCTAGCCAGTGTGTTGGCGGGGCTGTTGCCGGCATGGCGTGCATGCCGTGTGCCACCAGCACTGCAATTGAAGACGCTCTAAGGAGAATGCGATGGAACTGCAACCAATTCTGGCCACCCTGCGTCATCACAAACTCACCGCCATCTTGTTGATGATGCAGGTGGCCTTCACCTGCGCCATTGTTTGCAATGTCGTGTTCATGATCGCCAACAGGGTGGAGCAAGTCACCTTGAGTAGTGGTGTCGATGAAGCCGGTCTGTCGATACTTGATAGCGAGATGGTGGACAAGCACGACAATGCGCAGGCGCGTCAGGCATCCGACCTGGCTGGGTTGCGCAGCATTCCGGGCGTCATAGCGGCGGTGGCGGTGGATACGTTGCCGCTGGGGCGGGACGAGTCATCCTATGGCACCTGCGGTAGCGCCGAGGATTTTGCCAAGGCGATGGCTGCTCGGTCGTTGATGCGCGCCGGCTTGTGTGTGGAGCCGGCGGTTTATGGAGGTACACCCGGCGAACTCGGCACTCTTGGTCTGCATTTGATTGCCGGGCGTGATTTTCGGGCGGATGAATATGTGGCTGGTTCGTCGGTGCCTTCGGCGATTATCAGCCGCACATTGGCGGAGCATTTTTATCCCGGTAAGAGTGCGTTGGGCCAAAGCATTTACGCGGGCGGGAACAGACCCATTCGTGTCGTTGGTGTCGTCGATACATTACTGCGGCCACGATTGCGCGGAGCGGATGTGAACCAATACGCGATGCTGTTCCCTATGCTGCCGAATGATGGAGGAGCCACGTATCTGCTACGCAGCGCACCGCAGGATCGCGATCGCGTACTGAAAGAAGCAGCGGCAAAACTGATGCAGTTGGATCCCGATCGGATCATTCCACCCAGTCGCATGCGTACCTACACGCAGATGCGCGATCAATACTTTCAGCGCGATACGACCATGATCGGCCTGTTGCTGGCTTCTGCACTTGGCTTGCTATTCGTCACTTCGTTGGGCATTACCGGGCTTGCCAATTTCTGGGTGCAGCAGCGTCGTCGCATCATTGGCATCCGTCGTGCCATCGGTGCTACGCGAGGCGACATCCTGCGCTACTTCCACACCGAGAACTTCCTGATCGTTACGGGTGGCATCATGTTGGGAATGCTGCTGGCGTTTGCGTTGAACCTTGTGTTGATGAAGCACTACGAGTTGCCGCGCTTGCCGATGTTCTATCTACCCATCGGTGCGCTGGTGCTGTGGGTACTCGGTCAACTTGCGGTACTTGGCCCGGCATTGCGCGCCGCCGCCGTACCGCCGGTGGTGGCGACAAGGTCCGTGTGACGATATGAACGCATTGAAGGGGCACTGAAGCATGTTTGGCTATTACCTGGATCTAGCTTTGCGCAGCCTGGGGCGTAACAGGGTGCTCACCGGGCTCATGGTGCTGGCGATCGGTCTAGGTATCGGCGCCAGCATGACCATGATCACCGTATTGCATGTGATGTCCGGCGATCCGTTGCCGGGGCGCAGTGGAATGTTGTTCTATCCGCGTATCGATGCGCGCCCATTAAGTTCGAAGGACGATAAGAGCGGGCTCGATCCCAGCGCGAATCTGAGCTGGCTCGATGCCATGAATTTGCTGCGTGCCCATCGCGCGGAGCGGCAGGCGGCGATGGCGAGCGGTAATGTGATTATTCGTCCGGCGCAGGCGGATCTACAGCCTTTCTTTCAGTCCGGCCATTACGTGACGTCGGATTTCTTCCCGATGTTCGGCGTGCCGTTTCATGCCGGTGCCGGCTGGTCGAAGGAGCAGGACGAGCAACGCGAACGGGTGGTCGTGCTCAATGGTGACCTGGCTCGCAAACTGTTTGGTGATGCATCCGCGATCGGTAAAACCGTGCGTCTGAAGGACACGGATTTTCGCGTGATCGGTGTGCTGAATGATTGGTATCCGCAGCCGACGTTCTACAGTGACGCGAGTGGTCGCTCATTCGGCAAGAGCGATGAGTTCTTCCTGCCGCTGACGACGGCGATGGATCTGAACTTTGGCAGCGATGGCGGTATGACATGCTGGGGTTCGGGTGGGGATCAGCGAACTAGCGAATATTGCATCTGGCTGCAGTTCTGGGTGCAACTCAGCAGTCCGGCGGCGGTGAACGCCTATCAGCAATTTCTCAACGACTACTGGCGACAGCAGCAAGCGCATGGCCGTCTGCCGCGGCCTGCGGATGCCAGGCTCTATGGGCTGATGGCCTGGCTCAGCCACATGCGATTGATACCGGACGATATACGGATGCAGTTGTGGCTGGCGCTCGGCTTCCTCGGTGTATGCATGGTCAACATCGTGGGGTTGCTGCTGGCCAAGTTCATGCGGCGTAGCGGCGAGGTGAGTGTGCGGCGGGCATTGGGTGCGCGGCGGCGAGACATTTTTTTGCAGTTCGGTGTCGAGTCGGCGGTTATTGGCGTAGCCGGGGGCCTACTCGGTCTGGGGCTGGCCCAGTTCGGCCTGTGGAGCGTGCGTCAGCGACCGGACGATTACGCACAGTTGGCGCAGATGGATGCCACCATGTTGCTCGGCACGTTTGTGTTGGCGGTGGTCGCCAGCGTGTTTGCCGGCATGTTGCCGGCCTGGCGCGCGTGCCACATTACGCCCGCCCTGCAACTCAAGACGCAATGAGGTGACGACCATGCCGTTACGACCTATTTTCTCCAGCCTGGCCCGCCACAAACTCACTGTGTTCTTACTGGTGCTGCAAGTCACTTTCACCTGCGCCATTGTTTGCAACGTGATCTTCATGATCACCATACGCACGACACAGATGCGTTTGCCCAGCGGTGTGGCCGAGAACGAATTAGTGTTGATCGACTCCGTAGGCATCGACGCAACCGAAAATCCACAAGCCAGGCACGAGGCGGACCTTGCGGCATTGCGCGGTATTGCCGGCGTGACATCGGCTGCAGCCGTCGATTCGTTGCCATTGAATCGCGACAATTGGACTAACGGCATTACGACCGTTCCAGATGCCGATACCCATGTCGGGGCCAGTGCCTATAACGGAACACCTGGCGAACTGGCGACACTTGGTCTGGCATTGGTGGAGGGACGCGATTTCCACGTCGACGAATATATTCCAGAAGATGTGGCGAACGGCTACAAAGGTATCGATAGCGTACCTGCCACCATCGTGACGCGTGCCCTGGCCGAAAAACTTTTCCCTGGTCAGTCGGCTCTGGGCAAGAATATCTACGCCAGCGGGAATCACCCCACGCGTATTGTCGGGGTGGTTGATCATATGTTGCGCCCTTCATTGGCTGATGCCACCACCAGTGGTTACGCCATGCTTTTTCCCATGCTCCCCGACGATAGCGAGGTTCTCTACGTGCTACGCACAGCTCCGCAGGATCGTGAGCGGGTAATGACAGATGCCATGGCTGTGCTGAAAAAGCTCAGCGGTAATCGCATTCTCAAGAAGCCTATGACATTTACCCAATTGCGGGACAGCTATTTTCGGCGCGACCGAACCATGATTGGTCTGCTGCTGGCATCTGGGCTGGGCTTGTTGTTCGTGACCGCATTAGGTATCGCTGGTCTCGCGAATTTCTGGGTGCAGCAACGGAGTCGAAGCATCGGCATCCGCCGTGCCATCGGCGCCACGCGTGGCGATATCTTGCGCTATTTCCAGGCCGAGAACTTTTTGATTGTCACGGGTGGCATTGGGCTAGGCATGCTGTTGGCTTACGTATTGAATCTTGTATTGATGAGTCATTACGAGTTGCCCCGGTTACCGCTTTACTACTTACCCGTGGGGGCGATGGTGCTGTGGTTGCTTGGTCAACTCGCCGTGCTTGGCCCTGCATTACGCGCTGCGGCTGTGCCGCCGGTAGTCGCGACGCGATCCGTTTAAACGCGATCTGCTCGAAACGGACGCCTTAAGACATCCAAGGAAATCGGTATGTTTGGTTATAACTTCGAATTAGCGCTGCGTGGATTGAGAAAGCACCCGCGAACTACCGCATTGGTAGTGCTGACGATGGCATTGGGTTTGGCGTCAGCCATGACCACGCTGACGCTGTTGCACATGCTTTCGGCCGATCCATTGCCGGGCGTGAGCCAGCACCTCTATATGGGATGGGTGGATTCACGACAGGCTTTGAAAAGTGGCGAGACGGATGGCGGCGAAAATGCGTCTGTTCCTTCTGGACTGAAGTTGACAGATGCGCAGGCGCTGTTGGCAGCGAGGCGAGCAACGCGTCAGGTGATTTTGACGGAAACTTTTCAAGACGTACAAAACGAGGATGGAACGAAAAGCAGGGCGGGCCGGCTTGGTTTGGCGGCGACCAGCGATTTGTTTCCGATCTTCGGCATTCCGCTGCGCTACGGTCGTTACTGGTCGGCACAGGAGGATGTATCGCATGCACGGGTGGTGGTGATCAACGAAGACCTCAGCCAGAAACTGTTCAGCACGGATAACGGCGTTGGACATAGCGTGCTTTTGGGCGGCAAGAGTTTTCGGGTGATTGGCGTGAGTGCCCAGTGGTTGCCGCAACCCCACTTCTATGGGCTGGATCTTTTTAATTATGGTGACGGAACGGAGAGTCTGTTTTTACCGGTGACAGCGCTGCTCGATGCAGGCTTGGGACCATTTTTACCTGGCGAATGTGATCGGGATGCGGTGATCACCTTCGGCAAGGTTGATGTGCAGCACTGTCGTTGGCTGTCGCTGTGGGCGCAGTTGGACACGCCTAAACAGGTGGCTTCCTATCGTCAGTTCCTGTTTGATTACGCCAGTGAGCAGAAAGCGGTCGGGCGTTTCGAGCGTGCGCCGAAGGTGGAGCTTTACAGCGTGCCTGCATGGCTGACGCGCAATCATGTGGTGCCGGATAACGTGCGTCTTAATACGTGGCTGGCGGGAGGTTTTCTGCTGCTGTGCATGGTCAATGTGGCGGGGTTACTCGCGGCGCGCTTTTTGCGTCGGTCCGCCGAGATTGGTGTAAGGCGTGCCCTGGGAGCGCCGCGTCAGGCGATTTTTGCGCAATGTGTATGGGAGGCTGGTTTGGCTGGAGTGTTGGGCGGCGTACTCGCGTTGCCGTTGACTCTGTTCGGATTATGGGTCGTGCGCCGTCAGCAGCAGGGTTATACCGATCTAGCACATCTTGATGCGCTGACTTTCGGCAGCCTGTTTATGCTGGCGCTGATGGTGGGACTGGTCGTCGGCATTCTTCCAGCGTGGCGTGCATGCTGTGTGCAGCCAGGGCTGCAGGTCAAGAGCGCATAAGGAGTCTTGCCGTGTCGATACGTCATATCGTGTCTAGCTTGCGTCGCAATCGGTTGATGCCGTTGCTGGTGATTTTGCAGGTAGCGATTGCCTGCGCCATTTTGTGCAACGCGTTTTTTCTGCTCTATCAGCGCTTGACGCCGATGCTTGTGCCGGCTGGCGTCGCGCCGGGGCAGGTGATCGAAGTTGACCAGATTACCGCCAATGGCCGCTTCTGGAGTCGCGGGGAAATACAGAGTGCCGCGCTAGCCTTGCAAGCCATTCCTGGCGTGCTGCATGCGACTCCGGCGATGGGTATACCCATGTCTTCTTCCATGCGCATGACGGCGATGCTGGAAAATAAGGATGGGGTGACGGTTGCGGTCGATGGCTATCTCGGTGAGGGCTTGATCGATGCGCTCGGGTTGGATCTGGTGGCTGGGCGCGATTTTCTTCCTGGCGAATATCACGATGCCGGCATGGGTGTCGATGCTGGAAAGCAGCACGGAACACAGCATCCGATCATCATCACGCAAGCATTGGCTGACAAACTGTTTCCTGACGGCAACGCGTTGGGCAAGCGCCTGAAAGATCCGGGTTCAACGGGTGGGGACGAGCGTCTGGTGATCGGTGTGGTGCGTCATCTGATGCGTTATCAGCTGAGCGATGCGTTAGATGGCAAGGCAGAGTATTCCATACTGGTTCCTGGACGCATCGCTGGTGCGTCGATACTCAGTTTCGTCGTGCGTACCGATGCCGATCGGCGCGACCAAGTGCTAAAGGCGATTCCCACCGTACTCAAGGCGCAGTTGGGCCACGATTTGATGCCAGGCATCGACATGACTGCCACTACGTTTGAGTCATTGCGCGACGATGCTTTCAGCAGCTGGCGTGCTGCGGTGTGGCTCTTGGGCACGGTTTGCCTGGTCGTGGTGATCGTCACCGCGGTCGGCATCATGGGTCTTACCGGTTACTGGGTGCAGCAGCGCACGCGTCAGGTGGGTATTCGTCGCGCATTAGGTGCAGGGCGCGGCGATATTCTGCGTTACTTCCAACTCGAGAATCTGTTAATCGTCACCGTGGGCGTTATCGTCGGCATGCTGTTCGCGTATGGCATCAATCTCTATCTGATGAGTTACTACGAACTAGAGCGGTTGTCGTGGGTTTACCTTCCGATAGGTGCATTGGTGTTGTGGGCATTGGGTCAGCTCGCGGTGCTCGGCCCTGCATTACGCGCTGCGGCTGTGCCGCCGGTGGTAGCGACAAGATCAGTATGAGTGCATGAATTCATCAAGGGGATACTGATACATGTTTCGATACAACCTTGAATTAGCCTTGCATGGCTTACGCCGTTTTCCTAAAAGCACGGTGCTTGCTGTCATCACAGTGGCGATGGGCTTGTCGGCAAGCATGACAACGTTGACGTTGCTACACATGTTGTCGGCGGATCCGTTGCCAGGGCGAAGCCAGAATTTGTACTTGGCCTGGGTAGATACGGTGCAGGCAAAGCCGCAAAACTACACGTCATTGAACGACGTGAATACCGTTAATTACAAACGCATCAAGATGCCCGATGTAAAGGCGTTGATGGCTTCGCATCGGGCCACGAGGCAGGCAGCCATGGCCGATATGACAGCTGACGTCGAGACGATCGACGGCAAGCATGTCCAGCAGTTTCAGGAATTGCTGGCAACGACCAGCGATTTTGTACCGATGTTTGGTGTGGCGCTTCGCTCCGGACGAAGCTGGAGTTCCGCTGAGGATGACGCACATGCACCGGTAGCGGTCATCGATACAAACCTGGCGCAGAAACTATTCGGCAACGCCAATGCATTGGGGCAGAGTATTCACATAAAGGACACCGTGTTCCGGGTCATTGGCGTTGTCAGCCCGTTTGCACCGCAACCGCATTTCTATGGATTGAATGCGTGGACATTCAGCAGTAGCGATGCGAACGATGTGTTTGTGCCGTACACAGCAGCACTGGATGCCGGGTTGCAGCCAAATAGCTACGATCTGTGTGACGTGGGTACGAAGAAGAAGTCGGTCTTTGATATCAATACGACGCATTGCTCCTGGCTCAGCTATTGGGTGCAGCTGGACACGTCACAGCAAGTATTGGATTACCGCGCCTATCTTGATCACTACATGGAGCAGAACAAGTTGCTTTCTGGTGATGGTAAGCCGGCGAAAGCAGGGTTATTTAGTGCTGCCGAGTGGTTGGCAATGCAAAATGTGGTGCCTGATAACGTGCGATTAAATGTGTGGCTAGCCGGATCGTTCCTACTTCTGTGCATGGTCAACGTGGCCGGTCTGCTGGCGGCCAAGTTTCTGCGTCGTAGCGGTGAGATCGGCATCCGGCGTGCGCTGGGTGCGCCACGTCGTGCGGTGTTCATACAGCACGTGCTGGAAGCCAGTGCGATAAGCGTTATGGGCGGTGTACTAGCGTTGCCGCTGACATTGTGCGGGCTCTGGATTTTACGAAAGCAGGATCAGGGGTTCACCGATCTGGCACAGCTCGACCCGTTGATGTTCATAGCGTTGTTTATGTTGGCGTTGGTGGTAGGAGTAATCGTGGGACTGCTGCCGTCATGGCGCGCCTCCACGGTAGAGCCTGGGTTACAGGTCAAGAGCGCTTAAGGTGGTGAATATGTCAATACGAACCATGTTTTCCACATTGTTCCGCAGTAGCTTGATGCCTGCGATGGTGCTGTTGCAGGTGGCGCTGGCGTGCGCAATTTTGTGCAACGTTTTGTTCTTGGTCTGGCAACAGTTGGGGCCGATGCTTGCACCCAGTGGCATTGCCGCGAATGAACTGATCATGGTGGATCAGGTGGCATCGTCGCAGCGACCGTGGACAGCTGCTGAAGTCCGTGATGGTGAGGATGCTTTGCGTCAAGCTTCTGGTGTGCGTGCGGCTTCAGCGGCGTTTGGTTTGCCGATGGTGTCCAGCGTATTGATCGACCTTTCCTTGCAAGGCACGAGTGGCGCGAAGGTCGGTGTCAATGCCTATATGGGTGACGGGCTAGTAAATACCCTTGGCCTGCAGTTGATAGCGGGGCGCGATTTTCTACCGACTGACTATAGTGTTTATGGTTTGACTGATGATAGTCAGGGCATAGAAGGGCTGGGTGTGCC
>JBARCX010000108.1:0-28053 GCA_049794535.1 Rhodanobacter sp.
CCGAACACAACGTACCGCTGATCATCAACGACGACATCGTACTAGCGCTTGAAGTAAGTGCTGATGGCGTGCACCTGGGTGAAGATGATGGAGACATCGCCGAAGCACGCAACACACTCGGCAAGCGCGCGATCATTGGCGTGTCCTGCTACGACTCACTGGACCGTGCACAAAAGGCCGTAACCAGCGGAGCCGACTACGTCGCGTTCGGCGCATTCTTCCCCTCCCCCACCAAGCCGCATGCCCGGCAGGCATCCATCGAACTACTGGGTCAGAGCGCCGCGCTGGGTGTGCCACGAGTAGCGATCGGCGGCATCACACCGGACAATGGCGCGCCCCTGGTCGAAGCGGGTGCGGATTATCTCGCCGTAGTGTCGGCCGTATTCGCCGCAACGGACGTGCGCACTGCCGCGCGACGCTTCGCCAACCTTTACCTATCTGATTGAGAACCATGCGATGACCACCAACCACGAACTCTTCCAGCGCGCAACGAAGCTGATGCCCGGCGGCGTCAATTCACCGGTACGCGCGTTCAAATCGGTGGGCGGCGAGCCATTCTTCACTGCCCGTGCCGATGGAGCCTATCTGTGGGATGTCGAAGGCAAGCGTTACATCGACTATGTAGGCTCATGGGGACCGATGATCGTTGGCCACAACCATCCGCAAGTGCGCGAGGCGGTCGAGCGTGCAGTAAAGGATGGCCTGTCATTCGGCACGCCCTGCCCGGCCGAGGTGACCATGGCCGAAACGATCACGCGCCTGATCCCATCGGTGGATATGGTACGCATGGTCAACTCCGGCACTGAAGCGACGATGTCGGCGATCCGTCTGGCTCGTGGCGCCACCGGCCGCAGCAAGATCGTGAAGTTCGAAGGCTGCTATCACGGCCACGGCGACAGCTTCCTCGTCAAAGCCGGCTCTGGCGCACTGACCTTCGGCGTCCCCACGTCGCCTGGCGTGCCAAAAGCAAACGCCGACCTCACCCTCACCCTGCCCTATAACGACCTCGACGCCGCCACGCTGCTGTTTGCCGAACACGGCACAGATATCGCCGGCCTGATCATTGAGCCCGTCGCCGGCAATATGAATTGCATCCCACCGAAGGACGGCTACCTGCAAGGTTTGCGCGAACTATGCACGCAGCACGGCGCATTGCTGATCTTCGATGAGGTGATGACCGGGTTCCGCGTTGCACTCGGCGGTGCGCAGGCTTACTACGGCGTGACACCTGATCTGACGACCTTCGGCAAGATCATTGGCGGCGGTATGCCGGTAGGTGCTTACGGCGGTCGCCGGGAGCTGATGGAACAGATTGCCCCGGCAGGCCCGATCTACCAAGCCGGCACACTCAGCGGCAATCCCGTAGCCATGGCTGCCGGCTTGGCCATGCTGGAATTGATCCAGGCGCCAGGCTTTCATGAGCGGCTCGCCGCTCGTACCCGCGTGCTATGTGATGGCCTGCAGGCTGTCGCCGACGGCGAAGGTGTCGCGTTCAGCACCAACCGCGTTGGCGCCATGTTTGGCCTGTTCTTTACCCACGAGAAGGTGGAGAGCTACGCACAGGCGACTGCCGCGGATACCGCCATGTTCAATCGCTATTTCCACGGCATGCTGCAGCGTGGTGTTTATCTGGCACCGTCGGCGTTTGAAGCAGGCTTCCTGTCCAGCGCACACAGCGACGATGACATCGCACAGACCCTGCAAGCCTCGCGCGAAGTATTCCGCGAGATCCGCTCCGCTTAAGGACAACGCCATGAGCCCCGCCAAGCCTCGTTCGTTACCATCCAACTTTGGTCCGGCCAAAGGCGCGGCTTGGCGCAACCGCTGGTTTCACATCATCT
The DNA here is from genome assembly GCA_049794535.1 of Rhodanobacter sp. Lineage (GTDB taxonomy): Bacteria > Pseudomonadota > Gammaproteobacteria > Xanthomonadales > Rhodanobacteraceae > JBARCX01. The sequence goes on from JBARCX010000108.1 coordinate 1,842, forward strand.
TCGGTCATGAAGATGCACCGGGCCGACTGTTCGACGTCGTACTCATCATCGCCATCCTGTCGAGCATCATCATCTCGATGCTCGACTCGGTCGCCGACCTGCATGTGCGGTGGACGCAACTGTTCTATGTGCTGGAGTGGATCTTCACCCTCGCCTTCACGGTGGAACTGGGGCTTCGTATCCTCGTGGTCGATAAGCCCTGGCGCTATTTGTGCAGCTTCTTCGGCATCATCGACTTGCTCGCGGTATTACCTACCTACCTGAGCCTGTTCCTGATCGGCAGCCAATATCTGGTCGTGGTGCGCGCATTGCGCATCCTGCGCATCTTCCGTGTCCTGAAAATGACCCGCTATGTCGGCGAGGCCGACATGTTGTGGTCCACACTGGTGCGCAGCCGCCGCAAGATCCTGATCTTCGTCAGCACCATCCTGACCCTGGTGCTTATCTTCGGTGCACTGATGTATCTGATCGAAGGGCCGGCTAACGGCTTCGACAGTATCCCGCGCTCGATGTACTGGGCCATCGTGACGATGACCACGGTCGGCTTCGGCGACATCACGCCGCATACGGTGCTGGGTCAGATGCTGACTTCACTGATCATGCTGGTCGGCTACAGCATCATCGCTGTACCGACCGGCATCTTTGCGGCCGAGCTTGCGGTCAGCATCCGCACGCAACGTAGCGTCATATGCGGCTCATGCCATATGGAGGATCACCAGCCCGATGCGCATTTCTGCCGAGGTTGCGGCGCATCGCTTGATGCTGGCACATCCCGCTAAACGTCAGCTCGCTACAAACGCTACGAGCGCATCACGCAAACGACGCAGACCATCAGCCAGGTCCGCGTCGCTGATATTCAACGGCGGCACGAAGCGCAATACATCCGGCCCGGCTTGCAGCACAAGTAATCCGTGAGCAGCAGCGCAGTCGAGAATTTCTCCCGCCTTGCCCTTATATGCATCGGCCAGCACGGCACCGAGCATAAGCCCACGGCCACGCACTTCGGCGAACAAGCCTAGTTCCGTATTGAGCGCGGCAAGACCATCACGCAATGCCTGTGATTGCTTCGCTACATTCGCCAGCACCTCCGGCGATGCGAGCTTACGCAATGCCACCCGCGCTACCGCCGCCGCCATGGGGTTGCCACCAAACGTCGTGCCGTGCGCACCGAACTGCATCACCTCAGCGACTTTTGAACCAGCCAACAGCGCGCCAATCGGGAACCCGCAACCAAGTGCCTTGGCCAACGTAACGATGTCCGGCGTTACGTCGTCCTGCACATGCGCGAACAACGTACCGGTGCGGCTCATACCGCACTGAATTTCGTCCAGCACCAGTAATGCGTCGTGTGCATCGCATAACTCACGTACGCGCTTGAGGAATCCCGGCGCCGCAGGCAACACACCGCCTTCACCCTGCACCGGCTCCAGCATCACCGCGGCAACATCACCGCGTGCAAACGCCTCCTCCAATGCCGAAACGTCATTGAAATCGAGATAGCGAAAACCACCCGGCAACGGCTCGTACCCTTCCTGATATTTGGGCTGCGCGGTCGCCGTGACTGCAGCCAGCGTACGGCCATGGAAAGAGCCGCGGAAGGTGACGATCACTCGCTGCTCCGGCGCACGCCCTTTCGATGCAGCCCATTTGCGCACCAGCTTGATCGCAGCCTCGTTCGCCTCGGAACCGGAGTTGCACAGAAATACCCGCTGAGCAAAACCGGATGCCGTCACCAATTCCTCAGCCAATCGCAGCGGCGGCTCGCTGTAGAACACATTGCTCGCATGCCACAACTTCTGCGCTTGCGTGGTTAGCGCCTCGACCAAGTCAAGATCCTGATGGCCCAGCGCGTTCACCGCGATACCGGCACCGAAATCCACGTAATCACGCCCCTCCGTATCCCACACGCGTGCACCCTTACCATGATCGAGCACGACCTCGCGTGGCCGATATATCGGCAGCCAATAGCGCTTGCCGAGGTCAATCAGAGTTTGCGGGGACGAGTCCTGCGAGTGCATAGCGTGCTCCGGGCATCACCGCGTGGGTCATGCCGCTGAAAGGGATTTGGGGTGCCATACATCCTAGCCGCAAGACTTGTTGTTGTGTCACCAGCGCCTCCATACGCACGCGTTGTCCATGAACGCACGATGTGTATCACCTCCATTACACCCCCCGATAAAGGGCGCAGCTGCAACGTTTGCCGGCTACGTCAAGGTCGTGTGAAGAGCGCTGACCTGTAACGCGATGCAACACACCTGCGTACAGCGCATTCCACAAAAAGCCTCGTCAGCCCTTGCCCCATCTACGTTTGCGCCATCTGGCACGGCGCTTGCCATCTCCTATTCGTAGATCAGATACGGATAGGGGAACAGCCCATGGACAGCCAGCACTCTAGTTTCGCCGGCCATCAATACAGCCGGGCAGCGATCGCTGTAGCAATCGTTGTCGCGCTGACACCTGCCGCAGCGTTCGCACAAGCTGCAGGTGAGGTATTGCAAGCCCAGCCGGGCGATATCGTGCTGACCCGCAATGTACCGACCCGTATCGCGTATCGGCAGCCGGTGTCCCCGGGCCTGGCTTTGGTCGTTAGCCCGATGCCTAACCAGCAACTCGACAATGCCCTCGGCCTGAGCACTGGCGAGGTATCCGATGCTGACGCCGCCAACCTCGGCGCCAGCGCGCCATCGGGCAACACCACCGCCGTAGGGCAAGCACTCAACAACGCCCTCGGCAACAACTTGGGTACCCGTACCGGTAGTAGTAGCGGCACGGTCCCTGGCAATGCGATCGGCGGCTCGATGGGTGCCATCGGCAACGCCACCAGTGGCATTGGTGGCCAAGTGACCGGTGCACTCTCTCAGATCCCGATGGCCACCGTGCCTGTCGGTACCGGGCACTGAGGCCAAGTCATGACACGAGCATGCACATGGGGCCCCGCTGTTGCGCTGATGCTGCTAGCCAGCACCCTGGCGCATGCCGGTACCGATGACAGCTACGCAGCCATGCTCGGCTATCTCGACAACAGCAACATCAACGGTCAAGCCTTTCAGGGTGCCAATGGCGTTCTCGCCACGAACATGGCCGCTGGCGATCAGAACGAGCAAGCCAATATGCGCGCGTTCTCCAGCGGGCAGTTCGCACAGATCGCGATCCTGGCCCAACAGCATCACCTCGATGACAGTGCCAATGCGCCCTTTAATGCCAGCGCCAGTATTGGCGGCCAGGCCTACGCGAACGGCACAGGTATCGCATCCATTAATCAAGCCAGCGGCAACGGCAATGCCGAGCTCAATGCCGTAGGAGCAACGCTGGCTCAGCAGGGCATACGCGAGACGACAGACGCCTATCTGTCTGCTGTCTCGGCGTCGGCAGGGGGGCAGCCCCCCGGGAATCCACGCACACAAACGACGCAGGCAGGCGGCACTCGCAGCGTCGCTGTCGATGCATCGGCCATGCGTGGATTCCAGGGAGTGTTGCAACTCAACCAGATCGCGGGATCGGGCAATGCAATCAGCAACTCACTGTTGCTCTCAACGCCTCCTTCGCGATGAGTACCAACGATTGTAGACACTGACGAGGACACACCATGAACACGAATCTAAAACGGACCCTGATGGCCTTAGCGGTTACCACACTGTTCGGCGCTTCAATGGCATATGCCCATGACGGTTCCGGCAATAGCGTGACGATCAGGAAACACATCTCGCTGTCGACCAATGTCAACATTTGGGGCGACCCAACTCTTGGCGGCAAGATCGATATCAACTCGGCAGCCATCGCTCTTGAGAATGGCACCCAGTCGACCAACTGGAACGCAGTCATCAACGATGCCAGCACCACCAACGACAGCAGCATCTCCGGCAACGTCGGCAAGGGCAGCAGCGGCAATGTGGGCGCCAACGTAGCGGCTGGCGACGACAACGTGCAGGCTAACGCCGCAGCACTTTCAGCCTCTTCCGCAGCCTCCACCTCGGGCGGCATGGGCGGCGACTGGAATAATGGTGGCTCATCGTCCGCCGGTGAAATGGCCGATGCAGAAGCATTCGCTGATCAATCGGCTGCTTTCAATGGCACAGCTAACTTCGGCACCAGCAACAGTGCCAGTGTGAGCGGCAACGCCTTTGAAAATGCCTCGGGCAATATCGGCGTCAACGTTGCTTCCGGCGATGACAACGAGCAATTGAACGGACTGGCAGCGGCCACCACGGATGACAACGTGTATGCCACCGCTACGGCATCGACAGACCAGGGATCGTCTGACAACCGCACGCTCAATACCTCGAGCGAAGAGTTCTGCGGTATCGAGCTCACGTCCAACAACGCCAGCTTGTCGGGCAACGCGTTTGAAGGCGCCTCCGGCAACATCGGCGTGAACGTAGCAGCGGGCAGCGGCAACCTGCAGGCCAACACCCTGTCGATGGCAGCAGCCACCAAGTAAACGAACCGACAAAACCGCCACACGGCGGTGTAACGAGGGCGGTAACCCGGCAACCCCTGTAGCCGGGGCACCTGGAAGCCCCCGGTCCGGCCCCTGCGGGCCGGGGGCCTTCCTTTCGGATCGGATAATCCATCATGCGACGTATCGAGCTAATCACTGTACTGCTGGGCCTTGGCCTCGCCTGCACCCAAGGTGTTCGCGCCGGAGAGGTTCGCTTTGATGGCGTGTTACCCAACGGTATGCCCTACAGCAGTCACGTCGTGAGCATGCAGGACGGGCGCTACACCAATATGGTGCGCCAACATACCGATTACAGCTGTGGCGCCGCGGCGCTGGCCACCATCTTGCGCTATGCCTATCACCTGGACGTCAACGAGACCACGGTGATCCAAGGCATGCTGGGGGTGTCCAACCCCGCGATAGTCAGGCAGCGCGGCTTCTCACTTCTCGACATCAAGCACTACGTTGAACTACTCGGCATGCGCGGTCATGGCTACCGGGTCAACGAGGCGCGCCTACGCGCACTGCGCATACCGGGCCTGGTGCTTATGAACGTCAACGGCTTCACGCATTTCGTTGTGCTGAAACAAGTGCACAACGAGACCGCCGAACTGGCGGACCCCATTCTTGGTAATCGCAGCATGCCGCTCGCCGACTTCATGAAGAGTTGGCCGTCGCAAGTCGTGTTTGTGGTGATTGGTACCGACTTCGATCGCAACACCGTGCTGCTGCAACCTGTCACCAAACCCAGCGCTCGTGCGCTGTTCGCCCGACAAGGTCCTATCACCAATGCCGAGCTGCTCGATTTCGGCTTTACCAATGCCGATCTTTTCTGAGAACGATAGCCATGAACAGCAAGACATTTCTTATGACAGCTATCGGCCTGGCGCTGACTCACTATGGTTTGCCCGCTCTAGCTGCTGATTTAGCCACTGATACAAATGGCTCATCCAATCATGGCGTACAAGAAGTTTCCGATGAGGAACTCAGCACCATGCGTGGCCGCTACACCGTAGGCAACAACACCGTGGCCTGGTTTGGCGTGAGCATGATTTCGAGCTGGCAAAGCAGCACCGGCCAGCTGCTGCAAAGCACTCTCACGGTCGGCATGAACTTCACCGGCAAACAGCCACAGATCACCTTCGTACCTACCGTCACCATCACTCCCGCCAATGCCCCTCTACCAGCAGTAGGTACACAGACGTCGACCGCCAACACCACGGCAAACAATCTTGGCCGGAATGTAAGCGGCCTCGGCTTGACCAATGTCGGTGGCGTCGTGCAAAGCGTGCAGGTAGCCGGCGACAACAACCTCGCCAGCAATCAGACCAACCTAACCATCACTAACGGTAATGCGCCACCGTCCAATGCAAGCAACAACACAGTCACCACCGGTAGCGTAACCACCACCAGCAACGGCGCCAGCGCCACGGCCAGCTATGACGACGGCCTGGCTCAGGTATTGCTGAACATCACTGGCGAAGGCAACGTTCGACAGTGGGTTCAAAACGGCAGCCTCGGTCAAACCGTGCAACTGACAGCCGACAACCAGATCGTGAGCAATCTTCTGCAAGTGCAATTGGTTCGCCAGGCCATGGCCACCAATGCACAGCTCACGCAAAACATCGCGCAGAACGTTTCACAGTCCATCAACCTGACCCGGGGTATAGGCAACCGCTGAGGATCGCTACCGCCCAGTGCATCCTCCGCAGCAGGGGAAACGATCATGCAAAGACAACTTCTGGCCACTGCGGTGGCATGCAGCCTTTCCATCGGCCTACCGGCTTATGCCGCGGGCCAGCTCCAGGATCAGCAAACTGGCAGCCCTCAAGATCAGGCCGACGTACAAAACCTGACCCGTGAACTGCAGCAACTCAAAGCCAACTACGCGCAAGAAGTTCGCCGTCTGCGCGAACTGGACATGCAAGTACAAGCCCTCCAAGCCAGACTTGCTGGCAAGGCGACAGGCGGTCCCATACCTGCGCAAGAAGCACCACCCATGCCGACAGAAGGCACCAACACCGCCGCATCGAGCACCGCGGCGGCGGGGGAAAATGGCAGCGCAGGCAGTCAGGCTTCAGCCACGCAAGCTCAGCAGAGTCCATCTTCACGCAGCTTGTCCGATGCGCTACAGCAGAATGCCTCCGTGTTCACGCGTAAGCTGACCATCGAGAATGGCCTCACCTATTCCTGGTATGACCGCAATCAGCTCACGCTCAACGGCTTCCTCGCGCTGAATGCAATCTTCCTCGGCAACATCGCACTGCAGGACGTCAAATCCAGCACGCTGCAATACGACTTCACCACGCGCTACGGCATCAGCCCACGTCTCACGCTGAGCCTGGATATACCTTATCTCGGCCGTCAGACCGCCTATTTCCAGGGCGGTGCCGGCGGCTCTGCAGCCGTCACGCAAGAAGAATCAACGAGCGGCCATGGCATTGGCGATATCAACCTCAGCGCGAACTACAAGCTGTTCTCTGAGACCGCCAGTCGGCCTGACACGATACTCACGCTCGGTGTCGTTGCACCGACCGGGCTGGCACCTTACGGCATCAAATGGGAGACGCCAGGCCCAGCCAACGATGCGACCAATGGCAAGTTTGCCGTCCCCAACGAGCAACCGACGGGCAATGGCGTGTGGCAAGCGAGCATCGGCGTCTCGGCGGTGAAGACCATGGACCCGGCAATTGTTTTCGCCAACCTGGGGTATATCCATTCGTTCTCGCGCAGCTTCTCGGACATCAACACCGATCCACAGGTCACGACACCGGGCAGTGTCGCGCTGGGTGACTCGTATGTCTTCGGTGCTGGCGTAGCGTTCGCATTCAACGAACGCACCAGCCTCAGCCTATCCTTCAGTGACAAGATCAGCGAAAAGGCCGAGTTGCGCACATCGACTGAACCGTGGACCAAAGTAATAGGGAGCGATGCCAACGCCGCCGCATTCAATCTGGGTGTGACCTATGCGCTCACTCCGCACACCACCATAGTGACCATGCTCGGTATCGGCATGTCACCGGATGCGCCGAATTACACGCTGAACTTCAAGATCCCGTATATGTTCTGACGTGCTGGTTCTGACGTGCTGCACATCGAATAAGCGGCGGTACGGATACCGCCGCTTCAACGCATTTCTTCCAGTGCCAGTTGGTGCTTCTTGCACAACCGGTAGATGGTGACCCTCGATACATTGAGTCGCCGCGCGCATTCGCTAATGTTGAAACGACTCTCGCGCAGGCAGGCCACCACTGCGTCGCGCTCAGCGGTGACACGCGTCACGCCCAGGCTGGAGCGTGGCACATGCGACAACGGTGCATCCTGCAAATCCAGATCCGCCACATTGATCAGCGCATCCTCAGCCACCACCGCAGCGCGCTGCACGCGATTGAGTAACTCACGCACATTGCCGGGCCACGCGAAACCACGTAGTGCCTCGCGCGCCGGACGACTAAACGTACGCGCATGCGTTTGGTGTTGCTCGCGGAATGCATCGAGAAATTGCTGCGCCAGCAGTTCCACATCGTCCTGGCGTTCGCGCAACGCCGGCATGCGCAGTCTCAACACATTGAGTCGATAGTACAGATCCTCGCGGAAGCGACCTTGCGCCACCGCCTTCTCCAGATCCACATGCGTCGCTGCCAACACACGCACATCGAGTTTGATCGACTGCGTAGAACCGACGCGCTCCAACGTACCTTCCTGCAACAGGCGTAACAGGCTGGTCTGCGCATCCAAAGGCAGATCGCCGACCTCATCAAGAAACACCGTACCGCCGGCAGCCGCCTCGAAATGGCCGATGCGCCGCGCATTCGCGCCCGTGAAGGCACCACGCTCGTGACCAAATAGCTCGGACTGCACCAGGTTCGGTGGTAATGCACCGCAGTTGATCGTCGCGAACGGGCGCTTGTGGCGTGCTGACAACCCATGCAGCGCACGTGCCGCGACTTCCTTGCCTGTGCCGGTCTCGCCGGTAATCAATACGGGCAGATCGACCGGAGCGTACTTTCGGATACTGACCACAACCGCACGCATGGCCGGACTACGTCCAGTAATGCCGACATCATCGGCATCGACAACAACCGGTGGACGATCCCCACCGATCTGCCCCAACGTAGCGATTAATCGCTGCAAGTCGAGCGGTGCCGTGAAGAACTCCATACCCGCCTGAAGTATGCGATCCACCTGCGGCTCTTGCGCAGGAACGTCCGGCGAGATCAGGGCAAGCCAAGGCAGCCGAGGGTAATCGGCCATCAATCGCTCCATGGCATGCACACATCGGGTATCGCCCTGACGCAGATCCGCCAGCGCCACCACGATTTCACCATTACGCATACCCACGCCACTCTGCCCATCAGCGTTGGCAACGCGTGTGATCCATCCCGCCTTGGCCAGACTGGCACGTTCATGCACGGTCGGCGAACCAAACCAGACGACGCATCGCCTGGGGTCTTCCATCAACGCAGCCATTACTCCCACCCCCCTGAGTTGCAGGTTCACGGCCGGGTGTAGTGCTCATCCATGTAACACCGAACTTTCACGTCACGCCGAACGCAGTCCCAGCCGCCACGGAATGTGATACGTATCACACAATATACAACCACAACCACGACGGATATCTGACAAAACGGCTGATTGGCCCTCAACGGACGTTTCAAAGTGGCTTTCGCCTACACCAAAAGGTGTAGCAGCTACGTAACAACTTGCTACGTCGTGTTAACAAGTTTCAGGAAATAGCCGCAGCTGGACCTTTCGCAGGCATGCGGCTCTGTACAACAACAGTATTGGCAAGAAATTGCGACGACAAAGATAGGCCCTCTGGATCCAAAGAGCCTTCATCATTTCTCCATGGAAAGAAGCTGAGTTACCAGACGCCGGTATTCGGCATCGATGCCCATGGCTCCTGCACCGGCAAATGGCCGTCCTGCAGCAGTTCGACCGAGATCAGGTCCGGCGAACGCACGAAAGCCATATGGCCATCACGCGGCGGGCGATTGATGGTGTAACCCATCGACTGCAAACGCGCGCAGGTGGCATAGATATCCGCCACGCAAAAGGCCAAGTGGCCGAAGTTGCGCGCACTGCTGTAGTCCTCATCCGAGCCCCAGTTATAGGTCAGCTCAACCTCGGCCTCGGGTGAATCTGGTGCGGCGAGGAAGATCAACGTGAACTTGCCGACCGCATTCTCCATGCGACGCATTTCCTTAAGGCCTAACCCGTCGCAAAAGAAACGCAGACTGGCGTCGACATCGCGGATACGGATCATGGTGTGCAGGTATTTCATGAACTATCTCTCAAGGTAATGATGCGTCACGCCGTCAGGGGGTGACATGACGCTGGATAAGCGTGGCAAGACGATCCAACTCGACGCGACTCGTAGGCATCGGTATGCCATCGGGATAAACGCGCATCAGACCATCGTTGACCAGCCTCGGCTGAACATGCAGATGGACATGCGGCACTTCCTGCCCACCCGCTTCACCGTTGGACTGCCACAGATTCAAACCCGGTGGATCGAAGCTGGCATACAAGGCCTTGGCAACTCGCGTCGCAAGCGCCATCAACTCACCGGCCAATGTCGGGTCGAGTGCATAGATGTTCTCCACGTGCTCGCGCGGCACCACCAACACATGACCGGGCACCGCCTGGCGCAGATCGAGAAAGGCGATCGCCGTTTCGGTTTGCGCAACGACACTTGCCTCCAGATGGCCGGCTACGATGGCGCAGAAAGGGCACTCCATCGAACTCAATCCAGAAACAGATCGGGCAGCAACTTCTGCGATGGGTCCATCGCGTAAGGCGCGAGATCGGTGATGCCTGCCTCGCGCAGCACATCTTCATCAATCAGGAAGTGTCCGGCAAAACCGGCAGCCGTACGTGTCAGCACCGCGTGGGCGGCATCAGCGACGATTTCCGGTTTACGGCAACGCTCGATCGCTATACCGGGAATCATGTTCAATGCATCGGTCGCAATGATCGTGCGCGGCCATAGCGCGTTCACCGCGACACCTTTCGGACCGAACTCACCGGCCAAACCCAGCGTGACAAAACTCATGCCCATCTTGGCCAGCGTGTAGCCGGTGTGTGATGCCCACCACTTTGGATCGAGCGACGGCGGTGGCGCCAGCGTCAGGATGTGCGGATTGGGCGACTTGAGCAGGTAAGGCAGACATGCCTGCGCACAAAGAAAGCTGCCACGCGAATTGACCTGCTGCATCAGGTCGAAGCGCTTCATCGGCGTATCCAGCGTGCCAGCCAGCCAGATGGCGCTGGCGTTGTTGACCAGGATGTCGATACCGCCGAACGCCTCTGCGGTGGCTGCAGCGGCAGCCTTCACTTCATCTTCTTCGCGGATATCGCACTTCAGCGCGAGCGCCTTGCCACCGGCAGCCTCGACGGCTTCTGCCGCCGTAAAAATGGTGCCCGGCAGCTTCGGATTCGCCACACTGCTTTTTGCCGCAATCGCGATATTCGCGCCATCGCGTGCTGCACGCAGTGCTATTGCCAGGCCAATTCCGCGCGAGGCACCACTGATGAACAAGGTTTTGCCAGCCAAAGTGCTCATGGTTGCGTCGCCGTCGTGAGGTAGACGCGTAGTCTATCGCCCGGCGACTGCTTGAGGCCTATACGCAGAACTTTAGGACAACGAGCACGGCCGCCCTTTCGAGGAGACGTCTTGGCCAAGTACTCGGGGCGTGGCTATCTTGCTCGTCATTGACCAGCAAAAGCAGGCTCTCAGCCCTTCTGGAAGCGCGGCAGGATGTCTCGCAGCTCGGCCAAACGCCGCACCGGGTCAGTCAATTCCAGCAGACGCTGCTGTTCAACCGCCTGCAGCGGCAATAATTCGGCCATGCGAAAGCCCAGCCAACGGGCATCGTCATAGGCGCTACGTGGCGCATCCTTCCACTGCGGGCCCATCGTCTCGATCAATCGCTCGAGGATGGTCTGCAGCAAAGCGAATTCCACGGGCACAGGTTGCGGCGCCTCGTCAGGTAACCACTCCACGTCACCACGTAGCTGGCCATCCGCACGTACTCGTGTGCGCGTTACGCGAAAGCGTTCACCACCTTCCGCCGAAATACCCAGCAAGCCATCTTCGCGATGATGAAAATCCGTGATCCGCGCCAACGTGCCCACCGCTGCAGGCAACGCCGGCGCACCTACCTCGTGTCCATCAAGAATCAGGCACACACCAAAACCGCTATCCGTACGCGTGCATTCGCGCACCAGATCCAGATAACGCGGTTCGAAGATTCGCAGCTGCAACTGCCCGCCGGGATATAACACCGTGGCAAGCGGGAACAGGGGCAATTCAGTGAGTGGAGGTTGAGCGGCCATTTAATAAGTGTAACTAGCAATAAGCCTATTCGCATGGCGAAAGCCACTGGACTCAGCCTATTCGTTGGCCGCACATTACGACGCTTCCAAGGGAGGATCTTCAAGGATGTCTACATCTGCTCTGGCGCCCATCGCGCCACCCGGTGCCATGCTCGATACCGTTAGCGCCCAGCCCGTATTACGCGTGCAGGCATTGGAGAAATCCTTCGCTAAACGTACGGTGTTGAGCGGGGTCGATTGGGCTGTGCCCAGCGGCCGTGTGATCGGCCTGCTTGGTCGGAACGGTGCCGGCAAAACCACCCTATTGCGCTGCCTGCTCGGGTTGTCGCCGATCGATAGCGGCCATATCGAACTGTTCGGCGCACCGATGATCGAACCCGGCGGCGAACGCATGCATCGCGTGGGCTTCGTTCCACAAACCTTCGATCTTTTTCCATGGATGAAGGTGCGCGCCTACCTCGACTTCACCGCCGCGTTCTACACACGGTGGAATCACTCACTGGTAGCCCGACTACTGGGCGACTGGCAACTCGATCCGAAACAAAAGATCGGCGAGCTTTCGCAAGGTCAGCGGCAAAAGCTGGCCATCGTACGTGCAATTGCACCCGAGCCCGATCTGCTGGTACTGGACGAACCGGTCGCCAGTCTCGACCCCCAGGCACGTCGCGCCTTCATGGTCGAACTGCTGGAGCTGATGCGCGCCCCCGGCAAAACGGTAATCTTCTCCACCCACATCACTGCCGACCTGGAGCGTGCCGACGCCGACATCGCCCTGCTGCGCGACGGCCGCATCCAGTTCACCCGCCCCTTGGCCGAATTACGCGAACACATCCGGCGCGTTGTGCTCACTCGTGCTGAAGGCTGGACACAAGCCCCAACGGTAGCCGGACTACTCAAAGCCACGTTAGCCGGTAACGAAGTGCAGCTACTGGTGGAAGACCCCATCATCGAAAGCCTCAACGCTCTCGCTACACAACAAGGCGCCAGCCTTCGTATCGAAACGCCCACGCTTGAAGATTTGTTCGTGGAGCTTGCATGAGCGCCGCATGGCAACTTTGGATGCAAACGTGGCGACGTATGCCAACGCTGGTAGTGCTAGCGAACCTGCTGTGGCTGGGTGCACTGGGCTTGGCGGTGTACTCGCTACGCCGCGAACACGATCTGATCTACATCAGCGCTTCGCTTATCGGTTTTGGCTCATGGTTTTGGCATCTCGGCCAGGGCCAAACGCTACGCGGCCTCTGCCGGCCTGAAAGCTTTCTGCTGCCGAACTTCAAACGCCGACTAGGCTGGCTGGCCGCAATAGATCTCATGCAGTGGGTGTTATTACCAGCCCTATTAGCCGCAGCGCTCGGTGTACCGCATGTAACACTGATGGCTTCATGCCTCGTACTAGTCGCAGCGATTGGCGTGGCGACCGGCGGCAACCGCTTTGCCAGCCTGATGATCTGGCCGATATTCGTGCTCGCCGGCTGGATGCCGCAACTGGCCATGCAGATACTGCATGCTGCCGTGGATTCCTTGCTCACGGCACCGCTGATCGTACTCATCGCCATACTGATTCTGCGACTCACACTGCGTCCTATGCTGCAAATCGCAGATCAGGAACCTGACGTGTCTCCGTTGGAGAGCACCAGCCTCGGCCGTATGAATGCGCGAACCTCGGATGGCTCTCCCGCACGGCGCACGGCGATAGGCAAACGCATTGCCGCCTTGTTTGACCAAACCTCGCAACGCGCGATGGATCGAGCGTTAGCACGCTATCGACTAAAACCTACAGCCTTGCAAAGGATGGTGCTGGTTCGTCGCTTGCTGTTGCCGCACGACAACCCGGAAGGCATCGCACTGCGACTGACGCTGGTAGCGCTGTTCGTCACGATCTACTTCTTCGCTGTAACGCATCGCCAACACTTCAATGCCGTCTCCGTGGGGGCTTACGCGATCCTGCTCACCATGACCCGCTTTCCACAACTCGGTGCAGGCATGCTCCGGATGCGCCCCAATCTCGCCGATCTGTATCTCACACTCGCCCCACAAATCCGCGCCGAATACCAAAAGACCTTGGCCGATGCGTTGTTGGTGCTGGTACCGATCAGCGTGCTGACCGCACTGGCCTATACCGCACTGGGCGCCGTGCTGGTGCACGCCATCGAACCCACACGCATGTTGCTCACGGCAGTGATCGTCGCCGCTGCATCCAGCCTGGTCGCGCTGGGTATCCATCTGATAGGCCCCGAAGGCACGCTGGGGCGCGGCGTAGTCAACATGGTGCTGATCTTCGGCGCGATGGCTGTGTACTGGGGCGGCTATTGGTTACTCGGTGCGATCGGCTATGCACTCGGCAGTGGGCTGCTTGCCGTCATCACCTTGAGCTTTGGCATCGGCGTCTGGTTTGCCGCGCAACGCGAATACCAGCGGCGACCGCCATGCTTTGATGCGCCGCTCGCTTAGGGGCTTCTTGCCGTTACGTCGACTGCAGCGCTTCAACGAAACGTCGCGGCGCACCTTCGAAACCGCCGTTGGACATAAACACCACATGGTCGCCGGGTTGCGCTTGCGTGCACAGCGCATCGATCAACGCGTTGACGGTAGGTACGGCACTGCCGCGGCCATTCAATGCGCCGGTAACACGCTGCGCATCCCATGACAATTCCGGGCGATGCAGAAACACGACGCCATCCGCATCGGCCAGCGAAGGTGCCAGTGCCTCGGCATGCGCACCAAGGCGCATCGAGTTGGAGCGCGGCTCCAGCGCAACCAAGATCCGTGCCCTACCCACTTTCGCGCGCAGGCCAGCCAGCGTCGTTGCAATAGCGGTGGGGTGATGTGCGAAATCGTCGTACACACGCACGCCGTGCACATCACCCACCACTTCCATGCGACGCTTCACGCTCTCGAACGTAGCGAAAGCAGGCAACAACGCGCGCGGGTCGGCACCGGCAGCCGTCGCTGCAGCGAGTGCCGCCAGCGCGTTCATCACGCTGTGATTACCTAGCAACGGCCAATGCACTTCACCGATTAACTCGCCACTGTGATGCACGGTGAAGGCTGAGCCGTCCGCATCGATCAATGTTGCTTGCCAGTCACCCTTACCAATGCCAAAGGTTTCCACCGGCGTCCAGCAACCCATCGCCAACACTTCGGCGAGATGGTGATCGTGCGCATTGACGATCAACCGGCCGTTGCCTGGCACGGTACGCACAAGGTGGTGGAACTGGCGCTGGATCGCTGCCACGTCAGGAAAAATATCCGCGTTGTCGTATTCGAGATTGTTCAAGATCGCGATGCGCGGCCGGTAGTGCACGAACTTCGAGCGCTTGTCGAAAAATGCAGTGTCGTATTCGTCCGCCTCGATCACAAACGGCTTGCCCTTGCCTACCCGCGCGGAGACTTCAAAGTTGCCGGGTACGCCGCCGATCAGGAAACCCGGTGCGAGTCCGGCTTCTTCCAGCAGATGGGCGAGCAAGCTGGTGGTGGTGGTCTTGCCGTGCGTGCCGGCTACCGCCAGCACTTCGCGCCCGGCCAGCAAGGTTTCACCCAGCCATTGCGGACCGGAGATGTAACGCAACTGCGCATCGAGCATGTACTCGATCGCCGGATTGCCGCGCACCATCGCATTGCCCACCACCACGACATCCGCTTTTGCATGTCCCGGTGCCGGCTGCAGGTGCTCCGCTGTGTAGCCCTCCATCAACTGGATGCCCAACGCTTCGAGCTGGGTGCTCATGGGCGGATAGACGTTCGCGTCCGAACCTTCCACCTCAAGGCCCAGCTCACGCGCCAACGCGGCGACGCCGCCCATAAAGGTGCCGCAGATGCCGAGGATATGCAGACGCATGGAGAACCTGTTGAGGAGAATCTGTTGAGCGATGGGCGTGGCAGCCGCAGGCCGCCAAAGAAGATCGGGCCGCACTTTGGCGGCCCGCTTTGATGAATCAGCCGTTGGCCGCGGCCGACTCTTGTTTCAGTACGTGTTTGACGCGCTCGGTGACTTCATCGAGGTCACCCACGCCGTTCACCGTCTGCAGCTTGCCGCGACGCGCGAAGAAATCAGCCACCGGAGCGGTCTGCTCGGCGTAAACCTTCAGGCGATCGCGCACCACAACCGGATCGTCGTCTTTGCGATGCTCCGCCTTGAAGCGGATTTCGCAGCGACCGATGATCACTTCATTCGGCACATCCAGCTTCACCACTGCATCGAGTGGCTGGCCGATCTTCGCGAGCAGGTGATCCAGTGCATCGGCCTGGGCCAGGTTGCGCGGATAACCGTCGAGAATGAAACCGTTCTTCACGTCATCCTGTGCCAGCCGCTCTTCGAGCATGGCCAGCAGGATGTCATCGGATACCAGATTGCCGGCGTCCATCACCGCCTTGGCCTTGAGCCCAGTAGGCGTACCTGCAGCTACCGCTGCGCGCAGCATGTCGCCAGTCGAAATATGCGGCACACCGAGTTCAACCTTCAGCCGGACGGCCTGGGTACCTTTGCCCGAACCGGGCGGGCCGAGTAGGACGAGTCGCATAATGCTCCACGAAGTCCGCGTACCGCTGCACCTTGCTGCGGCCCGCTAGATTGAAGAAATTGACGGTCAAATTAGCGTTTGTAGGGGGTGCCGTCAAACGATTGTCACCTTCACCTTACGCTAACTGCTTGTTGTGCAAGGCATCGCCCGATATGACATTTAGTGTCGCACCCCTCAGTTATTACACGGAGAACACCCATGAAGCCCAAGTCCCGATCCTCTGCCGGCCGCCTGCTCTATGCCCAGTCCGGTGGTGTCACCGCGGTGATCAATGCCACCGCCGCCGGTGTGATCGAGGCCGCACGGGCCAAAGGCGTCAACGTGTACGCGGCGCGCAACGGCATTCTGGGTGTGCTGCATGAGGAACTGATCGACACCAGCAAGGAATCGCAGGCCGCCATCGCCGCCCTCCGCCACACGCCCGGCGGCGCCTTCGGCTCCTGTCGTTACAAGCTGAAGTCGCTGGAGGCCAATCGCGCCGAATACGAGCGGCTGATCGACGTGTTCCGCGCGCACGACATCCGCTGGTTCCTCTACAACGGCGGCAACGACTCGGCCGACACCGCCCTGAAGATCTCTCAGCTCAGCAAGGCGATGGGCTACGAGATCCACTGCATCGGCGTGCCAAAGACGGTGGACAATGATTTGGCCGTCACCGATTGCTGCCCGGGCTTCGGCTCGGTGGCGAAATACACCGCCGTATCCACGCTGGAAGCCAGCCTGGATGTCGCGTCGATGGCATCGACCTCGACCAAGGTCTTCATCCTTGAGGTGATGGGCCGGCATGCTGGCTGGATCGCGGCAGCCGCTGGCTTGGCTGGCGAAGGTGCGGATGCACCACCGCACCTCATCCTGTTCCCGGAAAACGTGTTCGACGAAGCGGCGTTCCTGGCCAAGGTCAAGGCGACGGTGGAACGCGTGGGCTGGTGCACCGTGGTCGCCTCCGAAGGCATTCGCAACGCCGCGGGCCAATTCCTCGCCGAAGCGGGCACTCGCGATGCGTTTGGTCACAGCCAACTGGGTGGTGTGGCGCCTGTACTCGCCTCACTGGTGAAGGAAAAGCTTGGTTACAAATATCACTGGGCACTACCGGACTATCTGCAACGCTCCGCGCGCCATCTCGCCTCCAAGGTCGACGCCGAGCAGGCCTACGCTGTCGGCAAGGCCGCCGTCGACTACGCGCTGAAGGGCATGAACGCCGTGATGCCGGTGATCGTGCGCACCAGCGATGCGCCGTATCGCTGGAAGGTCGAGCCGGCGCCATTGGTAAAAATCGCCAACCGCGAGAAGAAGATGCCGAAGGGCTTCATCACCCGTGACGGCTTCGGCATCACCGCCGCCGCACGGCGCTACCTGGCGCCGCTGATCCAGGGTGAGGCGGCACTGCCCTATAGCAAGGATGGCTTGCCGAAGTACGTCCAGTTGAAGAATGCCGCAGTAGCTGCAAAGTTGCCGCCCTTCGAACGCTGAGTACGTTATCGGCTAGCTACCACTGACCCGCGTTAACGCCTCCACGCTGGTGATGCCTAGCATCGCCTGCGTTTTAGCAATGTGAGGCCCATAAACGTTGCGTCGCACAACACGATCCGCAGCCACCTCTGCCTATACTCGGTCTGACCGCCCGTTCTGAGCGGCCACCACAACTTCTGGGGAGGCACCGATGCTGCAGCAATACGGCTTGTGGATCGCGTTAGCTTGTGCGGTCGTGGCGATACTCTACGGAGCGATATCCGTGCGCTGGATCCTGGCGAAGTCGCCAGGCAACGAGCGCATGCAGGAAATCGCTGCCGCTATTCAGTTGGGCGCACGCGCCTATCTCAACCGTCAGTACCGCACTATCGCGATGGTCGGCGTGGTGCTGTTTCTCGTCATCGGTTTCGCATTGGACTGGGGTACGGCCATTGGCTTTGCGATCGGTGCCGTCCTCTCCGGCGCCACCGGCTACATCGGCATGAACGTCTCCGTGCAAGCCAACGTGCGTACCGCCGAAGCGGCCCGCGGTGGGTTGGCTTCGGCGCTGAACGTGGCGTTCCGCGGCGGCGCGATCACCGGCATGCTGGTGGTTGGCCTGGCCTTGCTGGGCGTCGCTGGCTACTACGTCGCGCTCGGCCACTTCGGCTATACCGGTGACAAGGCACTACATGCACTGGTCGGCCTGGCATTTGGTTCCTCGCTGATCTCGATCTTCGCGCGCCTGGGCGGCGGCATCTTCACCAAGGGTGCGGACGTCGGTGCGGACCTGGTCGGCAAGGTCGAAGCCGGCATTCCCGAAGATGACCCACGCAATCCCGCCGTAATCGCCGATAACGTAGGCGACAACGTGGGCGACTGCGCAGGCATGGCCGCCGACCTGTTCGAAACCTACGCAGTGACCTTGATCGCGACCATGCTGCTGGGCAGTGTGCTGGCCACTCAGGTCGGCGCCAACGGTGCGCTGTATCCGCTGGTACTTGGCGGCGCATCGATCATCGCCTCGGTGATCGGCACGTTCTTCGTGCGCAGCAAAGCCGGCGGGAAGATCATGAATGCGCTGTACATGGGCGTGTTCGTGTCCGGCATCCTCGCCGCCATCGCGTTCTGGCCGATCACCACGCAGTTGATGGCCGATACGACGCTCGGCGTGAACCGCATCTACGGCAGTGCGCTGATCGGCCTGGTATTGACCGCGATCATCGTGGTGATCACCGAGTACTACACCGCCACTGAATACGCTCCAGTGCGACACGTAGCCCATGCTTCCACCACCGGCCATGCCACCAACATCATCGCGGGCCTGGGTGTGTCGATGAAGTCGACCGCGCTGCCGGTACTCGCCGTGTGTGCGGCGATCTGGGGTGCGTCCTACCTCGCCGGCCTATACGGCATCGCGATCGCGGCCACCGCCATGCTCTCGATGACCGGCATGATCGTGGCGCTGGACGCTTATGGTCCGATCACCGACAACGCGGGCGGCATCGCGGAAATGGCCGAGCTGCCTCCCGAAGTGCGCGGTGTCACCGACCCGCTGGACGCCGTGGGCAACACCACCAAAGCCGTGACCAAGGGCTACGCCATCGGTTCGGCAGGCTTGGCCGCTTTGGTGCTGTTTGCCGACTACACACACAAACTTGAAGCGGAGCATGTGGGACAAGTCTTTGCTTTCGACCTATCCGACTATCGCGTCATCGTCGGCTTGCTGATCGGCGGCATGATCCCCTACTTGTTCGGTGCCATGGCGATGGAAGCCGTCGGCCGTGCTGCGGGCGCCGTGGTGGAGGAAGTGCGCCGCCAGTTCCGCGACATCCCCGGCATCATGCAGGGCACCGCCAAGCCCGACTACTCGCGCGCGGTGGATCTGCTGACCAAATCGGCGATCAAGGAAATGTTGATCCCCTCGCTGCTGCCGGTGCTGGTGCCGATCCTGGTCGGCTTCCTGCTCGGCCCGGTGGCACTGGGCGGCCTGCTGATCGGCACCATCGTCACCGGCCTGTTCGTAGCCATCTCCATGACCACCGGTGGTGGTGCGTGGGATAACGCGAAGAAATACATCGAAGACGGTAACTACGGCGGCAAAGGCTCGGATGCACACAAGGCCGCTGTCACTGGTGACACCGTGGGTGATCCGTACAAAGACACCGCCGGCCCGGCCGTGAATCCGCTGATCAAGATCATCAACATCGTGGCCTTGCTGTTGGTTCCACTGCTGTAAGTCATCGAACTCGTTCAAACAAAACCCCGCCATGTGCGGGGTTTTGTTTTATAGGCCCTTACTTAAGTCACAGGCGCTCCGTGCCTCAGCGCGCCACACTCAAGCATTCACCGGACGTCGTTTCCATGAGGTACTCCATGACATCGAAGACATCGCTCTGGCTGGCATTGGCGCTTGGCGTCACACTGGCCGGCATGAGCCACGCACACGAATCAACGCCGGCAGGCGCCAATAGCAGTGACGATCCCTACCTGTGGCTGGAAGACATCCACGGCGCCAAGTCCATGGATTGGGTGAAAGCGCAGAACGCGATTACCGAAAAGCAGTACACCAGCTCGCCGGAATTCGTGCAGACGCGCAACCGGATTCTGGAAGTGCTCGATTCGGATGCGCGCATTCCCGATGTCAGCCGCATGGGCGACTACCTCTACAACTTCTGGCGCGACAAGGCCCACCCTCGCGGCATCTGGCGTCGTACCACGTTGGCCGAATACCGCAAGACCGAGCCGACGTGGGATCTCCTGCTGGACATCGACGCGTTGAACAAAGCCGAGAACAAGCGCTGGGTGTTCAAGGGCGTGCAATGCATGAAGCCTGCTTATAACCGCTGCCTGGTCTCGCTATCGCCAGACGGCGGCGACGCCGTGGAAGTACGCGAGTTCGATATTCCAAGCAAGTCGTTTGTGAAGGACGGCTTTGGCCTGCCGATCGCCAAGAGCCAGGTGGGCTGGATCGACCAGGACCATATCTACGTCAGCACGGATTTCGGCCCCGGCTCGATGACGGATTCGAGCTATCCACGCATCGTGAAGGAATGGAAACGCGGCACACCGCTTTCGGTGGCAGACACGGTGTACACCGCCAAGAAAACCGACATGGCGATAAGCGCATTCCACGACCGCACCCCGGGTTATGAGCGCGACATCATCTCGGTCGCCACCGATTTCTTCCACGCTGAGAATTACCTGCGCAAGGACGGCAAACTGATCCATCTGGACGTACCGAATGACGTCGCCAACGTGGACCCACACCGCGAATGGTTGCTTATTCAGACGCGCACGCCATGGACCGTGGGCGGCACCACCTACCCGGGCGGCGCGCTACTTGCCACCAAGTTCGACGATTTCATGGCCGGCAAACGCCAGTTCTCCGTATTGTTCAAACCCGACGCGCACACCGCGCTGTCCAACTACGCATGGACACAGCATCACCTGATCCTCGACGTGCTGGATGACGTGAAGAGCCGCATCGATGTGCTCACACCCGAAGCCAGTGGCGACTGGTCACGCACTGTGATGCCTGGTGCACCCAGTTTCAGCACGGTGAGCGTGACGGATACCGATCCCGATCACAGCGACGAGTATTGGTTGATCGTCACCGGCTTTCTCACACCGCCTTCGCTGGAACGTGGTGTGATCGGCGAAGGCCATGCAGAAACGATCAAGCAGGAGCCGGCCTTCTTCGATGCATCGAAGTTTGCGGTAAGCCAGCACTTTGTCACGTCGAAAGATGGCACCCGCGTGCCCTACTTCGAAATTGCGCCGAAGGACATGAAACTGGACGGTAGCAATCGCACCTTGCTCTACGGCTACGGTGGTTTTGAGGTCTCGCTGCAGCCCTACTACAGCGGCAGTGTGGGCCGTGCATGGCTGGAGCGCGGCGGCGTGTATGTGGTCGCCAATATCCGCGGCGGTGGCGAATATGGCCCGAGCTGGCACCAGGCCGCACTGAAGGCAAACCGTCCGCGTGCGTATGAAGATTTCTCTGCCGTGGCCGAGGATCTGGTCAAGCGCGGCGTCACCTCGGCCAAGCATCTGGGTGCCGAGGGTGGCAGCAACGGCGGCTTGCTGATGGGCAACATGCTCACCTTGTATCCGCAGTTGTTCGGTGCGATCGCCTGCGAAGTTCCCTTGCTCGACATGAAGCGCTACACGCACCTGTCTGCCGGTGCCTCATGGATGGCCGAATACGGCAACCCGGACACGGCCGACTGGAACTTCATCAAGACCTTCTCGCCCTACCAGAACGTAAAGCCCGATACGCAGTACCCGCCCGTGCTGTTCTACACCACTACCAGCGACGATCGCGTAGGCCCGGTGCAAGCACGCAAGATGGCGGCCAGAATGGAAGGCATGGGCTACAAGGACGTATGGTTCTACGAGAACCTGGAAGGTGGCCACGGCGCGGGTGCCGATAACAAGCAGGCCGCCACCATGCATGCGCTGGCCTATGACTTCCTGTGGGATCAGTTGAAGTAAGACTTGCCTCACGCTCGGCTGCGCCGATAATCGCGGGATAGCGATTTATCGGCGCAGCTGGCTTTCGACAAGCCGATGCTCGCCACATCGGGACCTCTCAGCACATGGCATTTCATCTCAACATCAGCCCCGAATTGCGCTCGTGGATTCTCTCCACGACCCATGCCGGCCACAGCGTCGACGATGTACTGCGACTGATGCAGGAAAACGGCTATGACGCTCAGCAAAGCAGACGCATCATCGCTGCCGTGCTGAACATGCCGATCGCCGCCATCGAGTCACGCACCAAGAAACCGAAGAGCCAGGGTCATCGCCCGACACACCCCGAGGGACGTCGCGTGATGAAGGATGGCAGTGCCATCCAGGTCACGCTGAGTGTCGATACGCCACCACTGCGCGTGCTCGACGGCATCCTTTCACATGAGGAATGCAAGGCGCTGATCGAACTGGCACGGCCACGCTTAGAGCGCGCACTGATCGTCGACAGCAGCGGCACGCATCAAGTGGACGCACGTCGCACCAGTGAGGGCATGTTCTTCAAGCAGGGAGAATTGCCACTGATCTCGCAGATCGAGGAGCGCATCGCTGCGCTGCTCGGCATGCCCGTCGATCACGGCGAAGGCTTGCAGGTATTGCACTACCTACCCGGTCAGCAGTACGAGCCACATCAAGATTGGTTTGATCCAGAGCAACCTGGCTACGCCGCCGTCACGGCGAAAGGCGGCCAGCGCGTCGCAAGCTTGGTGATGTATTTGAATACACCGGATACCGGTGGTGGCACGGCCTTTCCAGAGATCGGCCTGACGGTTACCGCGCTACGTGGTTCGGCCGTCTATTTCGCCTACGAAACCGGCGACTCGCTATCGCTGCATGCAGGCCTTCCTGTGCTCACAGGTGAAAAATGGATCGCCACCAAATGGCTGCGTGAAAAGCCATTCCAAACCCCGTCATCGCTCAGGCAAAAGCTGTTCAAACGCTAGCTATCCAGCCCCCAGTTATTCGGATGCGAATCGCTGGCACTGTTTTGCGCCAGTGAATGGCCCGCGCTTGCCCTTCGCACGAACCAGGCAATCAGTGGCCCAATCACGCATACATGCATGGCAATGCTGCCGATGATCCAGCTCAGAACAAACGGTGTTTTCGGAGCGGCCGATAACGGCACCACGATAATGTTCATCACGACATACAACAACAAGCCGTAAAGCGGCCCGTATAGCCATGGCTGGCGGATCAGCGCGGGAAGTCGTCGGCTAACCACGTAATACGTCCCCACCATGACCTGCAGCATGAGGTATTGCAGTAGTGCGCCTAGCAGCACCGTAACAGTGCCATCGCGGAAAGAGTGCATACCCAGCAGACCCGAAGCTACGGTCTGGAAAATCTGTATGGGCGGTACACCACGCGAAATATTCCAATAGGTGCAAGCATAAATAATGTCCAGCGCGCCGATCAGCATGGCCGCGCTAATCAGCACAAATGCCGGACTGATCGTCCTTCGAACAGCGTGGGTCGGTGATATCGACATCAGCATTCACTCCTAAAGAACAGCATACAAATTCAGAACAGCCAAGCACGTCATATCTGTTGCCTGAATCGGCACACCGCCGAGTCAGGCAACGATATACCCCGTCAGAGTTTCACTTTCACACCAAGGTTGTAAAACCGACCCACGATGCCCTGAAATGCATACGTCGGGTTGTAGTTGATAGCCGCATAGTCAGCCGGATCAAACGGCGGTTCGCGATCGAATGCGTTCATGATGGAGCCGGTAATGCTGATGCGATCATTGATCGCATAGCTGGCCGTCACATCGAAGTGCGTAAACGATCCGATATGGCAGCTTGCTGGAAGGAAAGCGGTGCTGGCCGCGTTGTAGAACAGGCACGAACCTGGACCTACGCCAACATCTTCACCGATCTCCGCAAAACCACTGGTGTAATACAGCGTACCGGTAACCGCCAACGGGCCGTACTCGATGGTGTTGGCCCATGAACCGCGAGTACGCGGAGTACCCGCCCCCGAAGATAAATTGTATGGCCCCTGGGTGCCGACAAACGTCTCAACGGTGCCGTTCAGCAGGGTCAACTCTGCGGTAAAGATCTGTGTACCTTGCAACTCACTGATATAGTGAATGCCATTGCTGAAGTCGAAGTGAGCCTGCAAATCCAGATCGATACCGGTGGTCTTTCCGGAGCTCGCGTTGGCATATTGGCCAATCAACTCAATCGGCCGATTTTGTGCCGTCGGATTCTGCGGGTCCGCACGATCCTGGATAATCGTTACGCCAGGAATCGTTCCGCCAGTGGCGTAATACGCATTGAGCGCATCGGTCCAATCCGGCCCCGTAATCACGTTGGTCTTCTTGATGTTGTAGTAGTCCAGCGAAGTACTCAGCCAGCTGGTCGGCTGCAATACGACACCAAAGGTAAAGTTAGTCGCCTTCTCTGGCTTGATGTTCGGATTAGCAATGGTGTATTCGCCCAACGAGTACGGCACCGTCGCATATGCACTGCCATTGTGCTCCGCGACAAAGCTCGGCGGCGGCGTATAGTTGATGAAACCCTCGACCGAACTGGAACCATTCTCCGAAAAGCTCGGTGCACGGAAGCCCTTGGAGTAGGTTCCGCGCAACGCGACCCAGTCGAACGGCTTCCATTTGATGCCCAGTTTCGGTGAGAAGTTATTGCCGACGTCGCTGTAATGATCGAGACGGCCCGAGGCATCGGCCTCCAACGATGGCAGCAGCGGCATATCCAGTTCCCCATAAACGCCACTCACATCGCGCGTGCCAATGGTCTGTGCAATACCCAACCCTTGATACTGATCATTCGGGTTGAGCGCAGGGTCGTTCTGCGCCTCGTGTCGAAACTGTGCACCCACGGCCAAACCCGTCGGTCCACCGGGAAGATCCCACAGCTCGCGGTTGGCATTCAGATCCAACACGTCCATGTCCGCCGTGGATGTCTTGGCGATCGTGGGGGATAGTGCCGCAATCTCCGCCGAGCTGTTCGCCGACGGATTCACGAAGTTATACGACCCGCTGGTAATCGAACTAAGCAGTGCCGGATAACTAAGCAAACCAAACTGCTGCACGGTGAGCCAATCGTGATTCAGCGCGAGCGACGCGTCGTAATTCCAATCGCCGAAGGTACCGGCAAGATCGCCCACTACGCGCAGATTGTGGTTGTCGTAATTGATCCCGGCCGGAATATCGCCGAATGCATAGTTGATCAGCGCATACTCGCCCTGCGATGCATAGGGATCATTCGGGTTGAGCTGGCCCGCATTCGGGCCGGTCGTCAGCGTTGGCGGTAGCGCCATACCGTTGGTGTTGTTTGGTACGGCAGTCTGGAGCTGCGACGGCACGCCGATAATCCAGGTTTTGGCCTCCATGTAGCTGGCCGACAGGTAGGCCTTGGTGGTGTCGTTGATCTTTACCGTGAGGCGCCCGTAAAGGCCACCTTGTTCCATCTTGGCCTGCGCCTGGCTATATAGACTGGCGAAATTCTGCTGGCAATAGGTGCCCGCAGCATTGGTGGTGCTGATGCTATTGGCGCCACATGCACGCAGCGGTTGATATAGCGAGCCTGGAACCTGCGAAACACCTGAAATGAAACCATAGGAAGGTGTCGTCAACGTGCCCGGAGCTACGGAGCCATAAATCGAACCCGGATTCAGGCCGAAACCCAGACCCGCGTTACTGTTCGGGCCACCCAGCGAGCTAAGGTCACCCGTGTTGAATGGAAAGCCACGCTGGCGATTCCAGATCGGATTATCGCTTTCGTACTGCGCGCTGAAATATGCGTTATAGCGATCGGTATTCAGATCGCCGCCACCGGCCAGAAACGTGGCCTTCTTGGTGAAACCGCCACCATGTTCCGAAGTGCCGATGTCCGCCGTCGCTTCCATACCCTGGTAACCCGGCTTCATGATGATGTTGACGACGCCGGCGATGGCATCGGCACCATAG
>JBARCX010000109.1:0-4696 GCA_049794535.1 Rhodanobacter sp.
ATGATCTGATCGACCTGCTTTTTGTAGGCCAGCGCAGCGATGTCGATGCCGATTTTCATATCGACCTGGGTCTGGCGCATGTCGGGCTCGAAATGTTCATCACCTAATTCAACCCAATGCAGCGAACCTTCACGCAATTGCTGGACCGTGTGATATTTCAACTTCCACTCGCCACGCTCGGCAAGCCGCCCCAAGCGCAGCGCCATCTTGCGCTGACGACGCAGCTGATCGTGCAAGTCGCGCCGGAATGCGGCCGCGCCAGTGCGCGAGAAATCGTAACTGTCACCGCTGATCGGTCGGATGAAACTCTTTTCCAGCGGCGGGCAGTCGTAAAAGAAGATGCGATACAGCGCTTCACGCGGACGATCCAATGCCTTGAGATGTTCCAACGCCATACCGAATACGGTCTTGGCAACGGTACGTGCATCGTTAGCGTCACGATCACCCCATACCTTGCGGTAACGGGCGAGAAAAAACGCGCCATCAACGAGGAAGGCGGTACTGGACATAGGAAATCCTTATAGGTGGTGCATCTTGCGAAAGACACAAAAAAGAAAGTAGAGCTGCTGACCCATAGTGGCCGCATCGCTTATTTTACGTGATCTTGGCTCTACTTACTTGGTGGTACTTATCAGAGTGCTTGCAATTTCACCGTATCAGGGCGTGCGGCAGCATCGGGATGTAACGCTTCGATCTGGTTGCAGTAGTCATCCGCTTCGGTCAGCAGCCAGGCACGGAACGCCTGGAACCCGCGATGTTCCTGCGAGCGCGATGGATAGACCAACCAATACGCCTCCGGAACCGACAAAAATCGGTCGCCAAGCACCACCAACCGGCCCGCATCGATCAGTGCTTTCGATGTCACCATGCGACCGAGCGCTACGCCCAGCCCCTCCAGCGCCGCCTGCCGTAACGCATCGATCGTGTTCACCTGCGCCACGTAACGGCGTGGTGGTTTACCACCGTAGCGGTCAAACCAGTCGTTCCAGCGGCTGCTACGGTTGGGGTCACCGATCAAAGGCCAGTTCGTGAGATCCAGCGGATCGGCACCAGCCATGCGCTCTACCAGTGACGGCGCAGCCACCGGTGCGATCCACTCGCCGAACAGACGCTCGCTATGCAAGCCATCCCACTCGCCATTGCCATAACGCAATGCCACATCCACCGGCTCGCGATCGAACTGCACAAATGCCGAATTCGACTGCAGGTTGAGCTCCAGTTCCGGGTGCGCCGCCACCAAGCGGGGCAGCCGTGGCAACAACCAGCTTGAGATCATGCTGGCACTGGCACTGAGCGTCAGCGCATCGTGACGGCGTTCGCGATAGTGCGCTAGCGCGTGCTCGATGCCATCGAAATGCATCCCCACCGACTCCAGCAGGCTGCAGCCCTCCACCGTTAGCGTCACCCCGCGCGGCCCGCGCTCGAACAAGCGCCGCTCCAGCCGATCTTCCAGTTGGCGGATCTGATGGCTAAGCGCGCTCACCGTGAGATTCGTTTGTTCCGCCGCGCGCGACAGATTGCCCAGCCGGGCAACCAAAACAAACTGTTGCAACAGATCCAGTGAGACGCGGGTCATCTTGAATATTTCTCAAGTCAGGCTTGCAGATATGTCGCTTTTCCACGCGTTTCCCTCGCTCTACCTTGCGCGCATCCCAACCCGCAAGTCGAAGGATACGTCATGCGCTCACCCCAGATCGGTTTGTTGCTTCAGCATGGTCACATTGCTGATTTTGACCTCGCCAAAAAGCTCGCCAGCACGCCTCGTCGGCCGATCCACCTGTTTGACGCTATCCGGCTTTTAACTGCCAAACCCGCGGATGACAGGCAGGCAACCACCGTCAGTGCTCCGGACAACGAATCAGTAGCTTGCGCCGTCTAAGTCGCTCCTGATTAGCGCCGAGTTTCAATGGCGTACCCCTAACGCCGGCCCCACATGGACTTCCTTTGAGCGCAACGAGGAGGGTACGGTCAGCGCGTCACGTTGAGGTTTCACCGAACCCTCATTCGCCTGCCTGCAGCTTCTCCCAATGGGAGAAGGACTGAAAGTCGACGCTTGTCAGCGGCCGCTTCGCCTTGATTAACCGGCAAAGCGTACCAACCTCGATTAGATTGGCTAGCTGCGACCCGCAGCAAACCGGCACGTCGAGGCACTATCCATGAGCGATACCGCACAGCGCATCGTGCTTGCCGCCCGCCCCACGGGCGAGCCAACTGCTAACGATTTCCGACTCGAATCCGTTCCGTTGCCCGAACCGAGCGAAGGCGAAATCCGCCTACGTGTGCTGTACCTCTCACTCGATCCGTATATGCGCGGACGCATGAGCGCCCGTAAGTCCTACGCCAAACCCGTGGAAATCGGCGAGGTGATGGAAGGCGGTACGGTGGCGCAGGTCGAAGTGTCGAACCATCCCGATTATCAACGCGGTGACATTGTGTTGGCGCATCTGGGCTGGCAGAGCCATGCCGTGGTCGGTCATCGGCAGATTCTGCGCCGGCTCACCGAAGCGCAGGCACCCATCACTACCGCACTCGGCGTCTACGGCATGCCTGGCTTCACCGCCTGGGCCGGGCTGGCGGAAATCGGCAAACCAGAATCCGGCGAGACCGTGGTGGTCGCCGCTGCCAGCGGCCCGGTCGGAGCCACGGTGGGACAAATCGCTCGCCTGCGTGGCGCCCGTGCCGTAGGCATCGCCGGCGGATCGGACAAATGCGCGTATCTGCGCGACGAGCTGGGCTTCGACGTGGCGATCGATCACCGCGCCCCCGATTTCGCTGAGCAGCTGAAGGCCGCCTGCCCCGACGGTATAGACGTCTATTTCGAGAACGTCGGTGGCGCAGTATGGGATGCGGTGCTGCCACTGCTCAACGATTTCGCACGCGTACCGGTGTGTGGCCTTGTCGCGCATTACAACGACACCAGCCTACCGCCCGGACCGGATCGCAGCGCGGCGTTGATGTCCCTCGTCCTTACCCGAAGCCTGACGTTACGTGGCTTTATCCAACGCGAATTCAGCGCACGCTACCCCGAATTTCTACGTGAAATGGGCCGCTGGTTGCATGAGGGAAAGATGCGTTACCGCGAGGATATCGTCGAGGGGCTGGAAAACGCGCCGGAGGCATTTATCGGCCTACTCAAGGGCCGGAATTTCGGTAAGTTGCTGGTGCGCGTATCGCATCCCGACTGACTTAGCCCCATCGCTATATCGGCAATTCCATTTCCCACTCCATCTACTCGGGAGCTTCCTATGCAACTGCGTCAACTCGGACACTCGCCGCTTTCCGTCGCCCCGCTCGCTTTCGGCGGAAACGTATTCGGCTGGAGTGCGGATGAGCAACGCTCGTTCGAACTGCTCGACGCTTTCGTTGAGGCCGGCTTCAACCTGATCGATACCGCGGACGTCTATTCGGCCTGGGTGCCGGGCAATCGTGGTGGTGAGTCGGAAACCATCATCGGCAAGTGGCTCAAGCGCAGCGGCAAGCGTGACAAAGTGGTGATCGCCACCAAAGTGGCGAAGTGGACTGAACACCCGGGACTATCGCCCATGAACATCCGCCAGGCGGTGGAAGGCTCACTCAAGCGCCTGCAAACGGATCACATCGACCTTTATCAAGCACACGAGGACGATGCCAGCGTGCCGCTGCACGAAACGCTCGGCGAGTTTGGCCGTCTGATTGAAGAGGGTAAGGTGCGTGCGATCGGCGCTTCCAACTACGGTGCCGACCGCTTCGCCGAAGCCCTGAAGGTTTCCAAAGAACACAAGCTGCCACGCTACGAAACCCTGCAGCCCGAATACAACCTGGTTAACCGTGCTGACTATGAGAAGGAACTGGAGCCACTGATTCGCAAGGAGAGCATCGGCGTCATCAACTACTACGCACTAGCCAGCGGCTTCTTGAGCGGCAAATACCGTAGCGAGGCTGATTTGGCCAAGAGCGCGGCGCGTGGCGGTGCAGTGAAGAAATATCTCAACCCACATGGGTTGGGCATCCTCGCCGCATTAGACACCGTAGCCGCCAACCATCACGCCACCACCGCGCAAATTGCACTGGCCTGGTTGATCGCACGGCCCGGCATCACGGCCCCCATTGCCAGCGCCACCAGCGTGGAGCAGCTGCAAGAATTGTTTGGTGCAGCAACGTTGACGTTGGGTGCAGACGAAATCGACGCACTGAATCGCGCTAGCGCTTAAGATCCTACGTTGTTACTCCTCCCCCTGCTTGTAGGGGGAGGCTGGGAGGGGGTGGAACTCCCCTCACCATTTCAACGCGAAGGATTCATCATGCAGCGCATATGGACACGCGCCCGTCGCTTGCGGACTCACAGCACAGATGCAGAACGTCATCTTTGGCGTTTCCTTCGGCGTAATCATTTAGCGGGCCACAAATTTCGTCGGCAGTATCCATTGGCCGGTTATATCGTCGACTTCATCTGCGTGCCTGTAAAACTTGTGATTGAGCTGGATGGCGGACAGCATCTGGATGTACAGGCATATGATTTGGCACGCACCGCGATGATTGAGCACCATGGGTATCGCGTGCGGCGATTCTGGAACGATGACGTGTTGCTGCATACCGATGCGGTATTAGAGGAGATTTTGCGGGAGTTGGAACCCAGAGCTGATGGTTAATAAGGCAAGGGCCTACCCCCTCCCAACCTCCCCCTGCAAGCAGGGGGAGGAGACAAGCCCACCACCTT
>JBARCX010000110.1:0-35414 GCA_049794535.1 Rhodanobacter sp.
ACAAGGGCTCGTGGTTCCTGCGCACACTGGAGCAGCGCTTCGGTCGCAAAGACTTCGATGAATACCTCAAGGGTTACTTCAATCACTTTGCGTTCCAGAGCATCACCACCGAGCAGATGCTGGCGTACATGAAGCCGAACCTGATCGAAAAATACCCCGGCAAGATGAGCTGGGCTGAAGTGCAGGACTGGGTCTACGGCACCGGCATCCCGAAGAACGCACCGATTCCGGCTTCGCCACGTTTCGCTGCGATCGACAAGGAGCGCACCGACTTCCTCGCTGGCACGTTGGCTGCCGACAAGCTCGATGCGAAGAGCTGGAACACACAGGAGTGGATGTACTTCCTCGACCGTCTGCCGGACGTAACCCCGCTCGACAAGATCCAGCAGCTCGATGCGGCATGGCACCTCACCGGCACGCCGAACGCCGAGATCGGTATGCGCTGGTACGTCCACGCGATCAACGCCGGTGACAGGGCCGCATGGCCCGCCGCTGCCGAACACATGACCCGCATCGGCCGCCTGTATCTCACCATGCCGCTATACAACGCGTTCGCCAAGACACCGGATGGCCTTGCGTATGCTGAGCAGGTCTACGCCAAGGCCAAGGTCGGCTATCACCCACTGACCCAGCAAGCGGTGGAAGCCTTGTTCGCCAAAGCAAAAAGCGGCGCAAAGTAATCGGGTTCGTGCGTAACCTCCTGCCCGGCGAACCTTTGGGTCGTCGGGCAGGTCTGCTGTAGCCTTCATCGATACGCGACGCGACGCCGATGACCTGTGTGGCTGGACTACGTCTCCATCCACTCATCTCGCTCAGCCAACTCAATCAAAAGTGGTAAGTCATGCCCACAAGCATCGCCAAAACACCGTCCACCCGCCCACTCTGGCAGCGCCTGCTGCTTCGCCGGTTAAAGTTTCTCGCCACCGTAGCCATCGTGCTCGGCGTGGTGCTCGGCGGCAGTTACCTGTTCGCACCGCAATGGCTGATGCGCGCCAATACGATGCGCGAAGCGATGGCCGCACAACTCGAGAAGCATTCGGTACAAGCCGGCGATACGCACTGGGTGTATTACGAAGGCGGCACCGGTCCAACCATCGTTCTGCTGCATGGCTTTGCCGCAAACAAAGAGGTCTGGCTACCGATCGCCAAGCAACTTACCGCGCATTTCCACGTGATCATCCCCGACCTGCCCGGCTGGGGTGAGTCGTCACGCAACGATGGCGCCAGTTACAACATCGATGCACAGGTCACGCGGCTGCAGGACTTCGTGCAGGCCCTGGGTTTGCAACGCGTTCTACTGGTTGGCCATTCCATGGGTGGCGCCGTCGCTGGCGTGTATGCAGCTGAGCATCCGGAGCATGTCAGCGAGCTGGCACTGGTCGACGCTTTCGGCCTGAAGTTCAACGAGAACGCATTCGCTCGCGAAGCGTTAGCCGGCAAAGATCCGTTCGTCTTCGATGACCGCGCCGGTTTCGAGCGTGCCAGTGCGCTGGCTTTCGAGAAACCACTGAATATCCCCGGTCGCTTCATCGATGTGATGGTGAAGGACAATATCCGCGATCACGCTTTCATCGAACGCACCTTCAACGAATTGCGCGAACCCTCGCAGGAATTGTCGGTGCAGAATCGCCTCGACCAGCTCACCATGCCGGTGATGGGCCTGTGGTGCCACGACGACAAGATCATCGACATCTCAGCACTCGACAGCCTGCGCAATGGCCTTACCCATGCACCCGCCATCAGCACCAGCGTGCTCAGTGGCTGCAACCACATGCCGATGATGGAAAAACCCGACGAGACGGCGCAGGTGCTCACGAGTTTTGCGCTGTCGCATTGATGATGGAGCGGGTCGTGCAAATGTCCGCTATCGACCAATTAGTGTTGAATTAAATGGCGGAGGAATCGATGTACCAGCAATTGGCCCGCATTTCGGACATGCGGGCATAGACACGTCTAAATGTTCATTGCAAATAGAACATTGCATTGAAATCTCCCTGTACATCTATGCTCCATTCAACACCCACGCACGAAATTAGATTCAAAATCACGTAACTTAGCGCCTCGTCTTGCCACAACAACTTGCGCACTGCATCTATTTTCCGGCGCCGGATTGAGTTTAGCAAATGCCCACTGCAGCTCGAAAACAGACATTCGTGACAAACTCGCATCAACTACACCTGGGAACCTAGATTCTCGAATAGGAAAATCAGGAGTGCTTGCGACGAGTGAGGGTTAGTACATCCACACCTTGAATCTGCGTAGAGCTCATATCGAATTTCGTAAGTGCATTCTCGCCAAGCAGTAGCGAGCACGTACTACAGACCAACGCATGGACATCGTCCAGCTCGAACGAGCCCACATTAAGACGGTCAATTAGAACCTCTTTAGCGCTTACGATTTTCCCATCGGCAACGCGTGCCGTAACATGAGTGCGCGTAATCGCGTATTTAGCTTTTGACGCGGCGAGAAAGTCGTCGTTGAGCACGACACTTGATGCCCCCGTGTCCACCACGAATGCATGCGTCCCCGATTCGCCGACGACCACTGGCGCGAAGAACTCGCTATCTAACTTGACCAGCCGTAGCTTGTCTGACTCACCGGGTACCGCCGGCTCATCAACATGTCCCACCGATTCCATGGCGATACGCTCTGCTTCGAAATACGGTCGCTGTCCATGAGCATTCAAGTACTGGTCAAACTCTGCCAAGAGTGCCAGCGCCTCGTAACGTCGGTTCTTGATAAGTAGAAGCTTGGCTAACTTACCTCGGACATCAACCAGCGAAGGCACAAGCTTTAGCGTTTTGTACGACCAATCGATCGCATCATCCACACGCCCCACCTTCGCAAGACTATCGGCATACATTCCAAAAAGGTCATAGGCACCTTCACCCATGGCAATCGCCTTTTCGAACTGCACAATGGCCGCTTCGTCCTTATCCTCGTGGTTTAGCACCATGCCAAGGTTTGCGATGGCTTTGCTATCAGTCGGCCGCAGCTTGATGTAATCGGAGAAGGATGACTCAGCGCACGCCAAGTCCCGACTCCGCAGGCACTTCACGGCACTATCCTTAAGTTGAGACGGAGTGAGCGGCTGAGCGGACGGCGTGGATGCTGAAGCAGTTGCCGATGAAGAAAGTGATGAGCCCGAACAGCCAATCAGAGCGAGAGCCATCATCGCCGGAATACTCGCAGCGAGCGCACTAAGGCGCATCTTTTTCCTTGTCATCTAAGTTACTTCCTTCTGGTTGACGGTCGCCATATCCATAGCCCTCATCTTGGTGGCCTGCTCTTCGACACAGAATTGCTGCATGGAAGGCCACCTATCGGCCAGTAATACCGGCCGCCGTACTTAGACACCCCCTAGCTACCTATCCTAGCTCGGAACGGATTTGGCTTGCTATACGACGCTATCGCTAGATCGATAGGACAATCAATTAGCCATGCACGTTTGGTTCGATAGCAAATGCTTCCAACTCGCCAAGCGTACATTTCAAGCCGCAAGGTCCCTTGTTAGACAGCAGCTACCCCTTGAGAAGGCGATCGTACTTGCCTATAGAGAGAAGTGATTTTCAGCGTAACTTCATGCTCAAATCGCGCCCTATTGGCCATAAAATGCTAGCGTATTACTGATGACTGGAACCGCGTCACATTTTCTATTTGCGTAAGCGATCATCGTATCCGCCACAATTTATTTCACCAGCATCGAGCACAGGGGGGCCTAATGATCGAGCTGGAAATCCAGACTCTCTCGGAAAAGCGAGAGGGTCTTTTGATCGAAGTCGGTCGATCCGCAGTTGCATGCGGATTTACCCTGCAAAAGCAGCGCTTGGCACAGGATGCCAATGGTGTGCTGCTGACGATGGTTGTGCGTGGACCTGAGCGTAAACAGCGCTCGCTTGAAGTGGCATTGGATGCCATTGAGCGCGTTATTAGTTTCGAAGTCTCGACGTTTGTGGAAGGCGAGTCGAAGCCACATTTTGCAGCGTCACGCACGTTTGCTTGGCCAACGGTTGCTCCCGCTCCTACACCGACCATCGAAGTTGCACCAGTCGTTGTATCGGTAGCGCCGGCCGAAAAGCTTGATGTGCCCGAGCCAGCTGCACCACCCGCTGTCCCAGTCGAATCGGAACCCCAGCAAGAGCCAGAGGCTGATTTCACCTTCGTTCTCCCACGAGCTCCTGCGCCTGAACCTGCGCCCGTGGTGATTGAGCCGTTTGTCGAACTGATCCCACTTGACCCGGACGAACAAGCCGTCGAGAAAGTGCTGCCGCAGTTAACGAACGGATATCCGCACATTTTCCCGGCGCTGCAAAAACTGGAAGCCTCGGTTATCGAGGCTGCGCGTGAGTCGTCGCTGTTGTTGGCAGGACAGCG
This sequence comes from Rhodanobacter sp., assembly GCA_049794535.1. Taxonomy (GTDB): domain Bacteria; phylum Pseudomonadota; class Gammaproteobacteria; order Xanthomonadales; family Rhodanobacteraceae; genus JBARCX01. Next base: position 4,375 of record JBARCX010000110.1, read on the forward strand.
TACGGGCGCTTGGCTGTTTGAACGTGATTACCCACTCGACACCAAACTCAGCCTACGCGAGGCGATCGAACGCATTGGCATGCCTGCGCTACGTACGCTTGTCGAGGTTGAGCACAAAGGTGACCAACTGCATATTCGCAATAGCCCGCTATGCAAAGAGGACGGTCATTCCAGCTGCAAATTTTTCAGTGGCTATCTGGAGGGGCTGCTCGGCCCAGCTATCGCGTCGGACAGCCTTTCGATATTCGCCGTTTGTTGCCGTAGTTGCGGCGCAACGGAGTGCGTACTGGCCATCACGGACTGACCATCTATCGGCGAGCTATTCCCTTTCACAGCAGCCAAGGCACCAACGCTTTTACGCGTCGCATGTAATCGGCATAGGCATCACCGAAATACTCGCCCAGCCAACGTTCCTCCAGCCGCAGCTTGCGCCAGAATGAAATGCCGACGATGGCTAGTGCGAGCAGCGCGCGCCATTCGCCAATCATCAGGCCCGTACCGAGGATGGCCAGCAACAAGCCGCTGTAGATGGGGTGCCGCACAAAGCGGTATGGGCCGCGCTCGATCAGCTCGTGATCCTGCTTGAGCTGCACCACGCCGCTCCAGTTGCGGCCGAGAATGACACGCGCCCAGCAGGCGAACAACAGGCCGGCGAACGTCATGATCAGTCCCAGCCAGACGATCCACAGCCATGACGGTATGAAATTCACATCCAGCACGGTGCCTGAAAACACCGGCAGTGGCCGCATCAATGCAACCGCCACCATGATCGGCAACCAGTATTTGCCGAAGCGCGACCACGTCGACTCGACCCGGGTCGCACGCTTGACCCCTCTCGCACTCCATATCCAGTAAGCCAACCACGCGAGCCATGCCAGTACGGTGATCTTCTCGAACGGTATCTGCATGGCGTGCTCCGCAGTGATTCAAGTCAGGCGGACTATACGGCTGGAACATCGTCCGGCGTCAGTATCTCCATCGATACTCAAGCTAGTCATGCATGCGCTCCCACTCTCATGGAGCTCCTCTCGGGCAGAAGAGTATTGCCATATCGAATCCACATGTCATATATTTATGACATGTGACCTAAAGAGTTATCTTTACGTGCCTGCTGGCGATCTCGATCTGTGCACCCGACTGGCGGCTATAGCGAGTCCGCAGCGCATGCGTATCCTCGCCATGCTTGCCGACGAGAACCTACATGTCAGCGAGTTGGCGCGTCGCCTTGGCATGTCACGCCCTTTGCTCTACATGCACCTGACCAAGCTGGAAGAAGCCGGTTATGTAAGCGGTCGGCTTGAGCTTTCCGATGACGGCAAGGCGATGAAGTACTTCACGCTCAAGCCATTCAAGCTAACGATTGATATCCACTCGGTCACCCGTGCCGTGGCATCCGACTGAGTCAATCAAACTCGCTAAACCATGCGCTCACACAAAGGAGTTTCACCATGACCGGCAGCATCCTTTTCATATGCATCTTCATGATCCCTGTCGTCGCGATCATTGGTGGACTGGTGTATCAAACCATCCACATGAAAGAACGCTATCGATTGCTGCGCGAGCGCCCGGGGTCGGCCGACGATGACACTAAGCGCTGGATGGCCGACAACGCGGCCAATCAACAACAATTGCTGGCAAAACTCGATGCACTTGATCAGCGCCTCGCAGGCGTGGAAAAGACGCTTAACGAGATTCCGTCCTGAGGCATTTCTACTGAGACATGTAGCCGATGCGCGACATCCATTTGGATGTCCAATCACGCATACCGCCAGCGTCGCAAAAAATCTCAGTCCGCAACATCCGCTATCAGACGATCCAGTTCCGCTTTCAACGTGGCGCCATTGAGTCGCAGCCAATCACGCTGCTCGCGCCACTCGGGGAAAATAGTTTCGACCAAAGCCCAGAAACGCGGTGCGTGACTGCGTACCCGCAGGTGACACAGCTCGTGCGCCAGCACATAACGGAGTGCAGCAGGCGGAGCCAGCGCGAGTGCGAGATCGAGGTTGATGCGATCGCGCGTATCGAGGCTGCCCCACAGGCTTTTCATGGGGCGGATTTTCAGTGCGGTGGGTGCGAGACCAAGCTGCGGTACGTAGCCGGCCATCCAACGCGATACGTCACGGCGCATCTGCGCCTCGAAATGTGTCGCCAGCAAACCTCGCGCCACCGGCAACGCACGCGTGTGCGGCCGTGGAATCACCAGCGTGACACCGCCATCAAACGACTCGACGCGTGGATAAAGGCCTTCGGCCCAATCCAGGGTGACCAGCTCACCGCGCAGCGGGAATTCGCTGATGTGCCCGACGCGCAATGGTGGCAACGGCGGGGTGATCAGGTTCAGTTCGTCGAGCTTTTGCTCCAGCCAATCCGCGTGACTGCGCAGGAAGGCGTTCACTTGCGCCGGATGGGTGCCGTTGGGATACGTCACCCGCGCACCCTTCGGCGTGACGGTAAGGCGCAGTCGTCGCGCGCGCGGATGCGCCGCCTTCAACACACGGATGGTGTTGCCGGCCGCCGTCGCCAGTTCCAGCCAGTCGCCTTCGAGATGCTGCGCCATGATTCTGCCCATCGATAACCGGCACGCTCGCCCTTGCGGTGGCGTGCCTGGTCAGTATGTGGGGAGACCGGCACCCGGGCGCAAGGGCTTTCCGTCATGCCCCGGGGCAAAGCCTTATCTGATGCGCGTCTCAGTTGTCATTGGGACGCGGCAGGCCGAACCATTCCTCCAACTTGCCCAGCAAACGCTCCAATTCCAGGGTCAGCAGGGCAAAACTGGCATCCATTTCCGCTGCCGCGTCCTGGTGGCTGTCGCCCATCTCGTCCAGCACCACATCGAGGAACTTCACCTTGCGCAGGATCAAATCCTCGCCCAAGACGAAGCTGATACGGTCGTCAAAGGTAAGGCCCAGCTGGAATACCTGTTTGCCGTTGCGCAGGTGCTCTTTCACTTCCTCTGCGTCCAGCTCCTGCCGACGACAACGGGCAATCGCACCGGTGGCGGTGGCTGGGTCACGCAGCTCGCACTCGTCACCGAACGCCAGGCCAGCCGGCAGGTTGTCATTGGCCAGCCAGTCGGTCATCAGCACGCGCGGGCCTTCCTCCGGTGCTAGCGGCACCGCTGGGAAACTACCCAACGCTTCGCGTATCTGGGTGAGCGCGTTTTCAGCAGATTTGCGGCTGGAGGTATCCAGCACCAGCCAGCCGTGCTTCCGGTCGACATAGGCAGACATGCGCGAGTTGCGTACGAAGGCGCGCGGCAGCAGCTCGGTAAGCACATCTTCCTTCATCCGCTTCCGTTCGCGACCACCGACCTTGCGCCCCTCTTCCTCGACGATCTTCTGCACCTTGCGATGCAGCTCGTCGTTGATCACTGCCGCCGGCAACAACTTATCTTCACCACCCACCGTGACCAGCGTGCAGTGCTTCACGATGTGTGTGAGCGGCGCTTCTTCGCCACGACCGACCGGTGGCACAAAGCCACGAGTGAGCATCTCCAGCGGACCGCAAGGGCGCAGGCGGTGCTCGGCGAGTGCTTCATCGAGGCGGTTCAGATCTTCGGCAACAGCGGGGGAAAAGCGGAACAACGTAAGGTTACGAAAGAACATTCAATATCCGATGCTGAAAGATGATTTGCCGTCATCCCGACGCAGGCCGGGATGACGATGTCGTTATGTCATTTGGAAACCGCTGCTACCGCCGCAACCACCGCATCGAGGTTCGCGCGATTCAGCGCCGCCACGCAGATGCGCCCGGTACCGAGTGCGTATATGGCGTACTCCTCGCGCAACCGGTCGACCTGAGCCTTGCTCAATCCCGAGTAGGAGAACATGCCTGCCTGCTTGTTAATGAAGCTGAAATCCGGCGCACCCAAGGCAGCAAGTTTGTCGACCATGCCGGCACGCATCGCGTGGATCCGTTCGCGCATCTCGCCGAGTTCCTGCTCCCACAGCGCACGCAGTTCCGTGCTGCCAAGGACACCCGCGACCAATGCGCCGCCATGCGTGGCCGGGCTGGAATAATTCGCACGGATCGTCTGTTTGATCTTCGAACGCAGCCGCGCCGCTTCGTCACGATCGGCACCGACGAAGGACAGCGCACCCACGCGTTCGCCATACAGCGAGAACGACTTCGAGTACGAGTTCGCCACCACGAAGGCATCGATACCGGACTCGGCCAGCAGGCGCACTGCGATCGCATCCGCCTCGGTGCTTTTGTCGAAGCCTTGATAGGCCATGTCGACGAACGGCATCAGGTTGCGATCTTTCACCAGCGCGACCACTTGCTTCCACTGCTCGGCGGTCAGGTCCACACCCGTCGGGTTGTGGCAGCAGGCGTGCAACAGCACCACGGTGCCCGGCTCGAGCTTGCCGAGATCTTCCAGCATGCCGGCGAAATCGAGGCCTCGCGTTTCGGCGTCGTAATAACGGTAATCGACCAACTCAAAACCAGCGGTGCGGAACACCACGTGATGGTTGCCCCAGCTCGGGTTGCTGATGGCGAGCTTTGCGTTCGCGCCGAATACCTGCTTCAGCAAGTCCGCGCCCACGCGCAGTGCGCCGCTGCCACCGATGGTTTGCGCGGTGGCCACGCGGCCGGCCGCCAGCAAAGGCGATTCCTCGCCAAACAGTAATTTTTGCGTCGCCACGTTGTATGCCGGCAGGCCGTCGATCGGCAGGTAGCCGCGCGGCTGCGTATCACGCGCCAACGCCTGCTCGACCTGTTGCACGGCCTTCAGCACCGGCACCCGGCCCTGTTCGTCGCTATAAATGCCCACACCGAGATTGATTTTGTTCGGGCGCGGATCAGCGACAAAGGCTTCGGTAAGCCCAAGGATCGGATCGCCCGGGGCCATTTCAACAGATGCAAATAGGGACACGGCTAGTTCTCGACTGTGGGTAAAGGGACTGTAGATCGGTGAAAGCTTGGATAGTGAGGCGTGAATAGCATGGATGTATAGACGTCTAGTTGCTCTCGGCATCGCCACCGGCAAGCCAATCGCGTGTATCGACACGATCAGCATCTTCGCGCGCACCGAGCGCTGCGAAGTCGAACAGCTTGCGATCGGCCAACTGAGAGGGTGACACAGACCCGAGCGCACGGAAAATATTCTCGCTACGCCCCGGCTGCTGTTGCTCCCACTCCGCCAGCATGCGTGAAACCGCCTTGCGCTGCAGATTCTCCTGCGAACCGCATAGGTTGCACGGAATGATCGGGAACTCGCGCTGCGTCGCGTACTCGGCGATATCGCTTTCCTTGCAGTAGGCCAACGGACGGATCACCACGTGACGGCCATCGTCCGAGCGCAGCTTGGGCGGCATCGCCTTCAACTGCGCCTGGTAGAACAGGTTCAAGAAAAACGTACCCAGGATGTCATCCCGATGGTGCCCCAGCGCAATTTTCGTGATGCCGTTGGTTGCCGCCCACTGGTACAGCGCCCCACGGCGCAGCCGCGAGCACAGGCTGCACATCGTCTTGCCCTCGGGGATCACACGGGTGACCGTGCTGTAGGTGTCCTGCTCGATGATATGGAACGGCACGCCGCGCGCAGCCAGATACCCAGGCAGCACGTGCTCGGGAAAATCCGGCTGCTTCTGATCCAGATTCACCGCGATCAACTCGAAATGTACCGGCGCTTTCGCCTGGAGCGAGAGCAGCATGTCCAGCAAGGTGTAGGAATCCTTACCGCCGGACAAACACACCATCACCTTGTCGCCGCCTTCGATCATATTGAAGTCGGCAATCGCCTGGCCGACCTGATGACGCAAGCGCTTGGTCAGCTTGCCGGCCTCGTAGGCCTGCTTGCGGATGTTGTCAGGCTGGGCGGACATAGTTCGGTTCGCGGCGTCGGGTCGGTGGGCTCTAGGATCGGCAGTGATCCGGCGGATGAACCGTTATTGTAGCGGGCCGACCCATGCGGCACCCGGCGGCGTTACACTTGCGGTCTCGCCCAAGCCGCCGTTATCTGCCATGCAGGCCCAGGATCCCACTCAGATTGCCCATCTACTCGCGGAATTGCGGGTCGAACACCGCGATCTGGATACCGCGATCGAGCATCTGGCCAGGGGAATCGGCCGCGACGAGCTGCAGTTGACCCGGATGAAGAAGCGCAAACTGCTGCTGAAGGACACCATCGCGCGTCTGGAAAGCAAACTGATCCCCGATCTCGACGCCTGAGCCTGCCGATGCCCCATCTCGTTCCGACGCCCCTGCAAGACGAATACGTCCTGCTCGAACCGCTCACGCTCGATCACGTTCCCGCACTGGAAGCCGCCGCCGCTGACGGCGAGCTCTGGAATCTGTGGTTCACCAGCGCACCACCACCGGGCCACGCACAGGCCTACGTGGAGAAAGCGCTGGCCGGCCTTGCCGACAACCAGATGCTGCCCTTCGCAGTACGCGAGAAAAGCAGCGGCGAGATCGTCGGTACCACGCGCTTCTACGATTTCGTGCGGGAATTGCCACGCCTCGCGATCGGCTATACCTGGTACGCCAAGCGTTGGCAGAAAAGCCATCTCAACACCGCCTGCAAGCGCCTGCTACTGAAGCATGCCTTTGAATCGCTGGACTGCGTGGCGGTGGAATTCCACACCGATCGCAGCAACCTTGATTCGCAACGGGCTATCGAGCGTCTCGGCGCACAACGCGAAGGTGTGTTGCGCTCCCACAAGCGCCGCCCCGATGGCAGCCTGCGCGATACCGTCTGCTATTCCATTCTCAACCGCGAATGGCCGGATGTGAATCGCTGGCTGGATATGCGACTGAAGCGGCTTACGGCGTAAAAACAGTAGGGACCTGGGATAGGTCCCATCACACCTAAAGCAACCGATTAACCAACCGATCCAGGCGCACACGGCTTAGTCGTCGCAGCAAGCGACGCACCTCCGGCGGGTACTGCCGCGGGCTCTGCAGCGTGTGGTAATCGGCCAGCCGTGTGGCATGCCCACAGAGTGCAGCCCACTCGGCACGGTGCTGCTCCAGCAGCAGGTGCGCCGGATCGCGCAACAGCAGGCCATTCTCCAGATCCAGCGCCCATGCACGCGGGTTGAGGTTGTTGCCGGTCAGCACCGCGGCCTCGTCGTCCACGAACAGGCCTTTCAGGTGATAGGTGTTATCACCATCGCGCCATAGATGAATATTGAGCTGGCCACTGGCGATCTGTCGGTGATGCGCACGCGCGAAGCGACGCAGATTGCCCTCATACAGGTAGGGCAATAGACCGATAGTTCGGAAGGGCTGCTCGGGTGGAATGTAGAAATCGTTGGCGGTCTTGTCACCGACCATGATGTCGATCACGCAGCCACGTCGTAGCAACTGACCCAGCACCGTGCGCACTGGTCGCGGCAGATTGAAGTACGGCGTCAGCAGCACGACCTTACGGCGCGCACTGCGTAAGAGCGCCAGCAAGGTATCGTTGAGTTGATTGTCGGTACGGCCAAAACCAAGCAGCGGCGTCACTGCCACCATGCCATCCCGCAGCGAGTCATGCGGCACGTCGTAACGTGCCTGCTGCAGCTGCTGGCGGAAATTTCGGATCGCTCCAGACAGGCTTCGCGTGCTCGGCACATGCGCCGCATTCGCCACATTGAGGCGGCACACCGCTTCGCTGGCATGAAAATAACGCCGCACGAAATCGGCCATGCTGTCGGCCAATGCACGGTCACGTATCACATGGTAGCGATCGAGCCGATAGCGCTCATGCTGTGCCAGATAAACATCATTGAGACTGGCACCGCTGTAGATCACGCAGTCGTCGAACACAAAGCCTTTCAAATGCAGCACGCCGAACAGCTCGCGGTTCTGCACTGGCACGCCGTAGATCGCCACGCCATCGCCATAGCGCAAGGCATACTCGCGATACATCGCTGCATTACCGGCGCAGTGCGCCTTGCCAATCAGGCCACGCTGGGCACGATGCCAATCCACGAACAGCGAAATCTGCAACGTTGGGTGCCGTGCATGAGCGGCGTACAGCGCATCAAGCAGCTCCCGCCCCGCATCGTCGTCTTGCAGATACAACGCCACGATCACAATGCGCTGCGTCGCTTGCGCGATCTGCTGCAGCAGCTCCTGCCGGAATGCCGCAGGCCCCTGCACCACCTCGATCGCCTCGGCCGGCACCGCAAAACGCGGCAAAGCCTCCAACAGCGCCGAGGCTTTGGGCCTGCGCAGCGGCGAGACGATGCGGCGCGCAATACGCTGCGGCGTGCTAATCAGCTTGTTCATGGGCCTCGGATACATGAATCACAGCGGGACATGATGGCAAACCCGCCGGCTACACGCGACATCTTGCCAATAATCCAAATTCCAGGCAGCCGCAGACAGGCATCTAAAAACGCCGTATCACATGCCACAAAATGAATAGGGCCATCGCGACAATGGCTGCGGCGAAGACGCGATTCAACGCACCGCGGGTCCGTGCCAAACGGTGTGCGCCTAGCGCACCGAGCCAGCCGCCAGCGAAGCCGCCGCCGATGAATTCGGCCGCAATACGCCAGTCGACCCATCCCGATGCCGCATAGTTGGCCGCGGTGGTCAGGCCGAACGCGCCTACCGCCAGCAACGCCGAGCCGATCGCCTGGATGATTTCCAGCCGACCCGCGAGCATCAGTCCCGGCACCACCAGAAAGCCGCCACCGATGCCGAAGAAGCCCGCCAAGCCGCCAGCGGCAAACCCCGTGCTGCTCAGCCGCGGGATCAGGTGTGGCATTGGGGCTGCATCTCCCACGCGAGCTGCGCGTGGGCGCAGCATCAGTGCAGCTACCACCAGCATCAATATCGCGAACAACAGCAGTAAGCGCTGCCCGTCCATCCATTTACCGAGGCTGGAACCCGCGTAGGCGCCCAGCATGCCGGCTACCGCGAATATCGCGGCTTCCTTCCAGCGCACGTGACCAGCACGCGCATGCGGTATCAGGTTGGCGAACGCACTGATCGATACCGCCAGTGCGCTGGTGCCGATGGCCAGGTGCGGATCATGCAGGCCAACGACGTACAACATCAGCGGCATGGCGAGGATGGAACCACCGCCGCCAATCAGCGCGAGCGAGAAGCCCACGAACGAGCCACAGATGATGGCGAGCACGTCTTGCAGGGCGAAGGTGATGGGCATGGATGAAGCCTAACGCCTCACCCATGCCACGCCATAGCGTCAGCTGCCCGGTGCGTGCGGCTTGACCTCGATGGTGGCGGTCATGCCTGCAGCAAGCACCATATTGGCCGGCAGCTGCGTTGTGTCGATTGCGATGCGCACCGGCACTCGCTGCGCCAACCGTACCCAGTTGAAAGTGGGATTGACGTTGGCCAGCAAATCCGCGCCGGTCGGGTTATCACCATCGGTGATACCGCGTGCTACGCCGGTGATGGTGCCCTTGAGGTGCGTACCACCGCTCATCAGGCGGATATCCACCGGATCACCCACGCGCAGCTGAGGCAACTTGGTCTCTTCGAAGTAGCCGTAGATGTAGTAGCTGTGGCTATCGATCAACGCCATGCGCGGAGAGCCTGTGCTGGCGTAGTCACCCACACGCACATCCAGGTTGGTGACGTAGCCGTCCGCCGGCGCACGCACGTCGGTACGAGCAAGGTTGAGCTTGGCGGTATTCACCTGCACTTGCGCCTGTTCGACCGCGGCAAGTGCAACCTGCACACCGGCGCCGGCCTGGTTGCGCGAGGCTTGCGCCTGCTGCAAGCCTGCCTCGGCGTTGTGAGCCGTTGCGACAGCGTTCTGTCGATCTTCAGTGGAGATCACGCTGTCCTGCCCCATCTTCAGGCGGCGCTCGGCTTGCGCGCTATACATCTCGAACTCGGACTTGCGCCCAGCTATTGCTGCCTCGGCAGCGGCAGTACCTGCGCCGGCAGCGCGCGCACTGGCTTCGGCCGCAGCGAGATTGGCTTCGGCCTGCTGCAACGCGAGGATGTAGCGATCTTGATCGATCACCATCAATACATCGCCTTTGTGCACGAACTGGTTGTCCGTGACTTTCAGCGCTGAGACCAGACCAGATACGTCCGGCGCGATTCGCACCACGTCGGCACGCACGCGACCATCGCGAGTCCATGGCGAATACAGGTAGTGCTTCCACAAGGCGTGGCCTAGCAGGGCGGCGATCACCACTACTACGGCGGTCAATAGGAAGCGCAGCAACGATTGTTTATTCATGGCAATAACTCAGCTAAGCAACAGCAGTCCGGCGGCGCCGAACAGGCAGGCAAACAGGGCAAGACGGAACAACGATGGATGCCACACATAACGGTAGAGGCCGTAGCGACCGATGACCGCATCAACCAGCCCCATCAGCAGCAGGCAACCGGCAAAGACCAACAACAGGCCGGGTATCAATACACCGGAAAAAGCAATTTCACGTGGCATGCGCGGGCTCCAATGGCGTTGGCATATAGATCGCCAACGGCGATTCGTCATCATGCAAGGCGCTGCGCAATTGATGCAGCAGCGGCCGTATCGGCAGGCCATCCATGCCCGTCTGTGCGCATATGGCAAGGGCGCGCTCTACGGCCTGATCGGCCAACGCCCAATTCGCCGCACTGCGCTGCCGGTATAGCTGCGCCACACGCTGTATCGCCAGCTGTGCAGGCACTTTGGCATCGGCACTGAGTGTGCTGTGCTGCAGCTGTTGGCGCAGCTCGATCAGCGCGCGGCCGCTCTCATGTACCGTCAACGCCCATGCCAACAAACTGCGCGCTTCATCACTGCCAGGATGGGTATGCGCGACCACCTGCTGGAACAGGTCACGGCTGACGCTTTCGAAGCGCCACACCAAACCTTCCAGCGGCGCCGTGGCGGCCAGCACAACCTGTTCGCGCAAGCTGCGCAGCTGACGCTCCCGCTGCCACAGGCTACCGGTTACAGCGGGTATGACCATGAAAGCCATGCCCGTGAGTAACACTCCCACCAGCTGCGCAATCATGTCGTTGAGGAAATGCACCGGGTCGTACACCATCGGATTCTTGAGTGCGAGGATGTATACGAAGCCAATCGAATAGCCGGCGCCGACGCTGGTCCACTGCGCATGCGTATTGAGATACGGCCCGATCAGCATGAACGGCAACGTCGCCGTGATCAGCATGATGAAGCTGTCGCTACCAGGCAACATCCAGAACGTGGTGATGAATGCAGCGAGCATGCCGGCTGCATAGCCAAGCAACGTCGTCACGGTGGTGTTGATCGGCTTCGGCGAGGCGGCGAACAGGCCACTAAAAATAGTCGCGATCAACATCGCGCTGGCACCGAATGGCCAACTGCTCATCAGCCAGAACGCGCTCAGTGTGGTCATGGTGAGGAACGTGCGGAGCACCGTGACTCCTGCGCCGGCGTAGTCATTGCCACGCCGAAAATGCACACGCTCCACGCTGCCCCGTACCTGTCCATGGCGCAGCGCATCTTCCAACGTGGTGAACTCGAGCAGCTCGCCAGCAAAGCGCTGTATCAGTGTTGCGCCGGTATCGAATTCGAGCTGACTTGCGTTATCCGACAACTCCGCGCGCAGCTCCATCGCCCGCGCAGGTAAGGCATCCGCACACTCGCGCAGGCGTGGCGCCAATACAGCAGGGTCGTGCTGCTGCTCAGCCACTTCCGGTGCCAACGCCATGCCGATAGGCCGGTACAGCGCGATCAAGGCATCGACCACCCTGGTTTGCCCACCGCGCTGTTGTCGATTGATCAGGTGATGCAGCGACTGGAAGCTGGTCGAAGCCGCCATGTAGCGTTGGTTGAGTAGCCGCATGCGAATACTGCGGGCGCGAACCTCCGGATCTTCGAAGATCACCGCCGCGCGCATATCTTCCAACTGCACCGCGGTTCGCACGAAGCGAAGATGCGCCTGCTCCATATCGGCACGTGCAATGACACCACCGGTACTGTCGCGCACAAAATCGATGAACTGCGCAAACTGCGCACGCGCACTCTGTCGCAGCACATTGCGCAGACGATCCGGAAACACCAGGTCGCTGATGACGCCCGCCACCAGGATGCCCAACATCACCTCGCTCACGCGCATCACCGTCGAATCGAACACACCGAGCGGATGGTTCGCCACCGGCAAGGTCACGATCGCCGCGGTATAGCCCGCAAGCACGAAGCCGTACGACATGAAGTTGCGATAAAGCAACGCGCCGCCTGCGCAGAGCGCCACCCACAGCGACAAACAGAACAGAAACAGCTCGCGCTGCTGTGGAAACAGGCACAGTAACGCCAGCCCGAACAGGCTGCCGGTCAAGGTGCCGATGGCGCGGTAGAAACTCTTGGCGAGCACCATGCCGCTTTGCGGATGCATCACGATCGCCACCGTGATCATGGTGGTCGACGGCTGCTCCAGTTGCAGCCACATCGCCAACCATGCCGCGAGGTACATCGCCAGCAAGGTCTTGCCGACGAAGAGCCAGGAATGGCCTTCGCCAGCGAATAGCTCACCCAGACGCGCCCAGCGCCGCGGTGCCTGCACCGTTTCAGTAACTACTGCCGACATGTTTCAGTCCCGCTCGAGCTGGTCCAGAAACTTCTTCAACAAGCGCTCCAGCTGCGCTTGCTCCGTGTGACTCATGCCGCCGGTCTGACGATCCAACAAATCAACGATCTCAGGTAGGAAATCCTCGATCAGCGCGATACCCGCAGCAGTCAAGGTCAGCGTAACTTTCCGGCGATCCTCGTCGCTGCCGGTGCGCTCCATCAAGCCCTTGTCGCATAGCTGATTGGTAAGTCGCGTGATGTTGGCCGACTTCTCCCCTGCCGCATCGCCCAACTGCGAGGGGTTCAGCGTATAGCCCTCGGTGCCGTACATCATCATCAGGATGTTGTACTCCGGATGGCTGATGCCCCACGGCTTGAGCGACGCATTGGCGTCGTCGTGCACACGTTTGTAGATGTGCTTGACCAAGCGCATCAATACCGCCGGCTGGCGCGGAAACGCCGGATGCCGCCGACATGTGATGTCGAGGCGCTGCTCTGTTGGGGTGAAGCTGCTCATAGCGGATGGCCGTGGTGGCAACAATCGAATTTATTTCATAAATGAAATATCAATATGTGAATTTTATGCTCGTGGCCGACCATCTGCAAGGGCTCACCGTGCCAAAAGTTCACTTACGCAAGTTGCTTGCGAGTGACACGATGCCAGCGAACCCCGCTTTAGATTGATCGCCCCAGCCCATACGGTCGGCGCTTTCGTTCGCTGACCGTCACTCCCATGGAGTTCACGCGATGAAACGATGGTTGATCGTTGGCATGTCAGGCCTCCTGCTCGGCACCGCCGCTAGTGCCATGGCAGACGAGGGCATGTGGACCCTGGATCATCTGCCCGTGCAGCAGATGCAACAACGCTACGGGTTTACGCCCAGTCAGCAGTGGATCGACCTGGTGCAGCACGCCGCCGTGCGGCTGGCCGAAGGTTGCTCAGGCTCGTTCGTGTCCGCCAACGGCCTGGTGATGACCAATCACCACTGCGCCAACAGCTGCCTGTCGCAGCTATCGAAAGGCGGCAAGAACTACATGTCCGACGGCTTTAGCGTGATGAAGCAGGAAGACGAGCCGAAATGCCCTGACGTCGAATTGAACCAGTTGGAATCGATCACCGACGTCACCGCGCAAGTGAACAAGGCAACCGCCGGCACCAGCGGCGCGGATCGCATCAAGGCCGAGCGCGCGGTGAATAGCAAGCTGGAGGAATCCTGCGTCAACGGCGATGCGAAAACCTGGCGCTGCGACGTGGTCACGCTGTATCACGGCGGCCATTACTCACTCTACAAATACCGTCGCTACCAAGATGTGCGACTGGTATTCGCACCCGAGCAGAGCATCGCGTTCTTCGGTGGCGATCCGGATAATTTCAACTTTCCGCGCTATGACCTCGACGTCACGTTCTTCCGCGCCTACGTTGACGGCAAACCCGCCAAGACGCCGGAGTTCCTGCAGTTCAACACGCAAGGCCCCAAAGCCGGTGACATGACGTTCGTGGTTGGCAATCCCGGCTCGACCGAGCGCGAAACACCGTGGACGCAGTTGGTCAACATGCGCGACAACTTGTTGATTCCGTTTTACGGTTGGGCTTCCGAATGGCGCGGCGTGCTGTGGCAGTACAGCCGTGGTGGCACACAGCAGGCCAAGGAAGCACAGGACTCTTTGTTCGGTATCGACAACTCGCTGAAAGTCTTCAAAGGCTGGCTGGATACGCTGAACAGCGAGAGCTTCGCCCAGCGCAAGCAGAAGGACGACGCCGCATTGCGTGAATGGATCGCCGCCGATCCGGCTCGCCGAGCCAAGTACGGTGATCCGTGGACCGACCTGGAACGTGCTCAGCAACGCGGCCAGGAATTGCAGGCGCACTACAGCATGATCGAGGGAAACCGTGGCTTCAGCGCAGGCGGGGAACTATTCAAAGATGCACGTACCTTGGTGCGCGGCGCCGCCGAACGCGCCAAACCGGATGCGACGCGCCTGCCCGACTATCGCAATGCCAATCTGCCCGCGGTGGAACAATCGCTGGAATCGAGCGTGCCGATCTATCCGCAGTACGAGCAGACGATGATGTCCTGGGCGATGGAGAAAATGCGCCAGCGCTTAGGCGCTGACGATCCGTTTGTGCATGAAGTGTTCGGCAAGCAGTCGCCCGACGAATTGGCGCAGCAACTCGTCAGCGGCACGAAACTGGCGGACCCAGCCTTACGCAAGCAGCTATGGGACGGCGGCGCGAAAGCCATCGAAGCATCGACCGACCCGATGATCGTATTCGCACGCAAGATCGAACCCGAGGCAGCCAATATCCGCAAACAATACGAGGACGAGGTAGAGGCACCTACCAAGAAGGCTGACGAAGCGATTGCTCAAGCACGCTTCGCGCGCGACGGTGCATCGAATTATCCGGACGCCACTTTCACCCTGCGCTTGTCCTACGGCAAGGTCGTCGGATGGAAGGAGAACGGGCAGGATGTTCCGCCATTTACCGATTTCGCTGGCCTTTACCAGCGCGCCACCGGCGCTGATCCGTTCAAGCTGCCAGATAGCTGGCTACGCGCGAAAGATTCACTGAACCTGTCCACGCCCATGAACTTCGTTACCGATAACGACATCATCGGCGGCAACTCGGGTAGCCCGGTGATCGATCGCGAAGGCCACGCCGTCGGTCTGATCTTCGACGGCAACATCCACTCGATCGGCGGTGATTACACCTACGACGGCACCAACAATCGTGCTGTTGCGGTGGACACGGCCGCGCTGGTGGAGGCGGTGCGCAAGGTCTACAAGCTGCCGCAGCTGGCCGATGAGCTGACCAACGGGCATTTGTAACGCTGCGTTCGTTCGCAGGAACGAGTCATAAAAAAGGGCACCGCAATGCGGCGCCCTTTTCTTTAGCAACAGCCATGGCGTCACATGCCAATGGAAGATCAGCTGCCCTTGACCGGGAACGTCTGCATGCCACCACCCTGCTGTGAGGCTGGCGCCTGATTATTCGGCGAAGGTGCACGCGATGACGGTGCGATGACGCGGGAGCCGCACTGATAAGCGCCCCACGGCTGTGAGCCATCGCTCGGATCGCCTAACGGCTTGACGGTGTCGGCGTGCATCTTCGCCGCCTCGTTGCGAGCCATGACCTCCAGCTCGTCACGCACCTTGATGTCGTTGCGATCAACCGGCCCCACGTGATCCATCACCGATACCGTGATCTTGCCGAGTTCGTGGCAGGCGGAGACGTCGCCACTCCAGGCAGTGCGCACGTTCTTCGCCGCGTCATCCAGGGTGATGCCCCAGGTGCAGGCGCCGAGCAGCAGGATGGGAACGAGCAACAACTGACGCTTACGCATGTATGGCTCCGCAGAGTGGGCGTTAAAAAGCCGGGCAGCGAACTGCCCGACCTCCATCCTAACGTGCGGACGCGTTGGCGTCCTGTACGCTGGCTTACTTCCCGTCAGATGACGGCACCGGCTTACCCTCGGCATCGATCACCTGCACCTCGCCGAGATTCAATGCACGCACCGGTGCCTCGATCTGCTTGAGGTCACCCACGATCACCCAGGTCATCGCATCAGGCTTCACGATCGCCTTGATTGCCGTCTCCGCGGCAGCGAGCGTTACGGCCTCCAAATGCTGCTTGAGGGTTTGCACGTAATCATCCGGGCGGTCGTACAACACGATGCCATTCAGCGCGCCGAGTACTGCCGAGGTGGTCTCATAGCTGCCTGGCAATGCACGCACGCGCTGGTCTTTGATCTTTGCGACCTCGGCATCGGTCAGCGGCTTATCGCCAATCACCGCACGCGCTTCCTTCAGTACCTCACTGGCCGACGGCGCTGTCTTATCGGTCTGCACCGGTGCGTAGAACAACATCGGCCGCTGGCCTTGCGCATCCATCAGGAAACTCTGCGCGCCGTAGGCCCAGCGCTTGTCCTCGCGCAGGTTCATGTTGAGGCGTGAAGTAAAGGTGCCACCGAACGCACCGTTGGCGATCTGGATGGCCAAATTATCAGGAGCACGTGTGGGCGGCGCGAGCAGCCCGGCAAGGATCAACGACTGCGGCGCATCCGGTCGATCGATCAGAAACACCCGTGGCTTCGGCTGTGCAGCCACTGCGTCGATGTTCTTCTTGGGCACGGCCGTGTCCGGCGCTTTCCAATCGCCGAAGGCCGCATCGAGCTGCGGGATGATCTGCGCCAAGGTGGTATCGCCCGCCACCAGGATCTTCACGTTGTCGGGCCGCAGCCAGTTACGCTGGAAGGCACGCAGATCATCGGCGGTGAGCGACTTGATGTCCGCCTCGGTGCCGGTACCCGTGAACGGAATGCCATACGCGTTGTTAGCGCCGTACATCAGCGGCGGCAAGGTGCGCAGGGCCAACCCGATCGGCTGGGTCTTTTCCTGTGCAATACCGGCCAGCCACTGACCACGAACCCGCTCGACATCATCGGCATTGAAGGCCGGGTTACGCACGATATCGGAGAACAATGCGAGCGACGGCTGCAACTGATCGTTCAACGCGTTGAGCCCGGCATCGCAATAGTCGAGCGCACAACCCGTAGCCACGATGGCACCCAGACGCTGCTTGCGCTTGGACACTTCCACCGAGTCGAGATCGCGGGTGCTCTCCTGCATCAGCTGCGTGGTGAAGTTGGCCGTACCAAGCTTATGACCCTGGTCCGCCGCATAGCCCGCATTGAACAACAGTTGTACCTGGGTCACCGGAATGGTGTGACGCTCGGCCAGTATCACTTCAATGCCGTTCTTCAGCTTGCCGCGTTCCAGCGTGGGGAAACTGAGGTCGGGAAACTGGTTGACCTGAGGCACGCCGGTGCTGCGGTCGACCGTGCTTTTAGCCACCTGGTAGTCATGCTTCGCTGGAAGCTGCGGCTGCGGTCGCCCTTGCTGCTCTCCAAGCCCTACCACTTTTGCATCCTCGACGGCCGAATCGAAATCCTTACCGGCAGGCAACACCGTGAGCTGATAATCGCCCTTATTCAGCCACGTATCGGCAGCCGTCTTTACGCTAGCGATGCTGGCCGAAGCGATACGTTCGAGATCTTTCTTGTAGGCACCCGGGTCACCGCGATAAACCTGCCCCTCGGCAAGGATGGCAGCCTTGCCCCCAACCTTCTCCAAGTCACGCACGAAACCGGCGCGATTGCTGATCTTGGCGCGATCCAGCTCATCCGCGGTGGGACCGCTGGTGAGAAACTTTTGCAGCTCCTCGTTGATCACCGCCTCGACCTTGGCCGGATCCACGCCTTCTTTCACATCGGCCTGAATCTGGAATTGACTGGCCAGTGCGAACGGCGACACGCTGGCATCGACATCGTCAACCAGCTTGTCCTGATAGACCAGCCGCTGATAGAGCCGCGACGTCTTGCCACCGCCGAGCACGGTAGACGCCAGGTCGAGCTGGATCGCCGCATCGCTGCCAAGCTGTGGCACGACCCAGGTGCGGTAGATACGCGACTGCGCGACATGATCGTGCTGCACACCTCGCGTGGATTTCTCCAGCGGTGTGATCCATGCCTGCTGTCGCGGCACGCCAGGGCCCGCCGGAATATCGCCAAAATACTTCTCGGCCTTTTCCTTCGCCTGCGCCACGGTGATGTCGCCGGCCAGCACCAGAGTAGTGTTGGCTGCGCCGTAGTTATGCTCGAACCACTGCTTTACGTCGACGAGCGATGCGGCATTGAGGTCGTCCATCGAGCCGATCGTGGTGTGTTGGTACGGATGATTGGCCGGATAGGTGTTGAGCAGAATGTTTTCTCTGACTCGCCCATACGCGCGGTTCTCGCCCTGGCGCTTTTCGTTTTGCACCACGCCACGCTGGGTATCGAGCTCCTTCTGGCCGATCGCGCCGAGCAGATGCCCCATGCGATCGGACTCCATCCACAGCGCCATATCCAACGCCGTGGTCGGTACGGTCTCGAAATAATTGGTGCGATCGAACCAGGTGGTGCCATTCATATCGGTGGCACCGGCCAACTCGAACGGCTGGAAGTACGTGCCCTTGTGATTCTCCGAGCCGGAGAACATCAGATGCTCGAACAAGTGGGCAAACCCGGTCTTGCCTGCAGGTTCGTCAGCAGAGCCGATGTGATACCAGATGCTCACCGCCACTACGGGCGCCTTGTGATCCTCGTGCACCACGACGGTCAACCCGTTGGGGAGCGTGAAACGGGTATAGGCGATGTCCGGTATCTGCTGCGATACCGACGCGGTACTCGGTCCGCCAGTTTCGGCCCAGGCCGGTAACGCACCGCCTCCGACCGTCATCAAGCCTGCGATCAATAAGGCCAAGGGCTTTCTTGCCACGGTCCATCTCCTGATTTGCTCGGGTAATTCATCGAGGCTAGACGACATCGTAAGTTTTTACCAAATGACCCATGGCAGGTGTACGGCACTGTCCGATGTGCTGTCCGATCCCGCCCGGGCACTGTCCGCGGACAGCGTTGTGCATACCGTGAAGATATACAAACAACTTAAAAATCAATGCAATGAATGCCATTCAAAGGTTGGCACGGCACTTGCCATACCAGGGTGTGGGCCATCACGGCCCTTCATTCGGAGATACGGACATGAAATTCGAAACCCTGATGCTGCATAGCCTGTTTGCCGCCAGCATGCTGGTCTGCGGACTGATCTTTGTCGCCATGCTCAACAATGCGCCGCAGGCAGCGCAGTTGGCCAGCAACAGCCATGCAGGCGTCCTGCTGACGGCAACCCCGAGCATGTGCGTATTGCCGCCCGATGGTGTCGTGTGCCCGCGTCCTGCTGGCTAAGTGAACACGAAAGACACCTCAGGCCTGATAATGGCCGAATGCTCCAAGTCATCCTGTTCCGCCCAGAGATTCCGCCGAACACCGGCAACGTCATCCGCCTGTGTGCCAATACCGGCGCCGCACTGCACCTGATACGCCCGCTCGGCTTCGCGTTGGACGACACGCGCTTGCGCCGAGCCGGGCTGGACTACCACGAGTACGCCCAGGTTGCAGTGCACGACAGTCTCGACGATTGCCTCGCCACGCTCGGCCAACCCCGCGTATTCGCCTTCTCCACCCGTGGTCGCGTAGCGCATGTCGACGCACGTTTCGCCGATGGCGATGCCTTGCTGTTCGGCTGCGAAACCGCCGGCCTGCCCGGTGAGGTACTCGACGCCATCCCTGAGGCACAGCGCCTGCGCCTGCCGATGCGTCCGGACAGCCGCAGCCTCAACTTGTCCAACACCGTCGCGGTAGCGGTGTATGAAGCGTGGCGACAACTCGGCTTCACTGGCGCGCAGTAGTCGATCCATCGTCCACTCTGCACGGGCCAGAATGGCAGCGACACCGCGGCTCCCCGCTACAATCGCCGGATGAATACCGCCACCCCTAATTCCTGGCTTCCACCGTCGCTGCGCAAGCTGGCCGGTCGCGCGCTGGAAACCGCGCTGAACCATACATTGTCGCTTGATCCGGACACGCAGCAGAAGCTGACCACGTTGAACGGTCGTCGCGTGCAGCTGCACCTGCGCGGACCTGAGCTCGCACTCGCCGTCACCGTCGAAGATGGCCGTTTGGTCGTTGGCCCACCCGATGAGGACAACACGCCACGCGGCAGCGCACTGCGTGTAGCTGCGACCCCGGGCAGCCTGCTGGCGATGATGCTTCGGCGCGATGACGATGGCGTAGCGCCGGGCAAAGTAGAGATTGCCGGTGATGCCGACCTGGCGCGCCGACTGGAGAAACTGGCCAGTCAGTTTGCACCGGACTTCGAGGAAGCCTTCGCACGTACCTTTGGCGATGTGCTCGGTGTGCCGCTGGCCAAAGCCGTACGCAAGGGCCTCACCCATGCGAAGGAAACCGCCAGTCACCTCACCCAGGACGGCGCCGACTGGTTGCGCGACGAAGCACGCGTTGCGGTGGCGCCCGGTGAAATCGATGATTTCCTCGATGGGGTCGACCTGCTGCGCGAACGCAGCGAACGACTCGAGGCACGCCTGACACGACTGCAGCGACGCCTGCAGGGATCGTCCACGTGACGCCGCTCAGTGTTGCCCCGCGGCTGCTTCGGGTGGCTGCCGTGTTGCTGCGTTACCGGCTCGACGAGCTGGTTGATGCAGCGCACTTGTTTCGTCCGTTGAAGTGGTTTCGCCCGCTATTCGGCCGGCCGACGGTGGATGTGCGCGACCTGCCTCGTGGCGTGCGGTTGCGATTGGCGCTTACCGAACTGGGCCCGATCTTCGTCAAGGCGGGCCAGGTGCTGTCGACCCGCCGCGACCTGGTGCCCGCCGACATCGCTGACGAACTAGCGCTGTTGCAGGATCAGGTGCCGCCGTTCCCGGGCAACGAGGCGCGAGTCATCGTCGAGCGCGAGCTGAAGTCACCTATCGCGCATCTCTACGCTCAATTTGACGAAACGCCACTGGCTTCCGCATCGATCGCCCAGGTGCACGCGGCGACCTTGCACGATGGCCGCGAGGTGGTGGTGAAGGTGCTGCGCCCGCGCATCGATGAGCGCATCGCACGCGACGTGAAACTGCTGCATTCGCTCGGCGCACTAGCCCATCGCTGGCATCCCAATGCCGATAAGATCCGCCCGCTCGACGTTGTCGCCGAAGTCGAGAAGATGCTGGAAAACGAGCTGGATCTCCAGCGCGAAGGCGCCAGCGCCAGCCTGCTGCGGCGCAATTTCGCCAGCGGCGTCGACCTCTATGTGCCCGAGGTGCACTGGGAATTGACAGCTGAGCGCGTACTCACGCTGGAACGTGTGCACGGCGTGAGCAGCGACGATATTGCCGCGATTGACGCGGCCGGCATCGATCGTAAAGCGCTGGCAGTGAAAGGCGTGCGCCTGTTCTACGAGCAGGTGTTCCGCGACAATTTCTTCCACGCCGATGCGCACCCCGGCAATATCTGGGTCGATCTCACACGGACCACCGAACCGCGGTTTATCGCGCTGGATTTCGGCATCATGGGTTCGCTACCGGAAGCCGATCAGTATTGGTTGGCGCAGAATTTCATTGCGCTGTTCGAACGCGATTACGCGCGCATCGCCAAGCTGCACGTCGATGCCGGCTGGATGCCATCGACCGTGCGCCTGGATGAATTGGAAGCGGCCGTACGCACCGTCTGCGAGCCCTACTTCACTCGACCGCTATCGCAGATCTCGTTGGCCGAACTGGTGGTGAAGCTGTTCCAGACCGCGCGCCGCTTTGAACTCACTTTGCAGCCGCAACTGATCCTGCTGCAGAAGACCCTGCTGAACATCGAAGGCGTGGGCCGCATGCTCGATCCGGAGATCGACATCTGGGCGGTGGCGCACCCGGTGCTCAAGCGGATTCTGCGCGAGCGCTACAGCCCGCTGCGCACGTTACGTGAAGTACGCAAGCGGTTGCCGGAGTGGTTCCACAACGCGCCGCAGCTCCCGGAGCTAGTTCGCGACGCACTGCGCCAAGTCGCCCGTGGCGAGCAGCGCAACGTCTATGACCCCCAACTGGTCGAACTGCAGCGTGAGAGCGCCCATCGCCAACATCGTCTGCTGGCTGGCAGCCTGCTCGGTAGCAGCCTGCTGATTGCATCGGCGTTGTTGTGGACGCTGGCGCCGCAACACGGCCTATGGCCACCGTTGATCTCCGGTGCGGCAGGCCTGCTGGCCTTTGCCTTCGGCTGGCCGCGTCGTAGCCATTGATGTTGGACATCCTGTATCAAGACGATGCACTGATCGCGGTGAATAAACCCGCAGGCTTGGCCGTGCATCGCTCGAAAATGGTCGGCAACGCCGAAGAGTTTCTGATTGACCTGTTGCGCGAACAGGTCGGGGGCACCGTGTACCTGGCGCACCGGCTCGATCGCGCTACGAGCGGCGTGTTGCTGATTGCCCGTTCCAGCGAGGTCGCTGCTGCGCTCGGTGAGCAGTTCATGAGCCGCGACGTGCATAAGCAATACCTTGCCGTGGTGCGTGGCTGGCCAGAGCCCGAAGAGGACGTGATCGATTACGCCCTGCCCGGTGCGCGCGATTCCGGCCCACGACGCGATGCACGTACACGCTACTGTCGGCTCGCCACCATGGAAGTGGACATCGCGCTGGGCCGTTATCCGCAGCAGCGCTACGCCCTGGTGTTGGCCGAGCCGGAAACCGGCCGCTTCCGACAGATCCGCAAGCACATGGCGCATCGCCGCCACCCGATCATCGGCGATTGCCAGCACGGCCGCAGTGATCACAACCGTCTGTACAAGCAGTACTTCAGCTGCCACCGCATGTTGCTGCACGCGTGGAAGCTGCACTTCCGCCACCCCGTAAGCGGCGCACCGATGCAACTGATGGCACCACTCGACTCCGCCTACACGGCCCTGCTCGAGCGCTTCGGCTGGAGCCTTCCGGCCTGATCAACCGCCTGATCAACCGGATGCGGCGCCAGCTAAACTGCGCAGCATGTTGATCGTCAGCCATTCCATCTCCCTGCCCGAGTCCGAGCTCACCGAGCGCTTTCTGCGCGCCGACGGCCCGGGCGGCCAGCACGTCAACCGCACGGAAAGCGCGGTGGAATTGCGTTTCGACGTGCTGAATTCACCTTCGCTACCCGATGAGGTGCGCGCGCGCCTGCTGGCACGTCGCGACCGTCGCCTCACCGATGACGGCGTGCTGGTGATACAGGCACGTCGCTTCCGCGATCAATCGCGCAACCGCGACGATGTGCGCGAGCGGTTGGTCGAAGTCATTCGCGGCGCACTTGTCGCGCCGAAAAAACGCGTAGCCACCAAACCGACTCGCGCTTCGAAAGAACGCCGTCTCGCAGGTAAGCAGCAGCGCGGCAAGACCAAGCAAGGCCGATCGCGCGACTGGAGCCACGATTGAGCGCTCCGATGCTGCCCCCCGTACCGCCGCGGGCACCGATGCTCAACAGCCGGTTCTGGCCATGGCTGTCGCGAAGCGTTCTGCGCCCGTCCGGCTGGCGCCTGCTCGGCACCTTGCCGGATGTGCCCAAGCTGATCCTGATCGGTGCTCCGCACTCGTCCTACTGGGACGGTGTTTGGGGCCTGCTGATGAAGATCGGCCTTGGCGTCAACATCAACGTGATGATCAAGCGCGAGGTTTTAGATGGGCCGCTTGGCATCATCCTGCGTCCGATCGGCATGATTCCGATCAATCGTAAGGCCGCGCTCAATGTGGTCGATCAGATGGTGCAACGCTTCGACCGTTGCGAGCAGATGTGGCTGGGCATCACCCCGGAAGGCACGCGCAAATCGGTGAAGCATTGGAAGTCCGGCTTCCTGCGCATTGCGCGCGAGGCGAACGTGCCTATCCTGCCGATCTTCATCGATTACCCAAGCAAGACCTTTACCCTGGGTACGCCGATGCAGGCGAGCGACGACCCCGAGGCCGACATGATCGCCATCCGCACCCTGTTTCGCCCCTACCGCGGCAAGCATCGCAATACGGAGTAATCCTCAATGTTCGGCATCCAACATTACGACGCCTTTCTGCTCGCCTGCCTGGCTCTGAGCCTTACGCCGGGGTTGGATACGTTCTACATCCTTGCGCGCAGTGGCCGCGAAGGGCACGTCGTCGGCTTTGCAGCTGCGCTGGGCGTTAATGCGGGTTGCGTGGTGCATACGCTGGCTGCCGTGCTGGGGCTGTCGGCCATCCTGATGACTTCGGCGCTTGCTTTCACTCTGCTCAAGTATCTCGGCGCGGCCTACCTGATCTGGGTTGGCCTGCGTATGCTGTTGAGCCGGCAAAGCACCCGCACGCCGACGGTGACGCGAGGTCAGGGTTTCGCCGCCGCGTTTCGTCAGGGCATGTTGACCAACGTGCTCAACCCCAAAGTCGCGCTGTTTTACCTCGCCTTCTTGCCCCAGTTCGTATCCATGCACGCGGGTCATCCGCAGATTGGCCTGCTATTGCTCGGCATCAGTTTCATCGCGGTCGGCTTTAGTTGGGCACTGGTGCTGGCCATGCTCGGTGCACGCATTCATCGCCTGCTACAGCGCAAACCTAGCATCGGCCAATGGATGGATCGCGTGTGCGGCACGGTGTTGCTGGGCTTCGGGCTCAAGCTGGCATTACAGCGGCAGCATTGAGCTACTCGTCGAGACCGGACCAAGAGCTGGGTATGTCGCAACACCCTCCGCGCCGCTTTCTGACCTAGCAGGTCAGCTTTCGACCGCGCCTATACCCCTGACAACGCACTACAAATGCCCTATCGCAAGCAGCACCGCCACTTCCAACGAACTGGCATAAGCGATGCTTTCCTTGCAATAAGAAAAATGTGATCTACATCACATTTTATGTGCCAATCGCTCTCACGACTGGCACGGATAGGGTAAGCACACGCTTCTGGGGAACTAAACATGCACGTCCTCATTACGGGCGGGGCCGGTTTTATCGGCTCCCATGTGGCCGCTTTGCACCTCGCGCGTGGCGATAAGGTGCATGTGGTCGATGACCTATCGACCGGCACATTGAGCAATCTGGAGGCGTTTATGGCGCTTCCAAATTTCCGGCTCGATGAGGCAGATGTGCTCACCTGGCCGCTGCTGCAGCAGGCCGCAGCATGGGCGGATCGCATCTATCACCTGGCTGCTGTCGTTGGCGTGTATCGCGTCATTGCCGAGCCCACACGCGTGCTGGCAACCAACATCGCTGCTTGCGAACGGCTGCTGCGCACGGTGGCCGCCAGTGGCTGGCTACCACAGGTCGTCGTTGCATCCAGCTCGGAGGTCTATGGACATCGCCATGAGGCGTTGCTGCATGAAGACATGGATCTGGCCGTATCCACCCGCGTCGGTACGCGCTGGAACTACTCCGTCAGCAAGATCGCGGATGAGGCCCTGGCACTTTCGTATGCCCAGAAATTCAACATCCCCGTGCTGGTGGCGCGCTTTTTCAACACGATCGGACCACGCCAGACCGGACGTTACGGCATGGTGGTGCCACGCTTCATCGATCAAGCAGTGCGCGGCGAGTCGATAACCGTGTACGGCGATGGCTTACAAACGCGCTCGTTCTGTGACGTGCGCGACAACGTTGCCGCACTCGACTTGCTCGCGTCGCGTGAGAACGGTGGCAGCCTGGTTGCCAACATCGGCAACGACCGCGAGATCAGCATGAACGCGTTGGCCGAGCTCATTCGCCAACGTGCTGACAGTCACTCCGCGATTGAACACATGCCTTACGCAGAGGCCTACGGCGAGCATTTCGAAGACATCCAACGCAGACGCCCGGTGCTTGATCGCCTGCGCACACTGACCGGCTTCCAGCATCGCTACACGCTGGAAGCCACTCTTGACGAACTCATCCGGGATCGTCGCGCACAACTTGCAGGGGGCGAACATGGCTACCGCGCCGTGGTTTGTCATCAGTCCTAACGTAGTGCTCAGCGCCCTCGGCCTGCTGCACGGGCCCGATCGCACCGCTGCGACACCGATCGCCGATTGGCGTACCGCGGTGATCGACGTGGTGATCCCTGCGTATCGAGAGACCGAAAACATTACCCATTGCCTGGTCTCACTGGCACGGCAGACGGTGAAGCCGCGACATGTGATCGTGATCGACGATGGCAGCGGTGATCAGACCGCACTCTTCGCCGAAACGGCGGCGCAGCGGCTGGGCATGCAGATTACCGTGATTCGCCGAGCCAGCTCTATCGGCAAAACGCCTTCGATCAAACGCCAGGCTCGCGAATACGATGCCGATGTCGAGTTCATTCTCGATGGCGACACCTATCTGGAGTCGGACGATTACATCGCGCGCTGCGTTGAGGAGCTCTACAAAGGCGTAGGCATCGCTTCGGCATGCGGACGTGTGCGGCCCATGTGTCTGGCTGATCGTGCGCGGCTGGCCGACACGTACGAGTTCAAGATTGTCACCAAGGGCATCGACTATGTCGATCCGATGACGAAGCGCAGCCGATGGCAGCATATGTGGTGGGGGCTGACCAATATTTATCGCGACTGCTTGTATCGCTTCCTGCAGGGCTTTGTGTTTCGCGGCCAAATGGTGTTCTTCGGCGGAATCACCAATCCGGTGGGTTGCGCGGTGGCGTATAGGCGTCAATACATCAAGGATCTTTTCGATCGCTACGAACCGCAGTTCGGCGATGACCTTACCAACTCGGAAGACATCTTCATCGGCTTTGCCCTGATCAATCAGGGCTATCGCAACGTGCAGGTGCTCGATGTCGTTGCGCGCTCGGAAGAACCGTTAGCCACGCGCCTGCCACGCCAGATCAGCTTGTGGTCCTCTTCATTCTTGCAGAGCTGCTACTACTTCGACGCGGTGTTGCGCAGCCCCTTCAAAGCGCTCGCGCGCCTGCGCAAATACTGGCACGAACGGTATGGCGAGCATGGCCGGCACATCCGCGAACTGCGTAAGGTGGGCGAACCTTATCGGCAAGCGTTTGGCGAGGAAGTCACTCGTCGATATGGACGTCCGCTAGGCTGGATCATTTTCATGTCGGCGCTGGAGAAGATCGGTTTTCCCACCGCGTTGGCGGTCATGCTCATTCTGCGCATGTGGATTCCGCTGGCGATCACGTTGATCGCGGAAACCACATTGTCATCCCTCGTGTTGATGGCTGTATCGCCCGACGAGCGCCTGAAAACCCTCGGCAAGGGTTTGTTGGTGACGCCGCTGCGTTACGCCTTGGTGCTGGCTGAAGCATTCACGATTGGCCGGTTCGCCAGAGACCTCTGGATTACGGGGAATCGAAAATGGCGCAAATGACCCACAAGAGCCTGGCGCGGGCCTTATGCGCGCTGCTCGCCAGCACCGGTACGGTCTGGGCCGCGGAACCGCCGGCGAATGCTATCGCCGCGGAAATGCGACAGGACTGGGCCACTGCGGCGCGGATCTATCACGACACATTGCTGGCGCACCCGGATGATGTGGCGTTATGGCAGCGCCTTGCCGATGTTGAAGCAAAACGCGGCAATGCATCAGCCGCCGCCGATGCCCTTGGCCGAGCCGCCGCTTTGCGTCCAACCGACGCGGCACTGCAAGCCAAATATTCGCAAGCGTTAGCGGCAGCACAACGGCCACGCGAAGCATTGCAGGCGATTCAGCGTGCACTCGCAATAAGTCCTAACGATGTAGATGACTTGGTGGCGCAAGCCAAGCTAGCCAACTGGGTAGGTGACCCGGCACTGGCCGAACAAAGTTTGGCGCGCGTGCGCGAACTGGCCCCACAGCGTGATGACGTACTCGGCGATATGGCGCGCAGCGCCGCGTGGCGCGGTGATCTCGACGATGGCATCACCCTGATGCGACGTTATTTGCAGACCCATCCTGACGATCGCGCCGCGTGGCTCGATCTGTCCCGGTTTTACGCTTGGCAAGGGAACTACCCCGGCGCCGAAGATTTGAACGCCAGCTATCGCACCCGTTTCGGTGCTGACGACTTTGAACGCGAATGGGATGCACGCGTGCTCGCCTGGGGCGGCCGACGCCACGTAGCGCTCGCACTCAACACTCCGCTACTGACGGCCACACCGAACGACTACGGCCGCAACTACACGCAGGCGATCGCATTGCGGCAGAGCTTCATCCCCGACAAGGCATTACCGTATGTGGATACGGTGCGCCGGCTTAAACCGAATACCAAGGACACCGCTGACCTTGTCAGCTCGACATCACCCACGGTACTTTCGCAAGTGCAGCTGCCATTCTGGCGCAGCTCCGATTCGGATCACATCACCATTCTGCATGCAGGCGCCGATATCGATTGGAGCCTTGGCCCGCGCACTACGCTACTCATCGATGCCGGCTGGAACCGTTACAGCGCACCCGTAGACGGCCCTTTTGCTGCCTTGGCCGGTAGCGGCAGTGTCAACGAAACCTACGGCATGATCGGCGTGCGTCAGGCGCTCAATGACGATTACGCGCTCGTCGGTTTGATCGGCGCATCCAGCGTCAATCATGGTGGCGGCAGTACCGGCATCGGCAGCTTCTCGCTGCTTGCCCGCGCTAGCGATAACTGGCAATGGCAAGTGGGTGTCGAGCGTCAACGTATTGGTGTCTCGCCCTTGGCCGCATCACTCGGGATCACTCGTAACGGTGGAGCGGTGGAAGCGCACTGGACACCCGACTTGCGTTGGACATTGGATCTAACCGCACGCCACGACGACTATTCCGATAACAACCAACGTGACGAATTCGCGTTTGCACTACGTCGGGCTACGGTGCGCGATGGCATGTTCAGTCTCGATCTTGGCGTGGCCGGGCAATGGTTCGGCTTCAACCACG
This sequence comes from Rhodanobacter sp., assembly GCA_049794535.1. Lineage (GTDB taxonomy): Bacteria > Pseudomonadota > Gammaproteobacteria > Xanthomonadales > Rhodanobacteraceae > JBARCX01. The sequence continues at coordinate 33,065 of JBARCX010000110.1, forward strand.
ACCTCGCGCGTGACGGCTACTACTCGCCCAGCGACTACCGTCGTGCGGCATTAACTGCCGGTACGTATCTCCATTTCAACGACGATGTGAGCCTGGGCCTTCAGGGCGCACTCGGCCTACAGAAGGACGAAACCATGCCCAGTTGGAAGAGTGCCAACGACCTTAACGCGGACCTTGCCGCACGCATCTTCCACGACTGGCAATTGCACCTACGCGCCGGCTATACGCAGCGTCGCCAAGCCAGTGGCGGTTATGACGGACGGTTTGTCGGGCTCTCTCTGCAAGGCTCGTTCTGAGAGCCAGTTAACGTCCCGAATGCCCTGACTCATCGTAATCGCGATGCGTCAGCAGACCCGGCCGCACCAGGTCGATGAATGCGCGAGCCTCGGCGCTGAGAAACTTGCCCTTGCGCATCACCACGCCATAGCTCCGCTGCGGGAAGTACTGGCGCATGTTGCGCACGGCCAATCGATCTTTATCAGCCGCGGTGATGCAGATGCCGGTGACGATGGAGATACCCAGCCCCATGGCTACGTATTCCTTGATCACGTCCCAGCCACCCACTTCAAGCGCCACTTTGTACGGCACCTGCCGCTGCTGGAACACCAAATCAACCAGCCGATAGGTGGACAAGCGCTGCGGTGGAAGAATCAGGCCATAGGGCGAGAGATCTTCCAGCGCAATGGTGTCTTTCTTCGCCAGCGGATGATCCGGCGGCATGATCAACATCGGGTCGTACTGATACACCGGCGCCCAGGCGATGTCGTTGGGCACGTCGAGCATCGAGCCGACGGCGAAGTCCGCCTTGTCTTCACGCAGCATGGCCATGCCATCCCTGCCGGTGACATTGGCCAGCTGCAGCTGCACCGCGGGGAAACGCTCGCGGTAGCGACGTACCAGTTCGGGTAACAGGTATTGGATGGTGGAGGTGCCTGCCGCAATGGTCAGTCGGCCGGCCTGCAAACCCTTCACTCGCGCCTGGAAGTCGCGATCCAGGGTTTCCCAGCCCTCGACGAGAGGGCGCGCCAGCTCGTATAGCGCCTCGCCCGCATCGGTGAGGTTGATACGACGGCGACTGCGTTCGAGCAACTGCACGCCCAGCTCCCGTTCCAGCGCCTGCAGCTGCAAGCTCACACTGGGCTGAGACAGGAACAACGCCTCAGCGGCACGGGTCAGCGTGCCCAGTTTCACGGTGTGGACGAAGGCTCGTAGCTGCTTCTGCCGATTGCCCTTGTAGTAGAAACGCCCGCCCTCACTGGCCGGTTTTTCAGACGGCGTACCGCGCTTGGCGACCGTTCGACGCGGCTTTTTCGGCTTGTTCAGCGAACTGGCGGCGTCTTTCATGGCAGTTGCCTCAATGACTTACAACATATATTGACATAGCTCATAGTAAAAATTGAAACATTTGCTTTGTCAAAGCAAATCTCCGTGACCTAGTGTCATCCCATCGTCATCACGGAGATCACCATGGCTGTCCCTCAAGAGCGCGTCGTCGCCAACCCGATCCAGATCCTCGGCAAGATCGGCCCCAACCACGACACCATCCTCACCCCGGATGCCCTCGCCTTTCTGGCTGGCCTGCACCGCCGATTCGATGCCCGCCGTCGCGAGTTGCTGGCCGTCCGCCGTGAACGCCAAGCACGCTATGACACCGGTGCACTGCCTGATTTCCGCGCTGATACCGCGGCCATTCGCGAATCGAAGTGGTCGGTGGCGCCTATCCCGGCCGCCTTGCTCGACCGCCGCGTGGAAATCACCGGCCCGGTCGAACGCAAGATGATCATCAACGCGCTCAACTCGGGTGCGAAAGTGTTCATGGCCGACCTCGAGGACTCAAGCGCGCCAACCTTCGCCAATCAACTGGATGGCCAGATCAATCTGCGCGATGCGGTGAACGGCACCATCGAGTTCACCTCGCTAGAGGGCAAGTCGTACCGCGTCAAAGACAACCCGGCCGTGTTGGTCGTGCGCCCGCGCGGCTGGCATCTGCCGGAGCGACACATCCTGGTGGATGGCGAGCCCATGGCCGGTGCGCTGGTCGACTTTGGCCTGTACGCCTTCCACAACGCGCATGCCCTGCATGCACGCGACCGCGGCCCCTACTTCTACCTGCCCAAGCTGGAGGCGATGGAAGAAGCCGCGCTGTGGGACGACGTGATGGCGGCCACCGAGGACGCACTCGACCTGCCGCGCGACTGCATGAAGGCCACCGTGCTGATCGAAACGCTGCCAGCGGTGTTCCAGATGCATGAAATTCTGCATGCGTTGCGGCTGCGCGTAGTCGGCCTCAACTGCGGTCGTGGGGATTACATTTTTTGGTATCTGAAAACTTTTCGCGGCCATCACGATC
>JBARCX010000111.1:0-15247 GCA_049794535.1 Rhodanobacter sp.
CGAGCAAGCAGACGCATCGCCTCGATATCGTTGCCCGCTTTGAGCAGATAGGCGCGGATGATCTGTTCGGCAGGGTCAAGTTCGCCATCCGAGAGATGGCTGGTCGCACGCACGACATCGGGTGCCAAGCGCTTGAGCGTGGCGACGTGTGAAGCGGCGGTTGCCGCGTTGGCGGTATCGCCCGTCATGCGGTACAGGCCTTCGAGAAGATTCCAGCTCGATGGCAGCGCCGGGTTGATATTCACCGCACGCAGTAGCGCGTCGATCGCGCGTGGCGCATCGCGCATCACCACGTAACAGTGGCCGCGCTCCTCGTGCAAACGACTGTAATGAGGATGTTCCTGTTCCATGCGCGCCAGCGTTTGCAACGCCGCGTCGATCTGCCCCAGATAACGCTGACTGCGGGCGACAAGATAAAGCACCTCGCCATGGTCTGGTGCCTCGGTCAACAACGCCTGGGCTGCCTGCAAGGCTTGCGCGTGCTGCCCGTCCACGTGCAGTTGGCGGATGCGCTGGATGTGAAGCTCCAGCGGCGGAATGGTTGGATCGATTGCCGTAGCGTTCATGGGAACCAAGGGAACAATAAAAAATAGGGGCGGGCACAGTGCCCGCCCCATTCTATGTGCATTAACTATCAAACCCTTCTCCCTCGGATCGCAGCGGAAGAGGGTGCGCACGAAGCGTGGGAATGGGGGCTTGCGCAAGAAGTCGGCATCACGCATTGCCCGAACCCTCACCCCAACCCCTCTCCCAGAGGGAGAGGGGCTAAGTTATCGCGGACTTGAAGCCTGACTCGAAAGACTTCAAGCAGACTGCTTAGAACTTGAAGCCGACCTTCAAACCGATCACGCGCGGATGGATCGGTACCTGCGACTCGATGAACTGAGCCGAGGACGTAAACACGCTGGCGTTGCTGTTGTTCAAATTGGTGCCGTAAAGCGACACGTTCCAGTTGTCCTTGGCCACACCCAGCGATGCATCGACGGTGTTGTAACCGGCCTGCAGGTAACGCAGTTCCACCGTGGTGATATTCGTTACACCCTCACCGTTCGGATAGGTGGCCGGCTGGTTGTACATGGAGCCGGTGCGGTTTGCGCCAATCTGCCAGAACGCGTTATAGCCAGCGAACGTCCACTCATAACGCAGACGCACATTGAACTGCGAACGGGGCGAGAATGCCGGCGTGCTGCCCACGTTGCCGAATGGATTGGCGAACGACGACACGTCGCCAGCGGCGCCGGTCTGGACGATGCACGAGGCATAGCCGGCCGAGCCCGGAATATTGTTGACCAGGCACGGCGAGTTGGTCTGTTTGGCATGGTTGAGCGAACCGGAGCCCATCAGGGTCAGGCCATCGGTAATACGTGCCTGGAATTGCAGCTCCATGCCTTGCACTTTGTAGTTCGGTCCGTTGACCGCGAAGGTGGTATTACCCAGCACCAACGGGTTGAAGAACTGCATCTGCACGTTGTCCCACCGCATGTCATACAGTGAGGCGTTGAACGACAGGCGGTCATCGAGGAACGTGGATTTGAAGCCGATTTCGTTGTTGGTCAGCGTGTCAGGCGCGTAGCTGATGGGCTTCTTGTACTGCGCCTCGCCATCGAGCTTCGCCACGTCCGACGACGTGCGGTTGAAACCACCCGGACGGAAGCCTTGCGAGAAGGTGTAATACACCATCATGTTCGGGCTGATGTTCCACTGCAGGTTCGCACGGCTCTTAAAGCCATGGTACGTGGTGTGGGAATTCATCGGCGTGTCATTGCCCACATAGGTGCCGTTGGGAACATTGACCTGGGCGCTGGTGGTATAGAACTCCGTACCGGTTTGCCACTCGGAGTAGTGGTAATAACGCGTGCCAGCGGTCGCCGTTAGTACTTCCGGGATGATGTCATAGGACATCGAGCCGAACACGGCATCCTGCTTGTAACCGCGCTCCGTATTTTCACCGAAGGCTGTGCCAGCGGGGAGGTTGACGCCCTGCGAGGACTGCGCGTTGGCCACGCACGGGTTACCACCGGCAAGGGCGCTGGTGAGGTTCGTCGGCGTACAAGACGGAATCGTGAGGTAATTGAACCTCATGTGATCGTCGATGTTGAAGTCTTCATAGTACAGACCACCGATCACACGGAAGCGACCGTCTTCCGGTGTGCTCAGACGCAGCTCGTGGCTCTGGTGCGAGCTGGCCACGGTGTCGTTCCAATAACCGGCCGGCGAATAGCAAATCGGCTTGCCGGCGCTGGACAGACCTGCCGACGTACCGGTGCACTGGTAATACATGCCACCCGCGCTGCGCGAGTAGTTGGTGTAGTCCTGCTGCTCGCTGATGCGGCGATTGGTGTAGCCGCCGGTGTATACCACCGAGAGATCTCCGATCTGGCCATTCAAGGTCCAGGCGGTATTGGTGTCATGGTCATTGTTCCAGGCCGGCACGAACGCGGTGATCTGGTTGGTGCCGAGCGTCTGACCGTCCGCACCGACCGGGTAGGTCGAAGACTGGCCGTTGGAATCCAGGTTCTGGTAGCTCTCGGCGATCAGCAGGTTCCAGTCGTCGTTGATCTTCCACAGTCCGGACAGGCGTGCACCCTGGGTATCCACCGGATTCCAGTTGTTCTGGGCCACGGAGTAGTTATTGAAACCCGAAGTGCCACCCGCGGCCACATAAGGAGCCATGGCGCCGCCACCGTCGGTGGGCTGGCGCGTGAACGTGCTCGGCACGTTGTCGATGTAACCGCCCTGATGATCGTTGTAGATCACGCCACGCAAAGCGAAGACGCCGGGAATGATCGGCAGGTTCAGCACTGCGTTGGCCGAATTGTTCGGAGCGCCACCGGCGGTAACACTGGTGCTGGCTTCGGCGCTACCGCTGACTCGGGTGAGATTCGGCTGGTTGGTGATGTAGCGCACAGCACCGGCTTCGGCGCCACCGCCGAACAGCGTGCCCTGCGGACCTTCGAGCACCTCGACGCGGTCCATGTCGACCATATAGATGTCGAGATTACGCGCAGGGAACTGCATGGATTGGTCGTCTAGGTAGACGGCCACGTTCGGGAACGGTGCGATGGTCGCGCTGGACTGATTACCGAGGAAGCCGGTGCTCAGGCCGCGCATATAGATGTTGCCCTGGCCGGGGCCGTTCGCTGCAAATGTCACATTGGGCAGGTATTTGATCAGGTCGTCGAACGACGTGATATTCAACTGCTGCAACGTCGCGCCGGTGAATGCCTGAATCGTGATCGGCACGCTCTGAATGTCTTGGACGGTGTGCTGCGCGGTGACCGTCACCGTACCGAGCGTGCTGGCGTTGGCCGGCGTAGCGGTAGGCGAAGTTGCGGCTGGTGCGGTCGCGGCGGGCGCATTAGCGGTGGTGGCGCTGTTGTCGTCAGCGGCATAGGACATGGGGGCAACGAGCGCAGTCAGCACTGCGAAGGCAAGCTTATTGATCTTCAAGAGTCTCTCCAGATGGGCTGTAGCCGAAAGTCACAACGAGGCGGCATCAGCCACGGGCGCCGCGGGTGTTGCTGGCGGCATTTGAAGTTGTGGAGTAATGGGGTTGCGCGAGCAACGGCAAAACGGCAGGCAGCGCACGACATAGAGAAGTGCTGAGCACGGTCATAAACAAAAGCCCCAATGGTGAGTGGAAACAGATGCAGGCGCTCCCTCGGCGCGCCTGGCAAAGAACGGCACTCACCATTTAAAAGAAATCTGATTGCACGAAGATTGAAAATATATGACGTGACGTATTCGTGAAATTGACATGCGGTGCTAGTTGTCTAGATCGACTTGTCTATTTGCGCGCGCAAGTGGGGCGCGTATCGTTTAGACGTCTATGTTCTTGCGCTTGATCGTTTCAAACGCAGGTGCCTACGATGTGTGCGCGCGTCACTTTGGCGTAGGCTGGAATTCAGCTTTCAATCGCGCAGAAAATAGTTGAGAGGATTGAGAAACGAGAGAAAGAAGAATGCGATGACTCTTTCTCAGTTTGCGGCATTCGCTTCTCAGCTCGTCATCCCGGCACAGGCCGGAGGCGCTTTGCAATAGCGAAGCTGGTCATTCAGTGCGGTAGGTTGGGTAGAGCTATGCGATACCCAACGTGGAGAAACGCCGACGTTGGGATTCGCAAGCTCATCACCAACCTACGCTGCGCGTTCGTGCTTTAGAACGAGCGCTCACCCTTCACCCAAACATTCCGCACGATAGGCAACTCATCTACCGTGCGCACGCGTACCAGGTCGGCGCGCTGGCCGGCTTTGATCTGGCCGCGATCGTTGAAACCGAGCACTTTGGCTGGGTTGCCGGCGACGGTGGCGACCGCTCGCGGCATCGACCATCCGGCTTGGCTATGCAGCAAAAATGCACCGTGCAGCAGGCTGGCTGGCACGTAGTCGGAGGACAACATGTCGAGCCGCTCCGTCTTGGCCAACTCAATCGCAGCAACATTGCCAGAGTGCGAACCACCGCGTACCACATTCGGCGCGCCCATCACGGTAGACAGACCATGCTTACGCGCTGCTTCGGCAGCTTCTTGCGTCGTGGGGAATTCGGAGATGGTCACGCCGATGCGGTGCGCGTGCTCCACCTGTTGCGCATCGGTATCGTCGTGGCTGGCCAGCACGATGTTCTTGCCTTGTGCCAAGGCGAGCACGGCGCTTTCGTGGCGCGAGCTATAGGTGGCTTGTTGATCGAGACGGCGATTCACCACATCGGCGAACTCATCTTCGGTCCAGGTCACGTGGTTCTTGCTGTAGTACTTGCGGTACTGCTGGATGTCGCGGTACTGGCGCTGGCCGGGCGTGTGATCCATCAGCGAGAGCAGGCGCACGCTGCTGTGGTTCATCAGTGGCTCCAGCGCTTCGATCAAACGCGGGTAGGCCAATTCGCAACGCAGGTGAATCCAGTGATCCGCACGCAGCGCACCGCTGGCTTGGCCAGCGAGAATCGCATCGTAAGTGCTGCGCAAGGTTTCGATGCGCACGCTTTCTTCTTCGAGGTCACCGACCGACAAGGCATCGAACACAGTCGTGATGCCGGCCGCGACAACTTGCGCATCATGCGTGAGCACGGCTGGCAGCGACGGCCAGATCACGCCGGCGCGCGGCATCAGATGTTTTTCGAGATTATCGGTGTGTATTTCGATCAGGCCGGGGATGACGTAATCGCCATCGCAATCGATAGCGCCGGGCGCTTGGGTCGAGCCTTCGTCCACTAAACGGATCATGCCGTTGCGGGCAATCAGGGTGCCGTGCACGACGGAGTCGTCGAGCACGATGCGGGCATTGGTCAGAACAAGGTCATTCATGGGTCATCAGCCAATAGAGACGTGTCGATACGTATGGATGGGAGATCAGGCCGCTTCGAGCGGACGCATGGGAAACAGGCGGGTCGCAACGCGGTCGCGCATGTCTTCATCGTGGAAGATGCCGAGCACGGCGGAGCCCGCATCGCGTGCTTCCTGCAACAGTTGAGCGACTACCGCGCGGTTGTCGGCATCAAGCGAGGCGGTGGGTTCATCCAGCAGCAGTAAGGGGCGTGACACGATCAAGCCGCGAGCGATATTCACACGCTGCTGTTCGCCACCCGAGAACGTGCCCGGCGGCAACCGCCACAACCGCTCGGGAACATTCAGCCGATGCAGCAAGGCACCCGCACGCTGCTGTGCTTCAGTCACTGCCAAGCCGGCCTCGATCAAGGGCTCGGCAACGATGTCCAACGCCGGCACGCGAGGAATAACGCGCAGGAACTGGCTGACATAACCGAGCGTACGACGACGTACATCGAGCACCTGATGCGGCGTGGCATCGGCCAGATCGAGCCATTCGCCATCGTGGCGTACACGCACGGCGCCGCGTGTCGCGCGGTAGTTCGCATAGATCACGCGCAGCAAACTGCTTTTGCCTGCGCCGGAAGGGCCGGATAGCACCACGCATTCACCGGCATGGAGCGTCAGGTCGACATGATCGAGCACATTCAGGCGCGCACCGTGCTGGTGATGCAGTTCGAACGATTTGGCCAAGCCGCGGAGTTCCAACATGGCCGGGGTATGAGGAACGATAGTGAGAGCGGTCATGTGGTGAGTACCGAAGAAACGAGTAGTTGGGTGTAGGCATGCTGCGGGTCGTCGAGAATCTGGTCAGTGAGACCGGTTTCGACCACGCGACCGCCTTGCATCACCATCGTGCGTGCAGCGAGTAGACGCGCCACGGCGAGATCGTGAGTCACCATCACCGCGGCGAGGCCGAGCTCGTTCACCAACCGACGCAGCAGATCGAGGATGCGTGCCTGCACCGAAACATCGAGGCCGGCCGTGGGCTCATCCATGAATACCAGTCGTGGCTGCGTGACCAGGGTACGGGCGATCTGTAGACGTTGTTGCATACCGCCGGAGAAGCCGGTGGGCGCATCGTCGATGCGTGCCGGATCGATCTCCACGCGTTCCAGCCAACCCTTGGCGATACCACGCAGCTGGCCGTAATCGCGCATGCCCAACGCCATCAGTCGTTCCGCGACGTTCGCGCCCGCACTCACATTCAAGCGCAAGCCATCACGCGGGTTCTGGGTGACAAAACCCCATTCCTCACGCGCCAGACGACGACGATCCGCTTCACTCAATGCGCCCAGATCCAGCCAGCGGCCATCGCTTTGGCGATAGCGCACCGAACCATCGGTCGGCGGCAATTGCGCGGCCACGGTATTGAGCAAGGTGGATTTGCCCGAGCCGGATTCGCCGACGATGCAGAGCAATTCGCCCGGATGCAGATCGAAGCTCACATCCTCGCAGCCGATGCGGTTGCCGTAGTGGTGGCTCAGCCCGCGTACTTGCAGTAGTGCACTCATGCGGCGGCCTCCGCTTGGCGCTGGCCGCAGTAGTCGGTATCCGAGCACACGAACATGCGCGAACCGAGGTCGTCCACCACCACTTCATCGAGATAACTTTCATTGGAGCCGCAGATGGCACACGTGTGATCCCAGCGCTGGATCTCGAACGGGTGATCGTCGAAGGCCAGGCTTTCCACCGGCGTATACGGCGGAATGGCGTACAAGCGTTTCTCGCGACCGGCACCAAACAACATCAGCGCCGGCGAGTTATCCAGCTTGGGGTTGTCGAACTTCGGGATCGGCGAAGGCGACGTGAGAAAGCGCCCGTCGACGAGTACCGGGTAGTCGTAACTGGTGGCGATATGCCCGTACTGGGCGATGTCTTCGTACAACTTCACGTGCATCAATCCGTAGTCGGCCAGTGCGTGCAGGGTGCGGGTTTCCGCCTCGCGCGGTTCCAGCGTGCGTAGCGGTTCCGGCTCAGGTACCTGGAACACCAGGATCTGATCTTCGCGCAGCGGTGTTTCAGGAATGCGATGGCGCGTCTGAATAACGCTGGCTTCGGTGGTGCGCTCGGTGGTGGCCACGCCTGCCACACGGGCAAAGAAGCGGCGGATGTTGACCGCGTTGGTGGTGTCATCGGCGCCCTGGTCGATGACTTTCAGTACATCGTCAGGTCCGAGCAAGGCGGCAGTCACCTGGATGCCACCGGTGCCCCAGCCGTAGGGCAATGGCATTTCGCGGCTGCCGAACGGCACCTGGTAACCAGGGATAGCCACCGCTTTGAGCAGGCCACGGCGCAACATGCGCTTGGTGTTTTCGTCGAGAAAAGCAAAGTTGTAATTCGTAGTCATGATCCGCTCTCCGCCGAAACCTGCTCCTGTGGTGCCTGCGGTTGTGGTGCCTGCTGTTCCGGGGCTTGTTGCTGTGGCACAGGTGTCGGAGCCGCTGCGCGGTTGCCTTCCATGCGCTTGTGCTGTGCACTCAGTGTGCGCAACAGCGACAGCTCAGCCTGGAAATCCACGTAATGCGGCAGCTTCAAATGCTGCACGAAGCCGGAGCCTTCCACGCTGTCCGAATGCGACAACACGAATTCCTGGTTTTGCCCCGGCGCGTAAGATGCTTCGCCCAGCTCGTCGCAACGCAGCGTGCGATCGACCAACGCCATCGACATCGCCTTACGCTCGCCTTCGCCCATGCTCAAGCCATAGCCGCGGGTGAACTGTGGCGGCAGGCCGTTGCCACCATGGAACTGGTTGATCATCTGGCACTCGGTGAGCGTGATCGAACCAATCTCGATGGGGAAACCGAGTTCTTCCGGGCAGATCAGTACATCGACTTCGCCCATGCGAATTTCACCGGCGAATGGGTGGCTTTCCGCGTAACCGCGCTGGCTGGAATACGCCATGCCGAGCAGAAAACCTTCATCGCCACGTGCAAGATTTTGTAGGCGAGTAGCGCGATCGGCTGGGAACATCAGCGGTTCGCGGGTCAGGTCGATCGGTTCCGGATCACTGCCGGGATCGATACGTTCGATCAGTGCCTCGGCATCGAGCAGATCGAGCACGCGCGGCATGGCATCCGGCAAGGGCGCATCCGCTTCCACGGATTCACCGAGTGTGGTGGCACCAAACTCGAGCAGACGCTGGGTGTAATCGTACGTGGGGCCAAGCACCTGGCCACCGGGGATATCTTTGAACGTGCCCGAGACGCGACGGCGCACGCGCATCGCATTGGTATCCAGCGGCTGGGTGTAGCCAAAACGGGGCAGGGTGGTGCGATAGGCGCGCAGCAGGAAGATCGCTTCGAGCATGTCGCCAGCGGCCTGGCGAATGGCCAGCGCAGCCAGCTCCTCGTCATACAACGAGCCTTCCTGCATCACTCGGGCGACGCCCAGGCGCAACTGCTGGCGGATCTGTGCCAGTTCCAATTCCGGCACGGTGGGGTCGCCACGGCGTGCTTCAGCGAGTAATTCCAACGAGCGGGTAATGGCCTGCTCGCCACCTTTAACGGCAACGTACATTCAATTCTCCAAGACACGCGTCGTACGCGGCAGCGCAACCACGCGCTCGCCAGCGACGAAGAAGAGGTCGATACCCAGGGGCAGTTCCGCGCGCATCGCGGCGCGTTCTTGCCAGAAGCGTTCCGCTAGCCCATCGATCTGCAGTTGTGCGGAGTCACGGATGCCGGGGCCGGCGAAGCGCATGCCGGTGTCATCGCGAAACTCGGTTGCCTGCACGATCAACGTGGCCGAGCGATCCGGGTAGCGCATCTCGCCGTGGCTGAAGGTAGTCAGCGAAGGCATCGTCGTGGGATCGGTGATCAGCGCGAAATCGGCTTCCGCGGGGTTCGACACCAGACGCACACCGGCATGAAAACGCAGGTGTTGCACGACGTCGTCGTTGGCATGTTGCAGCCACAGTGCCGTGCTGCTGTCACACAGCGTAAGCAGGATGGCCATGGCAGCGGGCGTCACCGGTGCGGCTGCCGGTGGCAACACCGGTACAAGGCGGGGCACGGCCGGACGGGCCATGGCCTGCAGCAGCTCACGGAAATTGCGCTGGCTGTCAAAAACGGGTTGAGCGAAGGCGGCAAGCATCACTCACCCCGCACAACGGTAAAGAACTCGACCTTGCTGGCCGCGGCTTTACGGCTGGCCGCTTCGCGACGAGCCTGCAACGACTGGCTCAGCGGCTCCAGCACCTGCTCACGCAGTTGCGGGTGACGCTCGGCATCTTGCAGCAGTGCATCGGCGCAGGCAGCCAGTTCAGCGTGGCGCGTATTGCTACCACGGACCCAGGCATGACCCATGTGTTGGCCAATCTGCACACTGCAACGGGTCACGCTGACTTCGCCCAGGTTGAACTGCGGCCCGGTGCCGCCAACGCGGCCCCGCAACATATACAGCCCGGTCTGCGGCGGGCGCAGCCAGGTGGTGGCGTCGGCGGGTGGGGTAACCGCCTCCATAGCTTTGGCCAGCTCGGCTGGTTCTGTCTGCGCTAGCAATGACATCCATTGCGCACGCGCCAGGTGTGGGGATGTGTCCATGGGTGTTCCTAGGTTTGTCACAAAAGTCTAGTTATCTATACAGACCGGGACGCGGGGTCCCGTTGCAGTGCATTCCAGCAGACGAGCGTGCAGCTGCCATGACGGTGAATAGACAAGCGAGGGAAGTTGGTATGAGTGAGGTAGAACGCGGACGGGGGGTGGCGCTATGGAGTCAGATCAGCGACATCCTGGCCGAGGACATCTTCAAAGGGCGTCTGAGACAGGGTGAACAGCTGCCCTCGGCGCAGGATCTGGCGACCCGTTTCGACGTGAACCGGCATACCGTGCGTCGCGCGATTGCAACATTGGAGCAACGTAACCTGGTGCGCACCGAGCAGGGGCGAGGCACCTTTGTTCAGGAACACGCGCTGGATTACGCCATTGGCCGGCGCACGCGTTTTACGCAGAACATGCGTAACCTGAATGTCGAGTCGGATATCGAGTTCCTGGAAGACGTGCGGGAGATCCCCCCCTCCCAGGTAGCGGAAGCATTGGGTCTGGGGCGTAACGAATACGTCTACCGCATCGACACCTTGAGTCATGCGGATGGTCATATCGTCGATCACAGCACCGCGTATTTTCCTGCGGCGCGTTTTCCCGGTTTGCCGGCGATATACCGGCGTACACAATCGGTGACGCGCACCCTAAGCGAGTTCGGCGTGAGCGATTACGTGCGCAAACACACGCGCGTTTCCGCACGCCTACCCGATGCGCAGACCGCGAAACTGATGAAGCAACCCGCAGGCCGCCCCGTACTGCATGTGCAATCGATCAACGCCGACCCACGCGGTATGCCGGTGCAATATGGCATCACGCGCTTTTCGGGTGACTGGGTGCAGCTTGTACTGATGGCGAACGATTAATGCGTTACGCCATTTACTTTTGCCCAGCCGTCGATACCGAGCTGGGGCGTCTGGGTCGCAACTGGTTGGCAACGGCACCCAGTGCGATTGAATTGCCGGGCATTCGCACAGAGCGTCGGGATAGTTTGTTGGCCGATGTGCGTCGTTACGGTTGGCACGCAACGATACGTGCTCCGTTTCCGCTGGCCGTCGATGTGACGTACGACGATCTTCATCGGGCTGTTACCGCACTCGCGCAAACTCTCGCGCCGTTCTCCTTGCCGCTGCAGATTGATCGGTTGTCTGATTTTCTTGCCCTGCGCCCACTGACCGATAGTGCACCGTTGGATGCGCTGGCAACGACCTGCGTCAAGGCATTGATGCCCTTGTGTGCACCCTTGTCAGATGAGGCCCTGCGCCGCCGCAGTGTAGGTCTCGATGCGGATGAGCTCACCTTGCTGAAACGTTACGGTTATCCCTACGTGCTAGAACGCTATCGATTCCATATGACCTTATCCGCACCCGCAACTGAGCTTGAGGAACAAGCCATGCGTCAGTGGCTGGAACCACGCGTGACCGAGCTTGGGCCGGCATGGATCGATGCGCTATCGATTTGTCGTGAAGCCCATCCAGGCGACACCTTTGAATTACTCGAACGGATTCCATTAAACGCACCAAGCAAGGAGCACATGTTGTGAACAAAGGACAGCTCTACTACGTCATGGGTCCATCCGGCGCAGGCAAGGACAGCGTGCTCGGTTGGGTACGTGCGCATGGCGTGTCGCACGACGTGCTTTGTGCGCATCGCTACATCACGCGGCCTGCCAATGCCGGTGGTGAAAACCATATCGCGCTGAGCGAAGCGGAGTTCATGTCGCGTGCGCATCGTGGCTTGTTCGCACTTACCTGGTGCGCACACGGTCTGCATTACGGCATTGGCCGTGAGGTCGATCATTGGCTCGAGCGTGGTGCCAACGTATTGGTGAACGGCTCGCGCGATGCCTATGCGCAAGCGTGCAAACGCTTTCCTTCGTTACAGCCGGTACTGATCACCGCCCATCGCGACATCATTGCCAAGCGCCTGGCTTCGCGTGGTCGCGAATCAGACGAAGATATTGCTGAGCGACTGGCGCGCATCGATGCGTATCGACCACCGGAGGGCACGCTGGTGATTCACAACGACGGTGATCTCACCGAGGCGGGTGCGGCGCTTCTGGAGGCGATTACACAACCGCATTACGTGAGTTGAAGTGTCGTCACAGGTAGGTTGGGGTGAGCTTGCGAACCCCAACGTCGAGATATCTCTGTGTTGGGTATCGCGTTGCTCCACCCAACCTACAAAGCTAGCGTCGAGTTTCAACAGAGGTAGCACCCTCGGGAGAAAGGTGCCCTCACTCTATTGCCCTGCCTCAGGCCATGCCTGAGGCACTTTGCGAATATCGGCCATCGAGTACCCGAGCTGTTTGACCCGCGCCATCAATCCGTCGTAATCGCTCTGCGGAATGGTGGGGGTGCGCGCCATGACCCAGGTGTAGTCACGCGCATCTCGGGCAACGATCATTTCGCTGTAGTCAGCGCTCAGATACGCCACGATGTATTGCGCCTTGAGCGGCCAGAACAGCTGGATGCCCCACACCGAATTACCGCTATCTGGCTTGACGAATCCCAGCGAATGAATGGTTTTCACGGGCGCGCCGAACGAGCCATTGCGGAAACGGAGCGAGGTATACACACAGCCGTCCGGTTGTAGCGTGTAAGTCTCAATGGCGTTATAGGCGCTCTTCTCGAAGCGCGTAGGGATAGTCGCAATCAAGTACCACTGGCCCATGAAGCGCGGTAGATCCACATGCGGCACGGGTTGGATGGGTGGCAGATTGCCGGCGTAGCTATTCACCGAAGCGAGCACGAGGCCGTAGGCCAGCAGGCGCGCTTTGGATAATCGCGCTTTGAACAATCGTGTGTTGGACAGTCGCATGGTCAGGTTCCACTTGGGCGAACAAACCGGTAATGCGCCACCAGCCACTCTTGGCCATCGGCATAGCCGAACAACTCTGCGCACGACATCCAGAACATCCGCCAGCGTTGGAACCACAGTGATGCGGCATCGCCATAGGCTTGCTTGAGTACTTGCATCACGGCATCGCGCTGTCGGTCCTGTCGCGCCAGCCAATGATTGGCACTGCGCTGGTAATGGGTGCCGTCGACATGCCAATGCTGTTCGATCGAAAGGTCACGCTGAAACCACAGCAAGGTGTCAGAGGCTGGCATCAGGCCACCGGTGAAGAAGTGTCGCCCCATCCAGTTGTCATCGCCAGCGGTCTCAAAGGGATACATCAACGTACGGTGCGCAAAGATGTGTACGAACAGCTTGCCGCCAGGCTTCAGCCAGCTACCGATGCGGCCCATCAGGGCCTGGTAATTGCGCATGTGTTCGAACATTTCCACCGATACACAGCGGTCGAATTGTTGCGGCGCCAGTGTCAGCGTATTCACGTCCTGGGTAATCACCCGCACGTTGAACAGGCCGCGACGGAGGCACTGTGCTTCAATGTAGTGACGTTGGCTATTTGAGTTGGACACAGCGGTAATGCGTGCGTCCGGATAACGTTCGGCCATCCACAACGTCAGCGAACCCCAGCCGCAGCCGAGTTCCAGAATGCGCTGACCGTTGGCCAGTTCTGCGCGTTCTTCATACAGTCGCAGCATGGCTTCTTCCGCCTGAGCCAGCGACTCGTCACCACGTGGGTAGTAGCAGCCTGAGTATTTCAGCCGTGGGCCAAGGCAGAGCTGGAAGAACGCCGCCGGCAGCTCATAGTGTTGTGCATTCGCCGCCTCGGTGTGGATGGCCACAGGGCTATGTCGTAACTCGTCGATGCGTTGCGCGAAACGTGCGGCTTGTTCGCTGAGCCCGCCCGCATGCTCCTCATGGAGTCGTTTCGCACATAAGTGGCGGATGCCGAGGCGCAGTAGTGAGTCGGGTATCAATCCCCGTTCGGCGAGACCGAGTATGCCGGGCGCGGCGCTGTCGTGTGGCAGCTCTCGATGACCTAACACCACTGTATTCATGACCTAGCTCCTCGGATGGCTGGATAGATGGCGCGAATGCTTTGGAAACCACGGAAATAACATCGATGTACTTTGTTGATAGGCGAGGTAGTCGTCGCCACGTGTGCGTAGCGCTTGTGCTTCGGTGTATGGAATGCCGCTGATCCAGCGCAGGAAGACAAACATCACCAGCGGTCCGAGCCAGGCCAGCCAGGCAAGCGGCGAGCCGACGGCCAGCGCCACGTAGGCGAACCAATGCAGCCATACGAAAAAGTAGTTGGGGTGGCGCGAATAGCGCCACAGTCCATGTCGGCAGGTCATGCGGTGATGAACTGCCATAGCGCGGAATCGCGATAACTGACGGTCGGCGATCGATTCGCCGATCACGCTGACCAGCCAGATGGCAACGCCGAGCAGTAGCCATCCCGGTGATACGTTGGGGTTGGCTGCCACCGCGAGGAAAGGCAGTGCGAATAGCACGATCAGCAGCGCCTGGAATTGAAAAAAGCCGAACAACTTTCGTTGGTCACCCTGCCAATGCGAACGAAGCTGGCGATAGCGGCCATCTTCTGCTTCGCCGCGCACGCGTAGCCACAAATGCATCGCTAATCGCAGACCCCACAGTGCGCCAAGCACGGCCAGTAATAAGCGGGGCTGAAACGCGCCATGACCGAGTAACGCCAGTAGTACGGCTGCACAGCCCAGACCGGCTGCCCACAGTACGTCGACGATGCCGATGTTGCTGTGCTGCCGCTGCCAGCGCCAGCCTAGTGCCATCAGCAGCACGGCAAGCAACCATAGGCATAGCAGCGACAGCCATGAATTCATGGCGCGCTCCGGTGCGGCGATAACGACGTGGGCGTGCTCGCTTGTAGCCAGTGCCGCGCAAGCATCGTCAGCAACGGCATCGCAAATCCCCAACCCAGTGCCAGCCACAGCAGCACTTGCCAGACAGGAGCTGTCATTGTCACCGCGTGCCAGCCGCGTGCCGCACCCAGGTAAGCCAAGGGACCACCGATTACACCAAAGGCGGCAGCCATCCACGGGCGCGTATGCAGATAGCCGAATAGCGGCACGATGGTCAGTGCGAATGCCACCCACAGCGCGAGGATCCATGCCGGTGCTTCGGCGAACGGCCACGGCGCAGCGTAATAGAACAGGCCGCTACGCACCCAGATGGTTTCAAGCAGTACGCCGAGCACTAACGCCACCACAATCAGTCGCAGCTCGATGCCGCGATGCCTGGAGTTGGCGAGACTCCAAGCGGTAAACAACAGTGTGCCCACGATGGCAGGCCATGCCCGGCCACGACCTGCGCCGATCACCGCGCAGAACCACACCAGTTCGTATCCGGCGAGGGTGGCCCAGAATTTCATGCCGGCTGCTCGTTTTCGTGCACGGCGACGGCACGGCGATAACCCGGCTTCGCCAGTAGCAGATGAGCCACGCCTATCGATCGCTCACGGAAGCCGCCCTCGCAATAGGCGAGGTAGAAC
>JBARCX010000112.1:0-9890 GCA_049794535.1 Rhodanobacter sp.
GTGCAGGCCTTGCATCGCATGCTGGGCGCTTTGCAATTGTTTACGACGGATCGCGTTATTGCGGATGGACGCGAACTGATGAAGGGGCTGACTGGCGAGCATGCGAATGAAGCGCAACAGCAACTCCCCGACTACCTCAAGAATCTACGACAGGTGCTGGCTGAATTAGCGCAGCAGATAAACAACCCATGACCTGTTGTTCAGTTCTAGCCGGCCCGAATTGGTATTTCCCCGCCGACTCCCTCAAAATTCACCCTAAATCTATTCGGCTCACGTTGTTGACCCCCGGACCAAGGTCGCCAGCGGTGAGCTGATTCGTGACGGAGGGGGCGTCTCGTTAATGCAGTTTCCCAGCTGCATTGGAGTTTCAGGGGGACCCATGATGCATCCCACACGGAGCAAGCTGTTCCTGCAGCAGCTCGGCGCACTACTTTTGATGTTGTTGATCGTGCCAGTGGCTTTGGCATCCGATTGGACTTACCACGTTCGCCTCAACGACAACATCTGGGATCTTTCCAGCCGTTATCTCAAACCCGATGTGCCCTGGCAGAAGCTCCAGGATTACAACAAGGTCACTGATCCCCATCACCTTCCACCCGGCATGACGTTGCATGTGCCGATCGCCTGGCTGCGTGTGCAACCGGCTAGCGCGCAAGTGGTCGCGGTGATGGGCAGCGCGCATGTGCAACTCGGCGGTCAGACGCAAACCGTGCCGATCACGCCAGGCATGACGCTCGGCTACGGCGCACATCTGAGCACGGATGCCGATGCCAGCCTTACCCTGCAATTCGCCGACGGTTCGCGCGTGCTCATGCAGGACAACAGCCAGCTCGACCTCGACCAGATGAGCGCCTACGGTCGTACCGGCATGGTGGATACCCGCCTGCGACTGCAGCACGGCCGTGTCTCCACCTCGGTGACGCCCATGACCGGTGTTGCGGCGCACTTCAGCGTAGAAACGCCCGGCACGATTTCCAGCGTTCGTGGCACGCATTTCCGCGTTGCCGCCGATGACGACCAATCGCAAACGGAAGTGCTCACTGGTCGTGTCGATGTCGAGGGTGATCATTCCCACGTTCTCGTGCAGAAGGGCCTGGGTGAAGCCGGCGCCAACGGCACGCGGCCGACAAAGCCACAGCCGCTGCTGCCTGCCCCCACCTTGCACTGCCCTACAGAGCCCGTCAGCCAGCTGCCTTACAGTTTTACCTGGGTCGCACTCGATGGCGCAAAACACTATCGCGTGCAGATGGCGCCGAACGATCGCTTCGAAGTGCTGCTGCTGGACCATGTCACGGGCTCGCCGCAGATCAGCCTGCCGGATGTTCCCGATGGCGACTACGCTGTACGCGTACACGCTATCGCTGATTCGCGTCTGGAAGGCCTGGACAGCGTCTGCACGTTTCATATCAGCGGCCATCCCCAACCACCGCTGGTGATGGAGCCGCTGCCTGACAGCAAAGTGCGCGACACACGCCCGCGTTTCCGCTGGACCGAAAATACGCAAGCGGCATCCTACGTGTGGCAGCTTGCCAGTGATGCGCAGTTCGCCCAATTGTTAGCAACGGAGCCGAAGCTCACCGGCGATAACGTACGTGCCCCCAACGCATTACCCTACGGCCACTATTTCTGGCGTATTGCCAGCCGCGATAACACAGGCAAACTCGGGCCCTTCAGTGCGGCCTTGCCATTCGATTTGGTGCCCCAGCCACCAGCGCCTGAAGTTGGCAAACCCAAGCATTCCGGCCATCAGGTCAGCTTTGGCTGGCAGCCTGGTGCACCGGGCCAGCACTATCAC
This sequence comes from Rhodanobacter sp., assembly GCA_049794535.1. Taxonomy (GTDB): domain Bacteria; phylum Pseudomonadota; class Gammaproteobacteria; order Xanthomonadales; family Rhodanobacteraceae; genus JBARCX01. The sequence goes on from JBARCX010000112.1 coordinate 1,796, forward strand.
ATTCAGCTGGATCGCACCCCTGGCTTTACTCATCCGCAGATAGATCAGACCCTGGATCAACCCTTGCTTCAAATCCAGAAGCCGGGCTCAGGGACATGGTATGTCCGCGTGCAAACCATCGATACCGATGGCTACGCCGGCCCATGGGGCGAGGTGCAGAAAATTCGCATCCCGTGCATCGCATGCCGTGTTGCAGCTATCGGCGGTGGCGGCGTGCTGCTATGGCTCTTGCTATAAAGCACGTATGAGATCCACACCTTGCCGTCATAGCTATTCGGTCACGAGGCGCTGATGCTCTTCAGCGCCCTCGCATGGCTTGTACGCGGCATGGTGTGGATAGCATGCACAGGTTTGCTCACCCTGTTGATTGCCGCCGGAGTGACCACTAAAGCGGACAACGCGATCTACGACCTGCACGTGCGCTACTGGCAATACACGCCCGATAACGACGTGGTCATTATCGCGATTGATCCCAAGAGTCTCGATGCACTCGGCCGGTTTCCTTGGCAACGATCGATCCATGCACGCCTGATCGATCGCCTTACGGCGAGTGGCGTGCGCGGCATCGGTATGGATGTAACCATCTCCTCGCCCGAAACCAGTAATCCGCAGAGCGACGCACTGTTGGCGGAGGCCATACGCCGCAACGGTAAGGTAGTGATGCCGGTATTTGCAGAAGCCGTCAATCTGGGTGGCTCCTTGCAGGAGGCGCTACCCATACAGTCGATTGCCCAAAGTGTTGCTGCGCTTGGCCAGGTCGATGTAGCCAAAGACACGGACGAGCAAGTTCGCGGCGCTTACCTTAAAGCCGGCTTGGGGAGTGCCTACTGGCCATCGCTCGCACTCGCTGTGTATCAACTTGATCACCCTGCCTCAACGATGACCCTGCCAGGGTTGCGCGATCCATCCACTAACGACGCATCACCGTATTTATGGATGCGCGATAACTACGTGCTGCTGCGTTATGCCGGGCGAGCGGGCACATTCGGTAGCTTGTCGTATGTCGATGTGCTCGATGGCAGTGCGCCAGCATCCCTGCTGAAAGGGCGCTGGGTGCTGATTGGCGCGACCGCCGAAGGCTTGGGCGACATCATCCAAACCCCGGACTCGGCCATGCCGGGGGTGGAGTATCAAGCGAACGTGCTCGAATCCCTGCGGCGCGGCATGCTCGTCACGCCACTCCATTTTTTCAGCCAGCTCTTGCTCGCGAGCGGTGTGCTGATCGTGCCGTTGCTGCTGTACGGGCTGCCAGGTTTTCGCAAAACCTGGCAGCTGTTGCTGGTCGCCGTGATACTCGCGCTCGTGCTGTGCATCGGTTTGCTGCGAATGTTTTACGTATGGTGGCCGCCCGCCGCATGCCTGCTGGTCATTTGTGTTGAGTTCGTCGTGTTGAGTGTGTTCGTGCAGCGGACGCGCCGCTAGGCACTCGCAACGACATGCAGGCGTGGCATATGGCTAAGCCACACCACATGGATTAGCCGGGTCGGATCATGTCCCTGGCGTACGAAAGACCGATGCCATAACCGCCGCCATGCGCTTCGACAATCGCACGCGCGCCTTCGTAGGTTTCATGGCGAGTCCAATCGCGCTGGAGCTCCAGGAGCACCTGAATCCACGAAGTCATTTTGACGCCAGCCGCCTCCATGCGCCGCAATGCAAGGTCGTGGCTCATTGCCGTCAATCCACCGCAGGCATCGGCCACCACCCATACATCGTAGCCATCGGCTAAGGCTGACAAGGCACAGAACGAAACGCAGGCTTCGCTGAGCAGGCCGGATATCAACAGGCGCTTGCGTCCTGTAGCGACCACCGCATCTTTCGCGGCGGCATCCTCCCAGACATTCATGTTGCGGCGCTCGACCGGCTGCACATGAGGAATGACTGCGTGGATGGCCGGCATCAATGGTCCGCTATACACCTTGGATGCCGAAGTGGACGCGACAATGGGCAAACCAAACACGTCGGCGGTTTGTGCGAGTGCGATGGTATTTCCAAGCAGGGTTTGACGATCGATCGAACCCACTCCGAAGGCCAGCCCGGCTTGCTGGTCAATCAGAACCAGGGCGACATCTTGCGGCGTCAATAAAGCGGCGACATCAGACATGATCGATTTCTCCAGGCATTGAAGTTGAAGTGAAGCGCTGACGCATCAAGCGCCGCGCTCGCTGGTGATTTCTGCACCTTCACGCATCGTTTTCGTGACCGGTGTGTTGGCTACGATTTCCAGCAGGCGCTGCCACTGTTCATCGCTAAGCGGCTGGTCCGAATGCAACACGCGGTTTATACGCACCTTGCCCTGTTCGTCGCGCTCCATGGCTAGCTCGGCACGGAATTCGCCTAGGTTCCACCCTTTCTTTTCCGCATACATGCGCAGCGTGATGGCGGTGCAGGAAGCGAGTGCCGCGAGGTAGTAATCGTAGGGTGCTGGCCCCTTACCTTGTCCGCCCAAGGCTGCCGGCTCATCCGTGATCAAGTCGAAATGACCGGTGTGGATGTGATGCTCGTAGTGAGTATCCGTGGATACCACGCTCGCCCTGAATTGAGGTTTCATACGTCGCTTCTTTTATGAGTGAGTTGATGGAGCTTATTTGATCGGCTGACTTGATAGCTGCACGTCATGTTGTGGCGTAGGCATCCTCATGACCGTAGGTCAATAAGGCCACGATGGGCAGCACGATAAAACAAGTGACACTGGCGAGATCAAAGAACAAAGCCCCGCAGCCGCAGCCCAGCGCAAAGGCACTGACGCTGGTCAGCATGCGACGCAGGCGTATGTCGATAGCGACTTTCTGCTCGCTTGATACGCCATGTATTTTGTCCGCGAGATCCAGCATCACCTGGGTGGTTGTGCCGGTCATCAGTGTTGTAGGTGGAGCATGCGAAAGATGCACGCGCTGCACCGCGTTTTGAACGGACATGGCACAGACGAACGTCAGGCCCGTCACGATGGCCAGCACGCTGTCGCCATTCGCGAAAGGCCCAAAGTAAATAGCCAGCGCAGTGCCAAGCACCAGCAGCAGTAGCTTCACCATAAACATGGTGCGGAGTACGGGAGCACCCCGACGAATCAGCGCGTAACGAAGAAGCCGCACCAGCACGATGACGATGCAAAAGGCAGGCAGCGCCAGAAGTTTTGCTATCGCTCCGGATGTGCCGTTTACGAGTGAAGCGCCGAGCGTGACAAAGTTGCCCGTCACGTGCGCGGTAAACAACCCATGAAAGGCCAGAAACCCAGCTGTATCGGCATAGCCGGCGTTGAAACTCAGCAGCGTGGGGAGTGTGGGTCTTTTCATGGCAATACCTGCGAGCGTACGGCAGTTATGTAGCCCCTCTCCCCTCGGCGACCCGAAGGTAGTCCCCGTGGGACCGGCACATTCTCTCCCACGGGGACTTCCTTCGGTTCGCCGATGGGAGAAGGTTCACTTGGACACAAGGTTTCCATAGCTCACCACCCCCAGCGTATTTCGACACCCAGATAATCCGAATCGTGACCGCCTGCTTGCCGTAGCGCGGAAGCCACGATGTAACGATCCACTTCCATGGCAAAAGCCAGGCTGCGAGTCGCGTTCCAGTTCAACTGCACCTGCCCATAGGTACTGCTGCGCTTTCCTGGCATACCAGCCGTGCCTGGAACCGGTATATCCGGCTGCGCATAGATCGCATCGTGTGTGGTCTGTCGCCATAACATGCCAACAGCGGCCACTAACTTCACATCTTGCATCGGAGTCAACGTCAGCGACGGCTTGAAGTGGATGAAGTTGGTATAGCCGGTATAGCCGGACAAGGTGACGTAGTAACCATTCGGGAATAGTGGATTGAACGTACCCACTTGGTTGCTGGCCAGATTGTGATCGCCCGATGCCATATCCAACTGCATACCAAGGCGCGGACTCCAGCTCGCATTGGCGAAGGTAAACCCCGTCAACGAACCGAATGCCCAGGCATCGACATCTTTCGCGCCGATGCTGCCGCCCTGCTTCATGCCTTCGATATCCCAGTCGAACCCGAGTGCATGACCGTTGTAGTGCACATCGACGCTTTGGCGCTCTTCGTTACCGGACGCAGCAAGAAAGTGCACGTTGTCCTGCCGGAAATCCGACACGCTCACGCTGAGCTCACTGGTTGCCGTAAGACGGCGCTGAGCGCGCATACCGCTGAAGGTCAAATGACGATTGCTGTAATCGTCAAAGTCCGTCTGGTTTTGATATTGCACCGGCTGACTGGCAAAGCCCGTAATGCGCCACAGGCCACGCTCGTAGTCGGCCCAGATCGCGTCGTAGGCCTGGCGCACATTGGGCCCATCGCGAACCGAAACGAAACGCTGCAGATCGAACGCGATCTCCTGGCGCCCCACCCTCACCTTGAGCAAGCCACCATCGATCTCAGCCTGGGTATCCAGGAAGAACAGCCGCAGGTCGAGTTTGTTGGCATCGACCGGTGACGGCTTGGTCAGCCACGGCGCCAATGCGTTTTCCAACTGCACGAAGATCCGCGTATTCGCCGTAAGGTGTGCGTCGGCGTGCAGTTCCAGGCGATGCAGCAAATAGTTTTGGCGCTGGCCTCCCACAACACCGAACAGCGGCGGGTCCTCGCTGACGAAGCGCTCGCGCACCGTAACGCCAAACGAGAGATACCGCTTAGGGTCGCTCTTTGATAGCGATATGTACTTAAGCGCATCGCCTGGCTCAGTACGCAGTCGCGGGTCCGCCAATACTGACCAGTCCTCCTGCCAGCGATAGAAATCGATCGCGGGGCGTTGCGGCACAGCCGGGTCGGTAACCTGGGAAGAGTCATCCGCCCACGCAACATGGGCGTAGCCCAGCATACAAGCCAGGGCAAGGAACAATGCACGGCCCGTCGGTAACGGCATCTACTTCGACACAATGCCCAGCTGGCGATCGACCGTCAGCTGATCCCAATAGATGGATACGTGTGTGACCTTGTGATCCGGTGTGTACTGGATAAGCATCACGCCCGGGTGATCGAATGAGCGGCCATTACCCGGTGTGGATTTTCCGGTGGCCGGATCGACGAATGGCCCCGACCAGGTACCAGTGACCTGCTCGACGGAAACTGCCGTAAGACCCTCGACGACGGCTTGCTTCACCTCGACGTGAAAATCCGGATACGCCCGAAAAATCATGCTGAAGAAGTTGCGTGTACCAGCATAGTCCAGCGGCTTGGGATTCTCCGGCTGATCGATCTGCACATTCGGTGCGAACAACGTCATCACCTGGTCGATGTTGTGGCTATTCCATGCCTGCGCCCAGTGATCGACATCCGCGTGGGTGATGGGGCCATGTGTATTCGGTGCATCTGTGATGGGTGCGTTTGTGGTGGGTGCATCCATGGCGGCAGCGGATATTGTCCACACGGTCAAAAGCAAGATGACGGCAAACCGTTTCATAGGTGTCGTTCCTTGAGGACTGGTACCCCTCTCCCACTGGGAGAGGGTGCCGGCAGGCGGGAGTGGGTACGATCAGCGCGTCACGCTGAAGTTTCATCGAACCCTCATCCGCCTGCCGGCACCTTCTCCCGAAGTGATAAGGGAGCGAAACTAAAAATCGACGCTAATCAGTTTGATCAATGCGCTTTAGCCGCATGTATTTCCGCGATATAGCCGCCCGGAAATTGCACGATGGCCGAGCTGCGATCGTTGGAGTCATAGCGTGGCACCAGCACCTTCGCGCCATGGCTCGTCGCTTTGGCTAGCGTCGCGTCGAGATCCTTCACTTCATAACCACTGATCTCGTAACCGAACGGATACGGCAGATGACCGTCCGTTACATTGACCTGCATCTTGCCGAAGCCGGACTCGATGCGGATACGCCGATAGGTCTCGCCGGGCTTGCCGAGTTCACCTGCATCGGCCTTGCGATCATCGGATACCACCTTGCCGTGCGAGAAGCGCAGGAAGTCGCGTACGAAAACATCAGCGGTATCCGCCGAAACGTAAATCCGGTTATCCGGCACGGTATCCAGCGCGCCATACGACGGTGCGGTGGTATGCCAGTAGAGCTGCATCTTCACGCCACCGGGCCACTGAATCACGGTGTCGAGGCCAATCGGGTCCTTGAACTTGTCGACGATCACCTCAGCGCCGGCAGCACGCGCCTGCTTGATCGCCTGATCCATATCGGTCACCAGGTAACCGGTACGCTCTTGTCCAAACGGATAGGGAATCGGTGTCAGGAAGGCGAACGTCGACAGCGTGCCCGCCGGCGTCCACACGTACTGGCCCTCTGTGCTGCTAGGTACTGGCAACACGTTGAAGGTGCCGCGTTTGGATGGCTGGCCGCCAAAAGTTCCGGTGAAGCTGTTGACGAAGGTGTCGAAGTCACCCGGGGCGATGTAAACATGCGTGGTGTCGTATTGAGGGCCTACCGAAACGCTTGGGGCAACTGCCACTTCCTTTGCTGACGCCGTTGACATCAACGCGATCAGCGAAGTCGCGATGATCGTATGCAGAACATGGTGTAACGATTTGGTTTGCATAAAGCGCCCCTTGTGATGGATGAATTACGAGCTTGAAGAACTAAGGTTTAGTTGCCCTGTCTTGGGGTGACATAGCTGTACAGCGCAGCAAAGGCAAAGCCGGCCATCAAGGCGATGTGTTCCATGAAGATATTCATCTCGGCAAAGCGCGCCGCACCATCCAGCTTCCAGAACGCGTGTGCGACATAGGTCGCGAATGCCGTAAATACAGCCAACGCCCCTGCCCCCAGCCATGCATAGCGATTGGTGATGATCGCAAGCGAGCCACCTAACTGCACCACCAGAATCAACGCGTAGATAACCCATGATGCAGGTAGCCCCGTCGCCTGCAGTTCAGTAAGCGCAGCCTGCGGGTGCAACAGCTTATCGATACCGCTCCACCAGTACGGCAGGGTCAGGCAGACGCGTGCAAGCCATGCTGTCACCGGGGCTCTGAGGATGGCAGCGATGAGTGATGGCGTATCACCGGCATGACGTGATGCGCTCATACTCATATCGCCCAGCACGCACAGCCGAGCGCACCCCAAAATGATTTGAGATCCGACACCGGCAGTTTTGCCGACCACGCAGTGATGTGATCGTGACCATGGATACCGCAGCTACTGGCGCAACCGCATCCATGCCTCTGCTGCATCGTCGCGGGTGTGGGATCGCTCCATGCTGCATACCCGCCGAACGTGCGCACTGGCGACCAATCCGGCATCGCCGGTGGTACCGGATTCTCATCCAGCGGCGTGAAACCGCCTGCGGCATAAACCACCTTGCCGCCGACGATCGTCAGGTCCGAGGTCATGTCGGCAATCTCGTTCTCGGCACAAGCGAAGTAATCGCGACTGGGCACAATGAGGTCGGCCAGCTGCCCCACCTTCAACTGCCCTTTCTTGCCTTCTTCGTTGGAGAACCAAGTGACGTACTGCGTCCACATACGCAATGCAGTTTCACGATCGAGACAGTTACGTTGCGGATAAAGCCGCATGCCGCCTACCGTCATGCCGGTGATCAGCCAGGCCAACGAAACCCAGGGGTTATACGACGCGACGCGAGTGGCATCCGTACCCGCAGAAACCTTGATGCCCTTCTCCAACATCTTGGCTACGGGTGGCGTGGCGGTCGCTGCGGCAGCTCCATAGCGCTCGACGAAATACTCCCCCTGATACGCCATGCGATGCTGTACCGCGATACCTCCGCCGAGTGCCGCGATACGATCGATCGATTGTTCCGAGATCGTTTCGGCGTGATCGAAAAACCAGTTGAGCCCTTGCAGCGGGATATCGCGATTGACTCGCTCGAAAACATCCAGGGCACGGCTGATCGTCTCGTCATACGTCGCGTGCATACGCCAGGGCCAACGGTTCTCGGCCAGGATGCGCACCACGTCTTCGAGTTCGCCTTCCATCGCCTCAGGCATATCGGGGCGTGGCTGACGGAAGTCCTCGAAGTCGGCGGCCGAGAACACCAACATCTCGCCGGCGCCGTTATGCCGGAAGTAGTCATCACCCTGCTTGTACTTGGATGTTTTCGTCCAGTTGAGAAAGTCATCCTTTTCCGCTTTGGGCTTCTGCGTGAACAGGTTGTAGGCCAGGCGCATGGTGAGCTGCCC
>JBARCX010000113.1:0-9054 GCA_049794535.1 Rhodanobacter sp.
GGCCGTATCAGGCGATCTGCTGACAGTCGGCACACTCGATGGCCATGTTTACGGCGTAAGTGCAAAGGACGGCAGCCCGCGTTGGGAAGCCTCTCTGCCATCGGAAGTGATCGACGCGCCGACCATCGTGGGTAACTGGGTTGTCGTGCGTACCCAGGATGGCCGCCTTTACGGTCTTGACAGTGGTACCGGCGAACGTCGCTGGGTCAATGATCAAGGTAACGTGCCCACGCTTAGCCTGCGCGGCAACGGTCGCGTGCTAGTCGCCAACGGTGTGGCGTTCTATGGCAGTGACGACGGCAAGCTGATTGCGTTGCGCCTGGACAATGGCGAGAAGCTCTGGGAGCAGAAGCTCGCCAGTGGTGAAGGCCGTACCGACATCGATCGACTCAACGATGCCGATAGCACGGTTCTGCTTGATGGTGACACGCTGTACGCGGCTGCCTATCACGGCAATCTGACCGCTGTGGATGGCCCGAGTGCAAGGCCGCTCTGGTCGCGTCCGTTCTCCACCTTCACCTCCTTGGCAATCAGCGGCAACGCAGTGTACGGCGTCAATGACGAATCCCAGGTGTGGTCATTCGATAAGAGTGGCGGCGCCGACATGTGGAAGAGCGACGCACTGAGGTATCGCTGGCTCACGGCCCCGGCTGTGCAAGGCAATTACGTTGTGGTCGGTGATTTCGAAGGCTATGTGCACTGGCTGCAGACCAGTGACGGTGCACTGGCTGGGCGTCAACGGCTGTCGAAGAAAGCTATTCGTGGCCAGCCCCTGGTCGTTGGCGATGTTGTGTATGTCGAAGATGTGAAGGGCCATATCGGCGCTTACCGTCTCGGCACGCACTGATCGCAAGGAACTATGTACTCCCATGTTGCCCGTCGTCGCTCTGGTCGGTCGCCCCAATGTCGGTAAATCGACCCTTTTTAACGCGTTGACGCGCAGCCGTGACGCCCTGGTGGCTGATATGCCAGGCGTCACCCGTGATCGCCACTACGGCGTCTGCCGTAGTGGCGAGCGCCCGTTTGTGGTGGTCGATACCGGTGGTCTCTCCGGTGTCGAAGAGGCCATGGATGTCCTGACCGCAAAGCAGGTGCGCCTGGCCATCGAAGAGGCGCAGGTGCTGGTGTTCGTGGTTGATGCTCGCGATGGCTTGCTGCCGCAAGATCACATCATCCTCAACGAGCTCCGTCGCAGCGGTAAGCCAATCGTCGCCGCGGTCAACAAGACCGACGGCCTCGATGAGCAGAATGCGCTGGCTGAATTCGCTGTGTTCGGCATCGGCACAACCTTGCCGTTGTCCGCCGCACACAATCGCGGTACCGAAGAATTAATTGAGACGGTACTGCCGCTGTTGCCGGCAGAAGAGCCCGAAAATCTAGACGAAGGTGAGGCGGGCAGCATCCGCGTCGCCATCGTCGGTCGCCCGAATGCCGGCAAGTCGACGTTGATCAATCGCCTGTTGGGCGAGGATCGACTGATCGTTTCCGACGTGGCTGGCACCACGCGCGATCCAATCCGCGTGCCACTAGAGCGTGACGGTAAGCGATATACGCTGATTGATACCGCTGGCGTGCGTCGTAGGGCGCGCGTGGAAGAGGCGGTAGAGAAATTCAGCGTCATCAAGACGCTGCAATCCATCGCCGCCTCGCAGGTCGTGGTTGTGATGATCGATGCCCGCGAGAATCTCGCTGACCAGGATCTCACCCTGATCGGGCATGCAATGGACGAAGGTCGGGCGCTGGTGATTGCCGTCAACAAGTGGGACGGCATGGGTCAGTACGAACGTGAGCAGTGTCAGCGCGCACTGGAGCGCAGGCTTGTCTTCGTTGATTGGGCCAAGCAGGTGTTCATCTCGGCGTTGCACGGTTCTGGTCTGCGTGAATTGATGCGCGCTGTGGTGCGTGCGCACGCGTCAGCAACCAAGGAGCTGATTTCCTCCGAACTCACCAAGTCGCTGGAAAAAGCCTACGAGAGCTACCAGCCCCCGTTGGTGCGTGGTCATGCGCCGAAGCTGCGTTTCGCGCATCCGGGTGGCAACAACCCGCCAACGATTGTGATCCACGGCAGCCGTACCAAGCACATTGCGCCGGCCTATCAGCGTTATCTGGAAAACTTCTTCCGTAAGCGCTTCAAGCTGGAAGGAACCCCGGTCCGGATTGCCTTCCGTGATGGCGAGAATCCGTTTGCCGGCAAGAAGAACGTGCTGACCGAAGGCCAGATGCGCAAACGTCAGCGCATGGTCCGTGAGATGAAGAAGCGCAAGCGATAAGTCTCGTGGTCAGGTCGCGTGCTTGGGCCTAAGCTAGTCGTATGAGCGAGCCACTAAACCGTGAAACTTGGCTGGACGAACTACGTCGCCAGGTGCCCGAAATTTCTCCCGCCGAAGCGCTGTCATCACAGGCGCAAGGTGCCTTGCTGATCGATGTGCGTGAGGATGCCGAGCGAGCCTCCGGCACACCGGCGGGATCGCTTGGACTGTCGCGCGGCTTTCTTGAGCTGCGTATCGAACAAGTCGAGCCAGATCGCGATCGTGCCATCGTCACCCTGTGCGGCAGCGGTCAGCGTTCGCTGCTGGCTGCCGAAGCCTTGCAGCGGCTAGGTTATCGACAGGTTCAATCGGTTGCCGGCGGTTTCAATCGCTGGAAGGCCGAGGGCCTGCCGATCACGGCGGGGGCGCTGGATGCTGATGCGGCCGAACGCTACTCGCGTCAATTGCGCTTACCGCAAGTCGGTGAGGCGGGGCAGGCGAAACTCGCTGAGGCCAAAGTGATTTTGCTGGGTGCTGGCGGGCTGGGTGCGCCAGCGGCACTCTATCTCGCCGCTGCCGGGGTGGGTCAACTCACTCTGGTCGACGATGACCGGGTCGAGCGCTCCAACCTGCACCGACAGATCATTCATGCGGATGCTCGTGTAGGCATGGCCAAGACCGAATCGGCACGGCTTGCGCTCCTTGCGTTGAATCCGCGCGTGCAGATCGAAACCCGAAACGAACGTCTGCAAGCCGATAACGTCGAACGCCTGTTGATGGGGCATGACCTGGTCATTGATGGCGCTGATAACTTTCCCGCGCGTTATCTGTTGGCTGCCGCTACCCAACGGCTGAAATTGCCGATGATTTATGGCGCCGTCGAACGCTTTACCGGGCAAGTCAGCGTGTTCGATTCGCGTCGTCCTGATTCACCTTGCTATCGCTGCCTTTTTCCTGAGCCACCTTCTGCTGCGGAGGCACCGAATTGCAGCGAGGCAGGTGTCCTTGGCGTGTTGCCCGGCATTGTGGGGCTGCTGCAGGCCACCGAAGCGTTGAAGTTGATCCTTGGATTGGGCGAGTCGCTGGTGGGTCGGCTACTAAGTTTCGATGCATTGAGCATGCGTTTTCGCGAGACGGGGCTATCACGTGATTCTGACTGTCCCGGTTGCGGCAGTCGCGTGGTCTTTAAAGGCTACGAAGATATTGCGCAACTTTGCGCTGCAGCTGGCTGAGTCAGGTCCGCCGGGATAAGCGCATAGACAACCCCATCCATCGGCTGACCCTGTACGCATAGCCGTTGACGAGCGACGCTCTCAAAATGCGCGCCGGCTTTCTCGGCAGTGCGTCGGCTTGCACCATTATCCGGCTGTGCAACGATCTCAATGCGGATCAGTCCCAGTTGCTCGAAACCGAAACGCGCGATTATCGCGGCGGCCCGTGCGGCAATACCCTCGCCATGACGCGACTGGCGAACCCAGTAGCCAAGATTCGCGCTGCGATGCATGCGATTGAACTGGTTGAGTCCCACGCCACCTAGCAGGTCGCTGGTTTCGTTATCGAAAACAGGGAATGCAAAGTGATTGCCGCGCGACCAGCCATCCTGACAGTGGCTTATCCACGCTTTCGCATCATCTAGGTCGTATCCGGCATGGCACCAGGGCAGCCAACGTCCCACGCTGGTTACGGATTCGCGTGCGGCGTCGAATAGGGCGGTGGCATCCTGCGGTTGCCATGGACGCAGTCGTAGCCGTCCCTCGACAAGTTCCAGTGTCGGCGCAATGGTCTCGGCGGGCATCGGGCATCCTTTCGTTTGTAAGCATCTCTGTCAGCCGGGATAATATCGACCTTTGAAGACGAGCAAAGCCATGAGCGCACGCATCCTTGACGGTAAACGCATCGCACAGGAACTGCTGGAGCGCATCGGCAGGCGTGTGACCGAGCGTAAGCGGCAGGGCTTGGCCGAACCCGGTCTCGCCGTGGTGCTGGTCGGCAACGACCCGGCATCAGCGGTCTATGTGCGCAAGAAGCGCGAAGCCTGCCAGCAGGTCGGTTTTCGCTCCTTCGAGTACGACTTGCCCACCAGTACGACGCAGCATGAATTGTTCGCCTTGATTGATTCACTGAATGCCGATCCGTCGGTGCATGGCATCCTGGTGCAATCTCCCTTGCCCGAACACATCGATGAGGATGCCCTGGTCGATCGCATTGCGGCCGGCAAGGACGTTGACGGATTCCAGGCCATCAACATTGGCCGCCTCGCGTTGCGTCGGTTCGGCCTGCGGCCCTGTACGCCACGTGGTGTGATGACGCTATTAGGGCATACCGATCGCCCAGTGCGCGGTCAGCACGCCGTCGTGGTGGGTGTGTCAAACCATGTGGGGCGACCACTCGCACTGGAGTTGCTCATCGCGGGTTGCACCACCACCTGCTGTCACCGTTTCACTCGCGACCTGGAAAGTCATGTACGCATGGCTGACATCGTGATCGTGGCAGTGGGTAAGCCAGGGTTAGTGAAGGGCGAATGGATCAAGCCCGGTGCCGTAGTGATCGACGTGGGTGTCAATCGGCTTGATGACGGCCGTCTGGTAGGTGATGTGGAATTCAAAGTGGCGGCACAGCGCGCCAGCTGGATCACGCCGGTGCCTGGTGGAGTCGGTCCAATGACGGTAGCCACGCTGCTAGAGAACACGCTGGATGCTGCTGAGGCTCACGCCTTACCGAATAGTGTCGCTTGACGGTACACAGCGTTCAGCGATAGATCTGGCGAGCTTAACGGCGAGGCGCGTATAATTCCCTCTTTGCAGCGGGACTTTCGCATGCGCATCCTCGCCGAGGCTCTCACCTACGACGACGTTTACCTCGTTCCGGCCCATTCGGCCGTCCTGCCGCGCGATGTGGATACTTCCACCCGGCTGACCCGCAATCTGCGCCTGAACATTCCCATCGTCTCCGCTGCGATGGATACCGTGACCGAAGCACGCCTGGCCATCACCATGGCACAGAACGGCGGCATCGGCATCATTCACAAGAACATGACGGCCGATCAGCAGGCCGCCGAAGTGCGCTTGGTGAAGAAGTTCGAAGCCGGTGTGATTCGTAGCCCGATCAGCGTGGGCCCCAATACCTCGATTCGCGAAGTGCTGCAGCTCACCCGCGCGCACAACATCTCCGGCGTGCCGGTGGTGGATGGCGAGCAATTGGTGGGTATCGTCACCAGCCGTGACCTTCGTTTCGAACGCAAGCATGATGATCCCGTGCGCAACATCATGACCCGCCAGGAAAAGCTGGTAACGGTTAAAGAAGGCGCCAGTCAGGATGACGTGCTGCTGTTGCTGCACAAGTACCGCATCGAAAAGGTGCTGGTGGTCAATGATGCATTCCAGCTGCGCGGCTTGATCACCGTCAAGGACATCCAGAAGGCACGCGACAATCCGCATGCCGCCAAGGATCGCCATGAGCGCCTGTTGGTCGGCGCGGCGGTTGGCGTAGGTGGTGACACCGAACAGCGCATTGCTGCACTGGTTGATGCCGGTGTCGACGTGTTGGTGGTGGATACCGCGCACGGCCATTCGCAGGGCGTGATCGAACGCGCCGGTTGGGTCAAGAAAAACTATCCGCAGGTGCAGGTGATCGCCGGCAACATCGTTACTGGCGAAGCAGCACGTGCGCTGCTCCATGCCGGCGTGGATGCTGTGAAGGTAGGTGTTGGCCCGGGCTCGATCTGCACCACCCGCGTGGTTGCCGGTGTCGGCGTGCCGCAGATCACCGCAATCGATATGGTGGCCACTGCGCTGAAGGATGAAATCCCACTGATCGCCGATGGTGGCATCCGCTATTCCGGCGATATTACCAAGGCGCTCGCTGCCGGCGCGTCCACCGTGATGCTCGGCTCGATGTTCGCAGGCACCGAGGAATCGCCGGGCGAAGTGGAGCTGTTCCAGGGCCGTTCCTACAAGAGCTACCGCGGCATGGGTTCGCTCGGTGCCATGGCGCTCGGCTCCAAGGATCGCTACTTCCAGGACGAAGCCGACGCCGACAAGCTGGTGCCGGAAGGCATCGAAGGTCGCGTGCCGTACCGTGGCCCACTGCGCAACATCATCCACCAGCTGATCGGTGGCCTGCGCGCGTCGATGGGTTATCTGGGCACGGCTACGGTGGACGATGTGCGCAACAACGCGCAGTTCGTCAAGGTGACCTCCGCCGGCGTGACCGAGGCGCATCCGCACGACATTCAGATCACCAAGGAAGCGCCGAACTACCGGCTCAACTCGTGACTCTGACGCGCCGGCCCGAGGGCCGGCGCATTGTTTCAGGGGTAGCTGCGCCGGGCGCAGCCCCTGCTTTCCAATGATGAAAGCGCAGGGCAGGGAATAGCTGCCGCGCATCGGGACTGGCCATGACCAATATCCATAGCGACAAAATCCTCATCCTCGATTTCGGCGCGCAGTACACCCAGCTGATCGCCCGCCGCATCCGCGAGATCGGCGTGTACTGCGAAATCTGGGCGTGGGACCACGACCCGGGCGAGATCGCCGCGTTCGGTGCCAAGGGCATCATCCTTTCCGGTGGTCCGGAATCGACCACGTTGCCGGGCGCACCCAAGGCTCCGCAACAGGTGTTCGATTTGGGCCTGCCCATCCTGGGCATCTGCTACGGCATGCAGACCCTGGCCGCACAGCTTGGCGGTGCAACCGAAGCCGCTGACGCGCGTGAGTTTGGTCATGCCGAGGTGGATATTGTCGCCCCGAGCCGTCTGTTCGATGGTTTGAGCGATCATGCCGCCCACAAACTCGATGTGTGGATGAGTCATGGTGATCACGTCGCCAAGGCGCCGCCGGGTTTCGTCATCACTGGCCGCACCGATCGCATTCCGGTCGCGGTGATGGAGAACGAGGACAAGCGCTGGTACGGCGTGCAGTTCCATCCGGAAGTGACCCACACAAAGCAGGGCGGGGCACTGCTCAAGCGCTTCATCACCGAGATCTGCGGCTGTGCCACGTTGTGGACAGCAGCCAACATCATCGAAGACCAGATCGCCCGCGTGCGCGAACAGGTTGGCGATGACGAGGTGATCCTTGGCCTTTCCGGAGGTGTTGATTCGTCGGTGGTTGCGGCACTGCTGCACAGAGCTATCGGCGACAAGCTCACGTGCGTGTTCGTCGACACCGGCCTGCTGCGCTTTCAGGAAGGCGATCAGGTCATGGCGATGTTCGCTGCTGAGGCCGACAAGGGCGGCATGGGCGTCAAGGTGATCCGTGTCAACGCGGCCGAGCGCTACTTCAGCGCACTTGTCGGCGTGAGCGACCCAGAAGCCAAGCGCAAGATCATCGGCGGTCTGTTCGTCGAGATCTTTGACGAGGAGTCACAGAAGCTCGCCAATGCCCGCTGGCTGGCCCAGGGCACGATCTATCCAGACGTGATCGAGTCGGCTGGCAGCAAGACCGGCAAGGCACACGTCATCAAGAGCCATCACAACGTCGGCGGCCTGCCGGAGCACATGAAGCTCAAATTGGTCGAGCCGCTGCGTGAGTTGTTCAAGGACGAGGTACGTCGCATCGGCGTCGAGCTGGGCTTGCCCCGCGCGATGGTCTACCGCCACCCGTTCCCCGGTCCGGGCTTGGGCGTGCGCATCCTAGGCGAGGTGAAGCCGGAATACGCCGAGCTGCTGGCTCGCGCCGACGCGATCTTCATCGACGAGTTGCGCAAGGCGGATCTGTACGACAAGACCAGCCAAGCCTTTGCCGTGTTCCTGCCGGTCAAGTCAGTGGGCGTGGTGGGTGACGCGCGAGCCTACGAATGGGTGATCGCACTGCGTGCGGTGGAAACCATCGACTTCATGACCGCGCACTGGGCGCACCTGCCGTACGAATTCCTTGGCAAGGTATCGAATCGAATAATCAATGAGTTGCGAGGAGTTTCTCGCGTTGTTTATGACATCAGTGGCAAGCCACCGGCCACGATCGAGTGGGAATAATAAAATCAACCACTTGCCCGTGATGAAGGAAGCCGGCGATTTGCCGGCTTTCTCATCTGTAGTCAATAATGCATTGAAATGACAGACGAAATTACAAATACACCATTGCCATTCTCCGAACTCGACGTGCAGCACATGCAGCGCGCATTACAGCTTGCTGCACATGCCCGTGACGCCGAAAACGAGGTGCCGGTGGGCGCGGTGCTGGTCCAGGATGGTGTGATTGTCGGCCTCGGCTGGAACCGCAACATCACCCTGCATGACCCCACTGCGCATGCCGAAATCATGGCGTTGCGTGCCGCAGGCGAAAAGCTGACCAACTACCGCATTCCAGGCGCCACCCTCTATGTGACGCTGGAGCCCTGCGCGATGTGCGCCATGGCGCTCATCCACGCGCGCATCGGTCGCGTTGTGTATGCAGCAACCGACCCCAAGACCGGCGCCGCTGGCAGCGTATTCGACACCCTGATCGACGCGCGCCACAACCATCGCATCGACGTGCAAGGTGGCCTGTTGGCGGAGGAGTCGTCGGCAATGCTGCGAGAGTTTTTCCGCTCGCGGCGCTGAGTGGGAAGGTTTGATCGGCGACGTCTTGATCGAATACGTCGTGGTCGTTCTATAGTCTGCCGGTCGTTGCTCATGGGGGGCAAGATGCGGTGCGACAGGGGTTGAGCGGATATCCACAGGGACTGCAACATCGAGGTATCGCGCATGAAGTCAGATCAGGTGACGTCCCGCGCACGCTGGCTCCGCCATTGGCGCCAATGGCGTGTCGTGGCAAGTGTTGATCATGCAGCCGTCATGGCAAACGTCGTTGACGCAGGTGTATTC
>JBARCX010000114.1:0-11024 GCA_049794535.1 Rhodanobacter sp.
GATGAAAAGCATCGGGCTGAATTTTGCGGACGTGTATCGCCGCAATGGTAATTACCACTTGAGTGGTGTGGCGCCGTGGACCCTCGGTTATGAGGGCGCCGGTGTGATCGAGTTGCCGGCAGCGGACGACAGCTTGTTCCCGGCAGGTACGCGGGTTGGCTTTGCCGATATGCCGTATGCGAATGCTGAGTTCGTTGCGGTGGATGTGGACAAGCTGATTCCACTGCCGGACGACATCGCATTCGATACCGCAGCAGCAACCTTGTTGCAGGGGCTGACCGCGCAATATCTGGTGACAGATAGTTTCAAGGTACAGCCCGGCCAGTGGGCCGTGGTGCATGCCGCAGCAGGTGGCGTCGGGCTGTTGCTCACGCAGATGTTGAAGGCGCTTGGCGCGCGCGTGCTGGGTATCGCCTCTAGTGAGGTGAAGCGTACCGCTGCGATGGAGGCCGGCGCGGATGCCGTGGCGGGTTATGACGACTGGTTGGCGAAGTCGAAAACGTTGACGGCGGGGCGTGGTGTCGACGTCGTATACGACTCGGTGGGTCGTACCTTGGGCGATAGCCTTGCTGCGGCGCGTGTAGGCGGCGCAGTGGTGTTCTACGGCATGGCGGCAGGCGATCCCGATCCGGTGGATCCGCGCTTGTTGATGGACCGTTCGTTGACACTCACCGGTGGTGATTTGTGGAACGTGCTGACCAGCGCAGCGATTCGTCGCGAACGAGCAGCCCGCATGTTTGAGCAGGTTCGTGCTGGACGTTTACAGCCGAAAATTGCAGCACGTTTCGCACTCAGCGATGGTGCGCAGGCACATGCGTATCTGGAAAGTCGTGGTGCGATCGGCAAAGTGTTGATGACGTTGTAACAACATTCGGCCCCTGACGACATGGCGTCGCCAGGGGCCGCGTTCATGTGTTGCTGTCAGTTACGGTGCGTTGACGAACCGCTTCCATGCGCTGAGAAGATTCGATGCGTTCACCGAACCCAGGCCGGTAGCGAAGCTCCAACCCGGCTGGGCCAAATACGCGGCGGTCTTCGAGGTGTATTGCGTGGCACTGGTGGAGGTCAGGCCCACCTGGACGGGGCCGTACTGGCCCTGGTAGTTGTTGATGGTGCCGTAGAAGTAGCAGTTCGGTGAAACGATGGCCGGAAGCTGCTGGATGCACTGCGTAGAAATGCCGCTACTTGTGACGTTGTGGAACACGCATTTACTGGTGCCCTTGGTTCCGTTGTCGGCGCTGCATGCGTCCAGGCTGGGTGGTGCAATGCCGTTGGCACCGCCGAACTCATCGGCAGCCAACGCATACAGCGTGGGTGCCGCATTGCCCTGGTCGGCGCCAAGCCCGCGAGCGGCCAGCCCCTGATCGATCAACGCCTGGATGCCGGCAAACATGGGTGAGGCCAACGACGTGCCGCCGCTGAGTTCCACTGGTGCGGTGAATCCTGCGACGCAGGGATAGGCCGCCGTGCAGGTGATCACCCAGCTGGAGCCACCGTAGGAGCCCGCGAACAAGGCGACATCGGGAACATCACGCGACTGGTCTTTCGCTGCATTGTGAATTTGACGCTGCCATGCCGGCTTGCGATCGACCGAGGAGGGGCCGCCGCTACCAGCTTCAGAGGTCACGTAGTAACCGTTCGGATCGAACGTGAGGTATTCCTTGCAGAAAGCGAGTGCGCTGGCGAACCCAGCTGATTTCGCTGCCAAGGAGTTGCCGCAGGATTGGTTCCACGGAATCTCTGGCACATACGAAAGCGCCGATCCGTAAACTGAGTTGACGGTCGAGCTGAAGTACTTCTTGGTGGTTTTATCAAGCACGTCGGCGGTATCTGTGCCACCTACGACGGTGTCATTGGGTGATGTACCAAACGCGTTGGCGCTAATGCCGACACTGTTGATGACACCGCCGTTGAAACTCGGATTGGAGCCTGAGTCGCCGCTGGATACGAAGACCGAAATGCCCTCAGCATCGGCTTGTGCCCACATCAGGTCGATTGCTGTCTTGTCAGCGGCATCGACAAAGTCCTCACCGTAGCCATAGCTGGCGCTGATCACATTCGGGCGGCTGGTACCGTTGATCAGGTTGGTAGCTGCCGTGAATACGCCACCGAAGAAATTGCTGCCATTCGAATCGTCGCAGCTTGCCACCTCGATGTTCGCGCCGGGGGCGATAGCAGTGGACCACTCTGCATCGAGCAGGGTTTCGCCATCATCCTCGCCGGGAGCGGCGATGGTCGGGTCAATACAGTTGGTAAAGCCGGTGGCTTGCGGCTGGATTTGCGCGAAGGTGCCGCCGTAGCTACCCAGATTGAACTGGCTAACGAAGTTGGTCCAATCCGCGGGCACCATGGAGCTGTCTTCGACTACCGCAATGGTGATGCCAGTGCCGGTTACGCCGTCGGCATGCAATTTATCGACGCCATACATCTTGGCCAGATCGTACGGTACAAAACCACGCGCGCCGTTGGTAAACGAGATCGCCTCGGGGCTAGCTACGAAAGCGGCGGCCATCGTTTTGGCCGACTGCTGGATCTTGAACTTCTGGGTCGCGTTGTTGAACTGCCCCACCTTGGTTGCCACGTGCAAGGCCTGGGGGCGCAGATCGTTGAGGCCTGCAACACCTACGACGACGTCGCCCAGCGCAGCAGGAACGCTGATGTCACCGGCATTCGCGATATGGCTGGCTTTGTTGATGGTGTAGTGGTTTTCCTGCGTGTGGAACGCATTTTTCACCAAGCCCGCGGTGCCGCTGAAATCAATCTGCATCTTGTTCGGATACACACCATTGACGGTGAAGCCCTGCGAGATCAGCCATGACTTAGCAGCGGCGATATCAGCATCGGCCACGCCGAAGGCTTTGCCGTACTGCTCGGGCGTTAGCCAGTGATGGAATTTGAATGAATTGGGATCGTGCTGGGCCGTAATCAGCGTATTGAGTGCGGCTTCGCGCAGTGCACTGCGCTTGAGTACCAGCTGCATGTGATTCATGACGGTGGAATCGGCCACGGTGCCAGCGGGTGCGGCCTGGGCAACGAGTGCGAGATGGCTTTGCTGAAGCGTCGATAGAACTTTGTTATCGACGGTTTTCGTCACTCGCGGCATTTCAGCCGTGTTGATATCCGCGACCACTGCGTCTTGCGACGTCGCGGCCTGTGCTAGTGCGATAGCTGGCAGGATTGCAATCGCTGCCGCGATCGATGAGCACAGAATCAGATGCCGATTATTCATGCTTTATCTCCGTGAAAGATCAAATGAAAAAAGCGAGGCCCCCCTGCGCCGAATTCATCCATCGTGGTGTGTCGCTGATGCTTTTATGACCTCCTTTTGCTTCGTTAGATGGAAGGCAAGTGGTTGTGATGGAGCAAAGCTCACCCGTCACGCGGTCCATGAAGACGGCGCGATACGCAGGCAATAAAACGCGATGCTTTGAATCAGTACATGAAGCGAAAGATGCCCCCCGACACCTGTTCGCCACGTGCTCCCTTTAGCGATCCGTTTTGAGTGTAGGGAGGTTTTAAAGTAAATCGCAATGACCAAAATTCATAACATCACTGCGAACGATGCTTATTGCAAAAACTAATTTAATCAGCGGGATATAGCTGAGATGCGTGTCGCTGTATTTGTATTCTTCACAATTTTTTCATCGGAATATATTGCGATAAATGCAGTGCTTTGACGTGGAATTCACGCTCGACGCATGGAGATTGCTTGTGCTGGCTTTATGGGGTTGGGTGTTTTCTCATGCGCAATAAATTACGCCTCCATGGCGACATTTATGAATTTTGGTTGAACATCCCTGCAATCCCGTACGGATCGTACCTGTGCTCAAGCTGACGAAATGGTGCGACATGTGCCCACGCAAAGGCCGTTTTGTATGGGTTCTTGGCTGCCCGAGAATGCATGGTTGATAGGCGCGCTATCCTTGCGATTTGGCCGGATACGTAAATTCTCATGTTGCAGTTGATCGGTTTCGACGGTGACGACACGCTTTGGCACAGCGAGGGCTATTACCAGGCGGCAAACGCTCAATTCACCGACATCCTCGGGCGTTATGTGGACCTGGGCGACCGTCATGTGCAGGACAGCATGTTGGCGACCGAACGACGCAATCTGAAGTTATTCGGCTACGGTGCAAAAGGCATGACACTGTTGATGGTGGAAACCGCCATCGCGATCAGTGACGGACGTATCTCGGCAAGTGACATTCATCGGCTGGTGGAAATAGGCAAAGATGTGTTGCAGCACCCGGTGGAACTGCTGCCCGGTATTCGCGAAGCGGTGGCTGCCGTGGCTGAGCATCATGCGGTGGTGTTGATCACCAAGGGTGATCTATTCCATCAGGAGAAAAAGGTGGCGCAGTCGGGCTTGGCCGATCTGTTTCGTCGCATCGAGATCGTGTCGGAAAAGGATGCGACCACATACCAGCGTGTTTTAGCCGAGTTCGGGTTGGCACCATCGCAATTCGCGATGGTAGGCAATTCGCTGCGTTCGGATATCGAGCCGGTGTTACGTCTTGGCGGCTGGGGTGTGCATCTGCCTTACCACGTGACCTGGGCGCACGAACTGGAACATGGCCTGGATGAGAGCGATGCGCAACGCATGGTGACGGTGGATATACCGGCGGCTATCCCGGCGGCGGTGGCGCAACTCGTAGCGCGAGCAGCCGCTACGTCGACGTGAATCCATGCGCCGTCAGTCGGCGGTCGGTGCGGGTTGTTCGCATGAGGGAATGTCACGCCAGGTAAGGTAGACGCGCAAGTCGAACTCCAACTGGTGGTAGTCCGGCTCCATGTAGCAGCACAGTTGATAGAACGCCTTGTTGTGCTCGAACTCTTTCAGGTGCGCCAGTTCGTGCACAACGATCATGCGCAGGAACTCCGGTGCGGCTTCGCGAAACACGCTGGCGATGCGGATTTCCTTCTTCGCCTTCAACTGGCCGCCGTGGTTGCGTGAGATCGCGGTGTGTAGGCCGAGGGCCTTGCGAATCACGTCGAGCTTGCTGTCGTACAGCACCTTGTCGATGCCGGGCGCATTACGCAGGTGTTCCTGCTTGAGCGTGTTGGTGTAGGCGTATAGGGCCTTGTCGCTCCGGATCTCGTGACGCTGCGGATAGCGGCGTTGCAGGTAATCGCTCAGTTGATCCTGCGCGATCAGCTGACGGATCTTGTCTTGCAGTGCCGGTGGGTAACCGGCGAGATACTTGAACGGCGTCATCCGGTGATCGAATCAGGGTGCGTCAGTGGGCGCTTCATCGGCGAAGCCGGTGTAGTCCTCGGGGAAGATCGGCGTGCCGTCGTCTTCCAGTCCCAGCATGTCCATCAGCGCGGTTGCGGCGGCATCCTCGGCCTTCTCTCGTTGGCGAAAACTGCGGTTTTCGCAGATGGCGTAGTACACCGGATAGCCGCGCCCGCCACTTGGCGTAACAGCAAGCCACGCTGTAAAGCGCGAGCTCTCGGTGCTGGCGCCGGAGCGTACGGTGAAGTTTTCGAATTCGCGCTCGGCCATGGAGATCTGTCCGGTGAGGGGACGCAAGTGTATCGCTTAGCGGGTGCGAGGCGTTTGTAGCGCTACGGCTGTTCTTCATTCTCTAGTGGCACAACATCATAGAAAACACTGTAATCGATGGTGCTAAGGCCGTTGCCGCCGTCCTGGACGAGGTCGAGGTAGCGATGATTCCAGCGCAGATCACTGTGACTCCATTGGCGCCGGGCCATCATGGATTGCGAGGTGGTTTCGTCGATACCCTCAATGGTCAGAAGTACCACTGTTCGTGTGCTTTCGAGGGTTTCCGGCGTCATACCGTAAAGCGGGCTGCTCTCGTCGATGATATGCATCAGCGTCCAGCTGAGCATGAAGATCGGGTGGCGATCGCGCACCAGTTTAAGGTCATGAATTTTGCGGATCCTGAAGCCTTCAGATGAAGCTTCGAGCCGGAGCATATGCAATTGCGCGTAGGCCTCAGCGAGTACGTTATGCCGGGTGTTGGCTGCGCGAATCATCAGCGTTTGCTGTCCGTTGATCATCCGTATGACCGGGTGGTTGGCGAAAATCATTTTGGCGCGTGGACGCGAGAAGCGCGAAAAGATCAGGCCGGTGACCAGCGCGATGCAACCCATGCCGGTGAAGATCTCCACAGTGGCCACGAGATGCGCGTAAACGGTCTGCGGGTGCATGTCGCCATAGCCGACGGTGGCCAGGGTCTCCACACTGAAAAAGAACGCACCGCCAAAGCCCTTCGGGAACTGATTGGCGATGGGATGTGTTCCCAACAGATAGATCGTTGCGAAGAAGGCGTTGAGTAGCAGGAAGGCTGCACCGGCAAGGCCGAAGAAGGTGGGCCAGCGAACAGTAAGCGCGTGGTGGTAGATATCGTCCCAGATCCGACGTGAGAGTCCCTGGCTAACGAAGGGCCGTCCGCCGATGTCGAAGATTCTGGGCTTACGCCGAAAGGGCAGTATCTGCTTCAGGTTCATCGCCACGACACCGTCCGTGCAGGTGAATATCAGCCTTCGACACGCTCGACAGGCGGTGTGTCGATTGTAGCGCGGGCATGGTGTGGATACGTTGTCGTGCTGCCTGTGCCAAGCTTCAAGCTCTGTTTGCTCGTGGCCGGTTCCCCATGCTTACGCCTGTCGATATCCAGTGCCCGTACTGTGGCGAGTCCATCGAGATCCTGGTCGATGTATCAGCCGGTGATCAGCGTTATATCGAGGATTGCCAAGTGTGCTGCCGGCCCATCGACATCGTGGTGACTATCGATGCGGATGGCGATCCGTTGGTCGGCGCCACCGGCGAGGATGAGGCTTAGGTAGCCTCGAGTGTCGCCGAATCGACGATGCCAATGCCCTGCGCTTGCAGCGTGACGCGGGTGGCATCGTCCGTGTCAGGGGTGACCGGCCGGCTGAGATCCCACACGATATGGGTACGGAAGCCAGAGGTCACGGCATCCTGCGCCGTCCATAGCACGCAGACATCGCGGGCCAGCCCGCATACGTAGACGTCATCTACGCCACGCTCGCGCAGCCAGCCGGCTAGCCCTGTGGTTGGGCGTGCGCCATCCGGTCCGTGGTTCTCGCGAAAGCCGCTGTATGAGTCCACTCGTGGATCGCTGCCTTTGCGGATGATGGCGTTTGTTGACGACCAGTCGATGCCGGGGTGAAGGCGTGCGCCCGCAGTGCCTTGTACGCAATGGTCCGGCCATAGCGTTTGTGCGTGGCCGTAGAGCTCGATCTGCTGGAACGGGGGCATGCCTGCATGCGAGCTGGCAAATGAGATGTGCCGGCGTGGGTGCCAGTCCTGGGTAGCGACAACATGGCGAAACACGCCTGCGCGCAACAATCGGTCGATACCCGGCACGATCGCGTCGCCCTCATGACAAGCCAGGGCCCCACCGGGCATGAAGTCGGGTTGCACATCGACGAGGATCAATGCCGCACGGTCGTGAAGGGCTTGATGCATAGAGGGATTGCTAGACGGTGAAAGTGAGGAGTCAGCATAACTCGCATGCATAATGCAGGCTGACAAACAGACAGGGATAACGCGCTATGCAATACGACCAGTCATGGATGGGCTACGGCATGGTGGGTGGCCTTCAGGCTGGCGCGATCAGTGCAGGAGCCGGATTCTTGTTATTTCTGCTGCTTTATTGGCTCCGGCGCCATCATGGTTGGAGCGATGTCCGGCAGATGTGTTGCGCCTACGGGCTAGCGTTGTTGCTCACAGCCAGCGGCGATCTGTGGGATCTGCTCTATTTCAATTACAGCGGTGGGCTGCAATCGATAGCGTTGCTCCGGGCCAAACTCGCTGCGGTGCACGACCCGGACAGCATCGGTACGCGGGTGTTCTGGGAGCTGATTGGCGCGGCAGTGGGCGTGTACATCGCCTGGATCGTGAGCAAAGGCGATTGGTACCGGCGTTCTACCAAGAACCAGTAAGGGGCGCTTAAAGAATCGGATCGAACAACCGCGCCACGTGCATCGCAAGGCGTCGCCACCATCGTGCTTCGCGGTACTCAGCTTCAGTGAGCTCTACGGCGCGAGAAAAATCGTTACGTAGCATGGCATCGACAGCGTCGGCGAAGGCGCGATCCACGTTGAGTGCGGCGACTTCGAAATTAAGCCGGAACGAGCGGTTGTCCAGATTCATGCTGCCGATCGAGGTCGCATCATCGTCAATCAGCATCACCTTCTGATGGATGAAGCCTGGCTGGAAACGGAAGACGCGGATGCCTGCGCGCAATGCGTCATAGGCGTGCAGGGTGGAGGCAAGAAACACCGTGCGATGATCAGGTCGCGCGGGGATCAGTACGCGCACATCCACACCGCGGAATACGGCGAGCCGTAGTGCTGACATCACGGCCTGATCGGGTACGAAGTAGGGCGTGGTTATCCATAGCCGTTGTTGCGCGGCGTTGATCGCGCCGACGAAGAGCAGCGAGCAGCTTTCTTGCCGGTCGGCCGGGCCGGTAGCGGCGATCAATGTATGCGCCGTGCCTTCCGCAGGACGCGGCATAAGTATCGGCGGCAGCGCACCGGTGACCCAGTGCCAATCTTCCGCGAAGCTGCGCTGCAGGTCGGCAACCGCCGGGCCTTGCAGTTCCATGTGGGTGTCGCGCCATGGTGCCAGTGGTGGTTTGAGCCCCAGGTATTCATCGCCCACATTGAGACCGCCGACGAAGCCACGCCAGCCGTCAATCACCACAATCTTGCGGTGATTGCGGAAATTGAGCTGAAAGCGATTGCTTCGTTGTTGCGTGGCGAACGGATGGATCGCTACGCCACCTGCGCGTAGCGTGTCGACGTAATGCGAGGGCAATTCGTGGCTACCCACGCCGTCGTACAACACGCATATCTCGACACCGGCAGCGGCGCGTTCCAGCAATACCTGCTGCATGCGACGACCGAGTCCGTCGTCGTGAAAAATGAAGAACTGCACCAGCACACAGTGCTCAGCTTGCGCGATGGCTGTGAGAATTGCCTCGAAGGTAGCGTCACCGTCGATCAGTAGCTGAAGCTTTTGCCCGGAATGGAAAGGGGTGTCCAGCATGGTGGTGAGTGCCGCGAAGCGCGCGCATTCCGCTGCCATGCCATCGCCTGTGTCAGCACCGGCACGCGTGAGTTCGAGGTGTTCGCGATGCAGGCGATGTTTGCCTACATAACCATGGAAGCGACTGCGGCCCAGATAGAGATACGGCAGTAAGGTGGCGTATGGCAGCAGCACCAGCCCTAGCACCCAGGCGAACGCACCTTGCGGGGTACGTGTGTACATCACGGCATGCATCGCGGCGGCGATGCCTGCGATATGCAGCAGGACGGCGATGAGTGTGAGAAGCAGGGGTAGGCTCATGGTGTGGTGATTCTCCCATGCGACGCATCAGCTTGCGGGCATGTTCACCGCGATGGCCCCTTCACCGCAGTGAAGAGGCCATCGAAAGCAGGCTCTTAGTCAGCCAACAACTTGTCAGCGAGATGACGCGCTTGATGGCGGATTTCTGGCATAGCGGTGGATTCCCACAGCGTGCCGCGCAAGAGGCTTCCCATAGCAAATAGCCGCGACCAAGTCTGATCGTCATGGCGCAGTCGGCCGTCCGGTCCAGCCTCGCAGCCCAAGCCCAGTGGGTCGGGGCGGATGTGGCCATTGGTTGCCAGTTGGCGTACGAGCGGATCGGGTGTGCGACGCACGTCAGTGTCGAGGCCCACGGTCTGGATCACTAAGTCGGCAGCTACCGTGGTGACATCTCCAGCATGGACGAGATCGAGATGCAGCCGGTTGTCTTGGTTGTACTCCACCTGTTTTACGCGGCCGCGCATGCGACGCATGCGGCCACTGTGCTCAAGTGCTGTGATGTTGTCGTGCACTTGTTGCGGCATGCGGTGGCGTGAGCGTTCCCATGCCCAACGTGCATGGCGCAGGAAGCGTGCGCGCTCGTTGAGCGGCAACATGGCCCATAACGCGGAGGTGTGCGGACGCAGGCTGTCGATCACGGTGCGCCAGTCGTCGCTTTGCGTCGTGGCTTCGCGCAGCAGGTGCAGCCAGTGGCGGATATCCGGCATGTCGCGCATGGACTCGTGCAATTCACCGCCGTCATCGGTTGGTGCGGTCACTTGGGCAAGGTGCACTTCGGGCAGTAAGCCATGGCGAGAGACGGCGGTGAAATGCGCATTCGGCCATTGCGCGGAGAGTTCGAGCATCACATCCACGGCCGTTAGCCCGAGACCGATGATCGCGACTTCGCGTGGTTGTGGATCGGGCTTTACATTGGCGAGGAAGGGCCACGGCAGCGTGATGTAGTTGCCACTGGCCAGGGAGGCATCGCTCACGCCTGCCAATGGTTGCGGTGGCAGTGCGCCTAGCGCTAGCACGGCTGCTTCGACGCGGCTGGTGGTATCGCCATGGAATACGTTGACGCCGTCGTGCTCCGGTACGAGCGAGTCGACAGCAAACGGCAGCACGCGCACGTCGTGACCTCGCGATTGAGCGCGCGCCAAGGCACGAGCGACCTCGGCCTCGAGGTAATCGCCGTATAACCGACGCGATAGAAAATCCGTGCCGGCGATGCTGCGGTCACCCTGCTGCGCGTATTCCAGGAAGCCATTCGGTCGGCTGGCGAACAGACCCATCGAAGCAGCGCGCACGTTGAGCAGATGCCGCTCAGATGCGGTGCTATATGCCACACCACGACCCGTCGTGCCGCCGCCGGTGTACCAATCCAGATGCAGCGGTTGCGCGGTTGAGCGTTCCAGCAGCTCGCTGAGCAACGCGGCTCCCGCGGCGCCGCCGCCGATAATGGCGACACGTCGAAACATGTGACTTCCTTGATTTGTATGGGGTGACGAACGTTTTCGAGTGACTGATGTTAGAGCCTGTTTGATATCTCTGCGTGGCCCGCGCCGGAAGCTGTGTGCGCGCAGGGCAAGGAAGAACGAGGGCGTGTATGTCGATACACAACTGAGTGATGACGCAGGCCTGAGTGCAAACAGATCCGGCCCGTAGGGTTGCTCTTGAGTGGCCTTCAAGCGACAGC
>JBARCX010000115.1:0-2700 GCA_049794535.1 Rhodanobacter sp.
CAGGCTCGTATCCCACATATCGCTATGAGCTTATAAGGCCATTTCTTTGGGTTACGTTTCTTTGGGCCAGCAAAGAAAGGTGACTCGGACCCCGGCAGGGGTTCGAAACGCCCGCTGCGTAAGCGGCAACCTGGCGATAGCGCAATAACCGAGCGATACCGCCACTGGGCCCCTGCCTACGCAGCGACGACGAGCGAGAAGCGCCAGCGCAGGCGTCGATCGGCAAGAGATCGAAAGCCCGCGGTCCCACGGGGACTTCCTTCGGGCGTAGCGAACAACCTGGCGATATCGCCAACATGAACAAATGATAAATGTGACCCAGTCCACATTGATCAAATCCTCCAACCCACTGCGCAGTAACTGGATGGAAAGGCAATTCGCCCGGCCTCGCGGCAGCACCGTGAGGACGACGCCAAGCAGGGGGCTGCAGCTCACGCGCGCCAGCGGAAGCTGACGAATTGATGACGATCCGACGCGTTGCGCGAGGTTTCGCCTGGATGGCGTTCACCTCAGCGCAATCGTCAGAAATACCGTTTTGTGCCACCCGAAAACCGAGCGCCGCATTCGGATCCAAGAATCCGGCAGACCTTTTTTAAGGAGACATCGCATGGCCAAGCAAAGTAGTCAGAAGTTCATTGCGCGAAATCGGGCACCGCGGGTGCAGATCGAATACGACGTAGAGGTTTACGGCGCACAGAAGAAAGTGCAGGTGCCGTTCGTGATGGGCGTGATGTCGGATCTGTCGGGCGCCAACGCTGGCGAACTGCCGCCGATCGAAGATCGCAAGGCGCTGGAGATCGACGTCGACAACTTCGACAACCGCATGCAGGCCATGAAGCCGCGCGTCACGTTTGCCGTACCCAACACGCTGACCGGTGAAGGCAACCTCAGTGTGGACATCACCTTCGAGAGCATGGACGACTTCTCGCCGGCCGCCGTAGCTCGCAAGGTCGGCGCGGTGGCCAAGTTGCTGGAGGCGCGTACCCAGCTCGCCAATCTCGGCACCTATATGGACGGTAAGGCTGGCGCGGAGAAGTTGCTCGCGCAGGCGATCAATGATCCGGCATTGCTGCAATCACTGGCATCGGCGCCCAAGCCTGGCGACGCCGGCAAGGACGGGGAGTAAACACCATGGCAACTGAGAAACTGGCCGAACAGGGCGGCGCCGTACAGACCATCGATGCGGGCGATTTCGCTGCGTTGCTGGACAAAGAATTCAAGCCGAAGAGCGAGCGTGCAAAGGAAGAGGTGGAGTCCGCCGTCCGCACGCTGGCCGAGCAGGTGTTGAACAAGGCCGACATCGTTTCCGACGACGTCACCCAGACCATTAACGCTTACGTGGCCGAGCTCGATCGCAAGATCAGCGAGCAGCTCAACCAGATCATGCACCACGAGGATTTCCAGAAGCTGGAAAGCGCCTGGCGTGGTCTGCATCACCTGGTCAACAACACCGAAACGGATCAGCAACTGAAGATCCGGGTGATGAACATCTCCAAGAAAGAGCTGGGCAAAACGCTCAAGCGCTACAAGGGCACCGCGTGGGATCAGAGTCCGATCTTCAAGAAGATGTACGAAGAAGAATACGGTCAGCTCGGTGGCGAGCCGTACGGCTGCCTGGTCGGTGATTACTACTTTGATCACAGCCCACCGGACGTCGAGCTGCTGGGCGGCATGGCACAGGTGGCTGCGGCTGCGCATGCGCCGTTCATTGCAGCGGCCAATGCCACCTTGCTGGGTATGGATAGCTGGAATGATCTGGCCAATCCGCGCGATCTGGCCAAGATCTTCTCCACGCCGGACTACGCGGCATGGCGTTCGCTGCGTGAATCGGATGACGCCAAGTATCTGGCGTTGGCGATGCCGCGCACGCTGGCCCGTCTTCCTTATGGCGCCAAGACCGATCCGGTCGAGGAGTTCAATTTCGAAGAGGAAAGCGACGGCGCTGATTCGTCCAAGTACACCTGGCAGAACGCGGCATACGCGATGGCAGTGAACATCAACCGTTCCTTCAAGGAATACGGCTGGTGCTCGCGCATTCGCGGCATTGAATCCGGTGGTGCGGTGGAAGGCTTGCCGGTGCATACGTTCCCCACCGATGACGGCGGCGTGGACATGAAGTGCCCGACTGAAATCGCCATCACCGATCGCCGTTCGGCCGAGCTGGACAAGATGGGCCTGATGCCGCTGGTACATCGGAAGAATTCGGACATGGCCGCGTTCATTAGCGCGCAGTCACTGGCTAAGCCGGAGGAGTACGACGATCCCGCAGCTACTGCCAACGCTGCGCTCGGTGCACGTTTGCCGTACATGTTCGCCTGCTGCCGCTTCGCGCATTACCTGAAGTGCATCGTGCGCGACAAGATCGGCTCGTTCAAGGATCGTCAGGCGATGGAGCGCTGGCTGACCACATGGATCACCAACTACGTCGATGGCGATCCGGCGAACTCCAGCGAAGAGACCAAGGCGCGCAAGCCGCTGTCGGGTGCTGAAGTGGTGGTGGAAGAGGTGGAAGGTGCGCCGGGTTATTACACCTCGAAGTTCTTCCTCAAGCCGCATTACCAATTGGAAGGCCTGACGGTTTCCTTGCGGCTCGTATCCCGTTTGCCGTCCGCTGCCAAGAGCTGATCTGCAAAAACCGATTGGCAAGTCATCGCAACATCAACTGCCAGACAGGCCCGTGACATACGCACGGGTCGTACT
>JBARCX010000116.1:0-5678 GCA_049794535.1 Rhodanobacter sp.
GATCACCACATATGTGCCGATTAGCTATGGCAAAGCGAACGACATCGCCAAGCTGCTAACCACGGGCAGTATGCAGAGTAGTGGTGGCGCTGGTGGTGGTGCTGGCGCGGGTGGTGGGCAGCATGGTTTCCTTTCGCCACGCGGTAGTGTGTCCTTCGATCAGCGCACCAACACCCTGCTGATCAATGACACCGCGGAGAAGATCGAGCAGCTGCGCAAGTTGATCGCCGTACTCGACAGGCCGGTGCAGCAGGTGCTGATTGAATCGCGTGTCGTGATCGCCAGCGATAGCTTCGAGCGTGATCTGGGTGCCCAGTTCGGTATCAGTGGTGTGCGTCAGGTCGGTAACAAGTCAGTGATCACGGGAGGAAGCATCCCGACCGTTACGGGCAATCCCAGTGAGTACTTCAGCAATGCGCCAGGCACGACGTATCAGACCAACGGTCTCAACGTCAGCCTTCCGGCCAGTACTGTTGCAGGCAGCATTGGTGTAGGCATCATCGGTAAGAACTTCGCTCTCGATCTGGAACTGCAAGCGGCGCAGACCGAAGGACGTAGCGAGCTGGTTTCCAGTCCGCGTGTGATTACTGCCAACCAGCAGGAAGCGGTGATTCGCCAAGGCCAGGAAATCGGTTACGTCACCTACCAGAACAGCGGCACCGGCGCGGCCGGTAGCGGTACTGCCACGGTGGCATTCAAGGATGCGGTGCTGGAATTGAAGGTGACACCGACGATCACCGCCGACAATCGTGTCTATCTGGCCATCAATGTGAAGAAGGATGCATTGGCCAGTTACATCACGGTGCCAGGTAGTGGTCAGGTGCCGATCATCAATACGCAGGAAGTGAATACCTCCGTGCTGATCGACAATGGCCAGACTGTGGTGCTCGGCGGTATCTATCAGGTCACCAAGACGAACTCCGTCGTAAAGGTACCGGGGCTGGGTGATATCCCGGTGCTAGGCGCCCTGTTCCGCCAGACGTCACGCATCAACGACAAGGCGGAGCTGTTGATCTTCTTAACACCGCGCATTCTTAACGACTCCTTGCAGTAAATCGCAACGACATGTAGATAAAAAAGGGCGGCCATGGAGCCGCCCTTTTTTATTTTCAACGTCTGAATAACGAACGCTGTGCTATCGAACCGTCAAACTTTCAGTCGCATCTGCGGTCAGAAGCGACACCATGCACCACGGAAAACTCATGATGGACATGCCCCAGAGCCAGGCCCCGGGCCGTTTGCAGCAAGCCTTCGCGCAACTGCGAGATAAGCTGCAACAAAGCATCATTGGCCAGCCGCACCTGATCGACTGCTTGCTGATTGCCCTGCTTGCGGATGGTCATTTGCTCGTCGAAGGCGCGCCCGGCCTGGCAAAGACCACGGCGGTGAAGGCTCTGGCTGCATGCATCGAGGCGGATTTCCACCGAGTGCAGTTCACGCCGGATCTATTGCCCGCCGATCTCACCGGCACCGATGTATTTCGCCCGCAGGCTGGCAGTTTCGAATTCGAACGCGGCCCGTTGTTCCACAACATCGTGCTGGCCGATGAGATCAACCGCGCTCCGGCGAAAGTGCAGTCTGCGCTGCTCGAGGCGATGGCCGAACGACAGATCACCGTTGGTCGCAGCACGTGGCGACTCCCCGAATTGTTCCTCGTCATGGCGACGCAGAACCCGATCGAGCAGGAAGGCACGTTCACGTTGCCGGAAGCGCAGCTGGATCGTTTCATGATGCACGTGACCATCGGCTATCCCGACGCGGCGGCCGAGTTGGCGATTCTTCGCCTGACGCGTGAGCAGGCTCGCCAGCAACTGCATGCAAAAGCGGCGCCTGCACCGATACTCAGCCAAGCCGACGTATTTGCGGCTCGTGAAGCTGCGCTAGCTGTGCACATGGCTCCCGCCTTGGAGGAGTACCTCACTCAGCTGGTACTGGCAAGTCGCGATGCAGGTCGTTACGGACCTGAGCTGAAGCGCTGGATTGCCTGGGGTGCCAGTCCGCGCGCCACCATTGCCTTGGACCGCTGCGCACGCGCTCATGCATGGTTGGCGGGTCGGGATTATGTGCTGCCTGAAGACGTACATGCGATCGTTCATGAGGTGATGCGCCATCGTGTGCTGCTCAGCTATGAGGCTGAGGCAGAAGGTGTGCGCAGTGATCAGGTCATCGCCCGTTTACTGGATCTCGTGCCGCTGCCGTGAGCACTGCGAAGCGGATAGACGCTATGCCGATAAGCCAAGCATTACCCAGTCGTACGGATGGAGACGGTCGTGTTCACGTCTCACTGGCTGAATTGATCGGTTTGCGCACACGAGTGGCTCGGCTCACTTTGCCGCCGGTCGATAGTCGTGCCGCGCGTGCGGGACAACAAGCCAGCCGCCTTCATGGGCGCGGTATGGATTACGCCGAGTCACGTGCTTATCAGCCGGGAGATGATGTACGCCGCTTGGATTGGCGACTCACCGCGCGCAGCGGAAAGTTGCATACCAAGCTATTTCAGGAAGAACGCGAAGGTCGCCTTTTGATCCTGCTGGACAGCCACGCCAGCATGCGTTTCGGCACGCGTGCACGCTTCAAATCAGTACAGGCCGCGCGCGCCGCGGCGCTGGCTGCATGGTACGCCGTGCGTGCCGGTGAACGCGTGGGCTTGCTTGCGTTTGGCGGGCATGGACGAATGCTACGGCCACGCGGTGGTGCGCGTGGCGCACTTGCCGTGTGTGGCGCATTGGCTGAATGGGATGCGTTGCAAGACGCAGGTGACGAACCATTATCCGAAGCGCTGCGGCGCGCCAACCGGCTGCAACATGGCGCGAGTCGCGTGCTGATCATCAGTGATGGCCTCAGTTGCGATGAGGCTGCGCGTAGTCGCTTGCTCGATGTGACTCGACACGCTGAGGTGCGCGTGTTGGTGGTGGCGGATCCCTTGGAACTTCAGCTGCCGCCGCCAGGCCGCTATCCGTTGGAGCATGCAGGCGAACGTCGCGAAGTGTCGCTGCTCGGCACACGCGAGCGTAATGAATTTCAACGTCACCTCGGTGCAGGACAAGCCCACTTGCATGGGCTAACAAAATCGCTGGGCCTTCACGTGCAGGGTATCGATACGACAGCGGACCCGCTCGATGCGATATCGGCGTTGATGCGCGCGGGGAGGTCGGCACGATGATGCTTCAGTCGACGACACCCCCACCTAGTGCAGCACCACCGGTCTCACCTGGGTTGGTACTGCGCGATATTCATCTGCCGCCTAACCCATCGTGGTGGCCACCCGCGCCGGGATGGTGGGTACTCGCTGCGTTGCTGCTTATCTTGATAGGCATCATTGTGCTGATCTGGCATCGACGTCGCCGTCGCGTTGCGTGGCAGCGTCGTGCGTTGGATGAAATCGATGCGCTTGCTGCGCGACATGCCGACGATGACGCCGCACTAGCCGCGGGGTTGCACCAGCTGCTTCGACGCGCAGCACGGCGCTATGAACCAACGGCTACCCAGCAACGCGGCGAACCATGGCGACAAACGTTGGAACAGGTACCTGTGGATGTCGTCACGCTCGATGTGTTGGCGACATTGGAACAACGCATGTATCAACCGTTAGCCACCTTCGATCGGTTGGCTGCCTTAGCGGCAACACGACACTGGCTGGCGATGGCGTTGCGTCGCACGCCGCGCATGGGCAAGGAGGCGAAACGTGCCTGACTTCGCCTGGGCGGATTTTGTGCGGCCTGATTTTGTATGGCCATGGGTATTTGTGCTTTTGCCATTGCCGTGGCTGCTGCGACGTTTGCTGCGTCCAGCTGCGCCGGGTCAGGCGTTGCATCTGCCACACCCCCATCTGTCATGGGGTGAGAGTCGCGGTATGGCCGTACAAGGCGCGGTGCCATGGTTGCTTGCCCTAGCATGGCTTTGCCTGCTCGTCGCCGCGGCACGGCCGCAGCGGCTAGGTCCACCGCAAGCACAGCATCACAGTGGGCGCGCCATGCTGCTGGCGGTGGATCTCTCCGGCAGCATGAGCACCAACGATATGGTGTTGGCCGGCCAACCGGTAAGCCGCTTTGGCGCGGTCGAGGCCATCGCCGGTGATTTCATCGCACGACGAAGTGGCGATGAAATGGGACTGATTGCGTTCGGTAGCCGTGCCTTTCTGGTCACGCCGCTGACCTATGACCTCAATGCTGTGCGTGCGCAATTGCAGGGCGCAACGGTGGGTCTTGCGGGCACCGAGACGGCGATTGGCGATGCCATCGCGATCGCAGTAAAGCGACTGTCGTCGCTGCCGGAACAAGCGCGCGTGTTGGTGCTGCTTACCGATGGCGTCAACAATACAGGCAGCATTGAGCCGTTAGATGCGGCGCGAGCGGCGAAGGCTGCAGGTGTACGTATCTACACCATTGGCATCGGCGCTACGCAGATGCGTGTGCCTGGTTTTTTTGGTGATCAGGTAATCAATCCATCGGCTGATCTCGATGCGAACATGCTCACCACGATCGCGCAAGAGACGGGAGGTAAGTTCTTCCGCGCGACAGACGGTGATCAGCTGGCGGATGCCTATCGTGCGATTGATGCGCTGGAGCCGATGCCACAGCAGGGGCCGAGCTTGCGACTTCACCATGAGTTATTTCGCTGGCCGCTGAATGTCGCCGCTCTGTTATTAATGCTGGCATGGCTTCCGCGCAAGCAGAGGAAGCCCGTATGAGCGAGGCCCTACACCAATTCCATTTCTTGCAGCCGATGTGGTTGCTTGCATTGGTGGCACTGCCATTGTTGTTGTGGCTGGGTGCACGCGGTAGTAGTGCACAGCAAGAATTGTCGCGACTGGTCGATGCAGAGCTGCTGCCGCATCTACTTTATGGTCGGGCACGTAGTCGGCGGTTGCCGTTCGGACTGTTTGCGTTGGGTTGGTTGCTGGGTGTATTGGCGCTGGCAGGGCCAACTTGGAGCCGCATTGCGCAGCCGCTCTACACCGATCGTGCAGTGCAAGTGGTGGCGATATCGCTATCGCAGAGCATGTTGGCACGTGATGTGACGCCGAGCCGAATCGATCGCGCACGCTACAAAGCGCACGACTTGCTAGCGAGCAACAATGATGGCCTCAATGGTTTGATTGGTTACGCTGGCGAATCCTTCGTCGTGGCGCCACTGACGAGTGATGTGCGTAGTCTCAATGAGCTACTCGATGCGATGGCTCCTAACACGATGCCCGTGGATGGCAACAACGCAGCGCAAGCGATCGCTCAGGGTGTGGCGCTGATTCACGACGCCAAAGCCGATGCTGGTTCGTTGGTGTTACTCACCGACACCGCCGATGCAACAGCACAGGAAGCGGCGAGTAAAGCGCTAGCTGCAGGCGTACATGTATCGGTACTCGGTGTCGGCACGGCACAGGGTGGCCCGGTGCCGTTAGGTGATGGCAGTTTTCTGCACGATGCGCAGGGCAACCTCGTGTTGGTGCGTCGAGACGATGCCGCACTCACTGCCTTGGCGACTGCTGGCGGCGGCACGTATGTGCCGATGAGCGACGATGGGCGTGACATCGCGGGGCTGCACGCCCAACTGCAACCAGCCCACCAGGCAACCATGTCGGCTGGGCAACAGGGCGATGCGTGGCAGGATCGTGGTCCGTGGCTGTTGTTGCCCTTGCTGCTGATTGCCGCGTTGGCGTTCCGTCGCGGCTGGCTCTTGAT